>JAHFCF010000026.1 GCA_023249645.1 Elusimicrobiota bacterium
GTCTGCCCGCAGTCTTGGCTGACGACACGGAGGAGTACCGCTACCAGTGCCTGCGCCAAGGCATCACGCACGTCATCTCCCTGCCGGTCAAGCTCCTCACCATCGCCGGGGCCAGGACCGTCGACCAGGACCGCCTTTGGAGGCAGAACATGGGCTGGTCCGCCTCCTGGCCCGAGGCCTTTGAGCCGGTCTATGCGAATGCGTCCGAAGGCAGCGCGGTCTTCAGGGTCGTGGATGACCGGAATTTCACTTCGAGCTATGCCCTGTATCTGGCCGGCCGCGAGGAGCTGACTTTGGGCCAGCTCGCCCCGGGACTCAAGGCCTTGGACCAGGCGCTGCGCTTGAGGCCGGGCTTGGTCTCGGCGCTCAATGCCCAAGGGGCGGCCTTGATGCTGTCCGGCCGCCTTGTCGAGGCTGAAAAGCCCCTGCACAGAGCCTTGGCCATCCGGCCAGACCATGCTTTGGCGCTGGCCAATCTGGCAAGGCTGCGGCTGCGGCAGGGCCGCCCGGATGAGGCGCGCCTGCTCTATGCCAGGGCCAAGTCCTCTTGGAAGCGGACGGGGGAGTTCCGCAAGTTAGGCCCGGTCTTGGACGCCGAGGCCGCGGCGCTGCATTGATGCCTCCTGTCAATTTTTATATAAGAAGCCCAAGGGGGATCCCATGAGTAGCTTGGTCGAATGCGTGCCGAATTTTTCTGAGGGCAGGGACAAGGCCAAGGTGGAGGCCATCGTGGCCGCGGCGCGCCGGGTCGCGGGCGTCGTCATCCTCGACGTGGAGACGGACTCAGACCACCACCGCTGCGTGCTTTCCTTCGTGGCTCCGCCGGCGGCGGCCGTGGAGGCCTGCTTCGGCGTGGCGAAAAAATCCCTAGAGCTCATCGATCTGACCAAGCATAAGGGCGAGCATCCCCGCATGGGCGCCGTTGACGTCATCCCTTTCATCCCGGTTCAAGGCATCGACATCAAAGGATGCGCGGTCCTGGCGGTCGAGCTCGCCGAGCGCATCGGCAGGGAACTGGGCATCCCGACCTATCTCTATGACCGCGCGGCGCGCGTGCCGGAGCGCAAGGACTTGGCCGTGGTGCGCAAGGGCCAGTTCGAGGGTCTGCGCGAACTCATCGGAAAGGATCCTTCCCGCGCCCCGGATTTCGGTCCCAACCGCATCCATCCCACGGCCGGCGCCGTGGCGGTCGGCGCGCGAGAGCAGATCGTGAACTTCAACCTCAACCTCGACATCGCGGACATGGCCGCCGGCAAGGACATCGCCAAGAGGCTGCGCGCTTCAGGAGGCGGACTTGCCTGCGTGCGGGGAAAGGAGATCGAGCTTTCGGCCCGCCGGCAGGTGCAGATCTCGACGGTCCTCACGGACTACAAGACGACTTCCATGGCGAAGGTCCTCGCCACGGCGAGAGCCTTGGCCGCCGAGCATGGGGCCCAGGTCAAGACCGCCGAGATCGTCGGGCTTTTGCCGAGGCAGGCCTTGGTCGACCTGGCCATCGAGACGCTGAATCTGGAGAACTTCGATCCGGAGGTCCAGATCCTGGAAAACCGTCTGGATGCCGTGGGCGCCTTGAAGCCGGCCGCGGGTTGGCAGCAAGCGGCGCGGGTCGTTTCAAAGGCTCTTTCCAACACGGAGCCCACGCCGGGCGGAGGTTCTGCCGCGGCCATCTCCGGCGCGATGGGCTGCGCTTTGGGGATGATGGCTTGTGGTTTGAGCCTAAAATCGAAGAAAGTCGAGGAGTCGAAAAAACCGGGACTTGAGCAGGCGCGGAGCACTTTTGCCCGGCTTCAGGCGGACTTTGAAGCATTGATGGCCGAGGATGCGGCGGCTTTCGAATGTTTTATGGCGGCCCTGGCTCTGTCCAAGGAGGATCCTGCCCGAGCCGAGAGAATGCAGACGGCCTTGATCCAGGCGGCCGAGGTGCCTTTGCGCACGGCCAGCGCCGCGAGCGAGGCCTTTGAAGTCGTGGGGCAAGCCCGGGGCGCTCTCTTGGCTTCGGTCCTCTCTGACATGAACTCGGCCGGGCATCTTCTGAAGGCCGCGGCGCTCTGCGCGGCGGAGAACGTGCGCATCAATCTCGGCGGCGTCAAATCGCAGGCCGTGGCCAAGGATCTGGCCCAACGGCTCGATGAAGCGTTGCGGATTTTTTCATGAACTCCGACCGTTTGTCGATCGAGTTATCCACAAACTCTTCGCGCACAGAGTTGGCCGTCAAGCTTGGTGCGCACCAAGTTGAGCATACTGTGTCCGGACATAGTCGCAGCGGGTCCAACTCGGTCCGGGGCGAGTCGGTGGATAAGTCCGCTTCGAGTCGCTTCTGCAGGGAGCAACTATGGCTCAGCCGATAGGCGAAGGCATCGTCTGGATGCCGTTCGACGTCATGGAGAAGTTCATGGCGGACGCCTTCGTGGGAGTGGGCGTTCCTGCGGCGGACGCCAGGGTCTGCGCCCGGGTGCTCATCACGTCGGATAAGCGCGGCATCGATTCGCACGGGGTGGCGCGCTTCAAGACCATCTACTACGACCGCATCAAGGACGGCATCCAGCAGCCGGTCACGAATTTCGAGGTCGTGCGCGAGGGGCCGACGACCGCGGTCATCGACGGCCATGACGGCATGGGCCATGTCATCGCCGAGCGTGCCATGCGGATGTGCATCCGGAAGGCGAAGAAATACGGCCTGGGCATGGCGGCGGTCCGCAACTCGACGCATTACGGCATCGCGGGTTACTACTCTCTCATGGCCTGTGATGCCGACATGGTCGGCATCACGGGCACCAATGCCCGACCGTCGGTCGCCCCGACCTTCGGCGTGGAGAACATGCTCGGCACCAATCCCCTGACCTTCGGCCTGCCCACGGACGAGGAGTTTCCCTTTGTCCTGGATTGCGCGACTTCCCTGACCCAGCGAGGCAAGATCGAGGTCTATGCCCGCGCGGGCAAGACCCTGCCCTCGGGCTGGGTCATCGACTCCAACGGTCAGAGCAAGACGGACAGCCGGGCTGTTCTGCAGGAGCTGATCAAGGGCACCGCGGCCCTGACTCCTCTGGGCGGCATCGGCGAGGAGACGGCCGCTTATAAGGGTTACGGCTACTGCACGGTGGTTGAGATACTCTCTGCAGCCTTACAAGGAGGGAGTTTTCTTAAGATGCTTCTGGGTTTTGAGAACGGCAAGAAGGTCCCCTATCATCTCGGGCACTTCTTCATGGCGATCGACATCTCCGCTTTCTGCCCTGTGGAGGAGTTCAAGAAGACGGCGGGCGACATCCTTCGCCAGCTGCGCGCCTCTAAAAAGATGCCCGGCGCCGAGCGCATCTACACGGCGGGAGAAAAGGAGCATCTGGCCTGGCTCGAGCGCCAATCCCAGGGCGTGCCTGTCAATCAGGAGCTCCAGAAAGAGATCAAGGCCATCCAGGCCGAGCTGGGGCTCAAGAAGTACAAATTCCCATTCTGAATCTCATCCTCCTGGCGGTTTTCTTCTGCGGATTCTTCTCCGGCGGCCTGCGCGATCCTCTCTTGGCTGCTGCGGCCCTCGCCTGTCTCTGGTTGGCGGCGCTGCAATGGGGCGGTGTGCGCCAGAAGTTTCTGTATCCTTGGCTGCCTTTTCTGGGGTGGGTCGCTCTCTCCGTATTGGCCAGTCCCCAACCGCTCACGGGCTTGACCGTGCTTTCCCGTTGGGCGAGCATCGCCGTCTTTTTCGCCTTAACGGCTTCGCTGTGGGGCGAGTCTCAGCGGCGCTGGTGGTTCTGGGGCCTGGGCGGCTGTTCGCTCATCCTGGCTGTCGGTTCTTTCTTCATCCATGACCTCGCCGGCTCTCCGTTCGGCCTGCTGCCTCCGTACTACAATTACACCGCCTTCGTGGAAGCGGCGTTCTTCAGCGCGGCTTTGACGGCGTGGCTCGACCGCAAGGGTCCGCGCGGCGCGGCGCGCTGGGCCTGCGGAGCGCTCGCGTTCGTGGCCCTGGCTCAGATCTTTTATTGTTTTTCACGGGGGGCTCTGGTAGCCGCTGCCTGTGGCGCGGGATTCGTGGCTTTTAGGGATCTTTCCCGGCGCAAGCTGCTGTCTTTTCTGGCGGTGTCGGTCTTGGTCGGCGGTCTGGCTTTCATGACCTTGGCCAAATGGCGGGCGGTGCATGCCTTCAAGCGGCCGCAGATCTGGACTGCGGCTTGGAGCATCGCCGGGGAGCATCCAGTGTTCGGCGCCGGCCCCGGCCAGTTCGCGAATGCCTTCCTCCAGCACAATTTTCCGGCCGGCTACGGGGAAGTGAATTATCGTTTCCGCGCGGAGCACGCGCATAGCGAGCTCTGGGAGACTGCCGCGGAATCCGGCTGGCCGGCGGCGCTCCTGCTGGTGTTCGCTCTGTGGAGTCTGGCGCGTCGGCGGGGGGGAGGGGAGCCGGACTGGACTAGGCAAGCAGCCAAGGCTGCTTGCCTTGCCATGTCCGTCCAATGTCTTCTCGACAACATGTTCCAGCTGCCCGCGCTGGGCCTGCTGTATGCGTCGTCCTTGGCCGTATGGCGCGGGGAAGAAGGCGGCGAGGAGGCGGGCGGCTCGTCTTGGCGCGCCTTCGCCCTCGCGGGTCTGGCGCTGGCCGCGTTCTCCTGGGTCCCCGGCCGGCTGCTGGAAGATTGGCAGGCCCGCCCAGCCGATCCGGCCCTCCGTCTGGAGCTGGCTCGTCGGTGCGTCGTTCTGGCGCCGGCCGATCCCTATCTGCGCGAGAGATTCGCCAGGGAATGGCTCGAGCAGAAGCCGCCGCGCGTGGAGGAGGGGTTGTTCCAGCTCGAGCGGGCCGAGGCGTTGAGCCCCCAGAACGCGATCCTGCCGGTCCTGCGCGCCGAGGTCCTGCGCGGACACGACGCGTGGCCTCAAGTCCTGACGTTGGCGCAGAGAGCGCTGGCCTTGGAACCGAATTTCATCCAGGCCCGCCTGCTGCTGGCCGAGGCCCTGGCGCGCTTGGGGCGAGGCGAAGAGGGGCGGACGGAGCTGGCTCAAGCATGCCGGACGCATCAGCGTCTGGGCGGGAATTCAGAGGAAGGCTATGCCGGACAGATTTTTTCTTTTGACGGACAGCGCTATGAGGATGTGGCGAAGCTGTCGGGAGGCGTCAGGCCTTCGTGCTTCTAAGCTGCAACGCGATCATGATCGCGGCAGCGAGCGTGATGTAGATGTTGGCTCCCAGCAGGATGTTGTGCATGGAAAGCACGGCAGCCACGGTCGGGGATATCCGCGCCAGGCTGACGGCGATGAAGATGGGGAGCATGGCGAGTATGCTGGCTGTCATCATGAGTTTGGAAAGGTTCCGATATTTGTTCTGGGACAGATTCTCGGAGTAATAGGCCATCCATTTGTTCGAGTTGATGGTGATGGCGCCCCCCAGGACTCCTCCCAAGGCGAAGGTAAGGATCGGGATGTTGAGCAAAGATGACCAGACAAAGGCGATGGCGCTGACGCCGCCGATGACGGTCCAGCCGCGGCGGCCCAGTTTCTTGTCCGGCAGCAGGGCGATGGAGGCCAGGAGGCTTAACAGCCAGCTGCCGCCGTCATAGAGGCCGATCATGGTGCCGGCGGCCGAGTCAGCGGAGAACACGGTCAAGGCCCAGACCGTGGCCAGGACGCCGTAGACCATGAAGTGCATGAACCTGAAGAAGGCGTAGGGCATGTAATCTTGGATCCCGAGTTTGGATGCAGGCTCATCGGTGCCCGGCGATGCGGTGCCGTTCGGGGCCGGCGTAGCCCAGGGTTCTCGGAATTTAAGGAAAGCGTAGAAGACCGACGCGATCCCGATGCCGATGCTGGAGAGGACCATCATCATGTTGCCGCCCACGGCGTGCAGGAGGGGAACGGCCACCTTGTACGACATGATGAGACAGCAGATCTCTACGCATTGGTAGGCGACGTTGAGGCCCAGCTCGAGATCCTGGGGCTTGTCCTTGCCGATGAGCAGCCGCGCCAGGAGATTCTCGCCCACTCCTCGGTTGACGCCATAGACAAGACCCTGGATGACGGCGTTGGCGTAGAAGATGCCGAGCATGACCGCCTTGGAGGCGTGCCAGGCCGCGGCGATCGGGATGGGCATGCCGGCAGCGACCAAAAGGGCGAGCGCCGCCACATTGACCCACTTGGGATTGAATCGGGCCATGAGGCTGGAGCCTGCCCAAGCGCCGACGATACGCATGAGGTAGCCGACTCCGGTCATGAGGATCGTCGTCTCAACGCCGAAGAGTGCCGCTGAGAAGAGAGGCAGAGCCACGGCCTGGACTTCCTGGGACATGCCGTTGATGGTCCATGCGGGCGTGAAGCCCCATTTAAAGGATGAGGGCAGGCTTTGGATGCGACTCCACCATTCGGGGCTGCGCAGATTCGCTTGTCCATCCGATGTTTTTGGGAGATTCGCTTTGGTCGGAGTTTCTGGAACAGGAGCGGTCAGATCGACCGGGTCAGGTTTGCTTTCTTTTCCGACGAACAGAGGGGCAGCGGCGCCCCGCGCTTCCTCGGGAGAAGAGGGATGAGCCAGTGCGGCGGCGATCTCTGCTTGGCGCTGCTCGTACGTCGCGAATAAAGACTGAAGAGTAACACCGGGAGTTGTTTGAGGCGTTGTCGCGGGAGTGACTGGTTTTTCCTTGGAGAGAGTTTCTGGAAGTGGTGCTTCGCGGCTGTCCAGAGGGGGGGCTGGGGGCGTTTGCGGGCCATTGACTGGCGATGCGGGATCTATGGCGAGGGGGGCTGGCACGGGCCCGAGGATGGGGATGATCGGTTTGCCCGCATTCGGGCCTGTGGGCTCGGCCAGGGCGGCGAAAGCTCCTGGGCCGGGCGTTTGCAGGACCAGGACGGCGGCCAACACCGCCGCAAGCAGAGAGCGCAATCCTTTCATTGAAATTTCTTTCCTTATAAGAGGGTAGCAAACTAGAGGTTCTCGCACCTGCGCCTTAAGACCCACTTCCCCTGGGTCTTTGTGCCTAGAGACATTCTGGGCCTTTTGGCCTGGTTTGCAAAATATCGTAAGATAAAAGTCCTATGAAGGATCAGATCACTTCCGAGTTCATCCGCCGCATCCCCAAGTCCGACCTGCATCTGCATCTGGACGGCTCCTTGCGGCTCAAGACTCTGATCGAGCTGGCCCGCCAGGAACGCGTCAAGCTGCCTTCCTTCACCGAGTCCGGCTTGAAGAAGCTGATCTTCAAGGATTCCTACCGCAATCTGCGCGACTATCTGCAGGGCTTTGCCTTGACCTGCGCGGTCCTGCGCAGCCGCGAGAACCTCGAGCGCGTGGCCCAGGAGCTCGTCGAGGACTGCGCGGCCGAAGGGGTGCGCTACATCGAGGTCCGTTTCGCCCCGCAGCTCCATGTCTGCCGGCACATGACCGCCACCGACGCGGTCAAGGCCGTTTCCCGCGGGCTTTGGGCCGGCGCTAGGGCGCACAACCGGCAAGCCATCGTGCGTCGGGGGGGAGACCTGCCCTTTCATTACGGCGTCATCGTCTGCGCCATGCGGCGCTTCAAGCCGGGCATGTCGCCCTATTACGCGGACATCCTGCGCTTGATGGAGCATGCCGAGGAGGACGACATCACGGCCGCGGCCTCTCTGGAGCTGGCCCGCGCGGCCGCGGACTGGCTCAAGGAAGGCTTGCCCGTGGTGGGCTTCGATCTGGCCGGCGAGGAGGCGGGCTATCCGCCGGAGCGCCACCGCCAAGCCTATCAGTACGCGCACGACCACTTCATCCGCAAGACCGTGCACGCGGGAGAGGCCTACGGGCCCGAGTCCATCTGGCAAGCCATCACCCAATGCCATGCCAACCGCATCGGCCACGGGACCTTCCTCTTCGCTCAGGACATGATTCGGGACCCCCAGATCACGGACCGCCGCCGCTACGTCGAGGACCTGGCCAGCTACATGGCCAGCCAGCGCATCGGCGTGGAGGCCTGCGTGACGAGCAATCTGCAGACCACGCCTTCGATCAAGTCCATCGCGGCCCACCCGATCAAGAAGATGATCGACTACGGTCTCTCGGTGAGCCTCTGCACGGACAACCGCCTGGTCTCCAACACCACGGTGTGCCGGGAGATCGAGCTCGTGGCCAACCATGTCGGCTTGACGCGACAGCAGCTCAAGAAGCTCGTCATGGCGGGATTCAAGGGGAGCTTCTTCCCCGGTTCCTACAACGCCAAGCGCAGCTTCGTCGACGCGGTCGCCTCCCGCTACCGCGCCATCGAGGATGAGTGCTTCCCCGCCTTGCTGTGATGGATGACCTCCTGCGCGGGGTTTCCCGCTCGTTCTACCTTTCCCTGCGCGTGCTTCCGCCTCAGATCAGGCCGCAGATCTCCTTGGCCTATCTTCTGGCGCGGGCTTCGGACACGGTGGCCGACACCCAGGCCGTACCCCGGGAGGATCGTCTAGAGATTCTCCGGCAGATGCAGCAGGGGGATTTTCGGCCTTTGGCCGGACTCGCTCCAGGCCAGGCATTGCCGGCCGAGCGAGTGCTGCTGGAGCGGCTTCATGATTGCCTCTCGGTTTTTGCGGCTTTGAGTCCCGGCGACCAGGAGATGGTCCGTAGCCTCTTGGATACCATCATCTCCGGACAGATCTTCGATCTGGAGAGATTTCCCGGAGACGGTCCTCAATCTTTGGCGAACGATGAGGAGTTGGACCGCTACACCTATATGGTCGCTGGCTGCGTGGGCGAGTTCTGGACCAAGATGTGCGCCGCGCATCTGTCCGCTTTTCAGGGACTGGACCAGGAGGAGATGGTCCGCCTGGGGGTGCGCTTCGGCAAGGGACTGCAATTGATCAATGTCCTGCGCGATGTGGCCGCAGACCTGCGCCTGGGGCGCTGTTATCTGCCGATCGCCGAGCCGCAGCAACTCCTCGACCCCGCGCGCTTCGACGAGATCCGGCCGCTCTATGGGAAGTGGCTCGATGCCGCCCTGGCCCATCTGGACGCGGGCTGGGACTACGCCCTGCGCGTGCCGAAAAATCTTTGGCGCGTGCGCTTGGCCTGCATCTGGCCCATCTGGATCGGCCTGGGGACGCTCGCCCTGCTGCGCCGCGCCAATCCTCTGGACCCGGCCCAGCGCGTGATGCTCCCGCGGTCCCGGGTCTATCTTCTCTTGGCGCGATCCCTGATCCTCTGCCGCAGCGACCGGCTGTTGGATCGGACTTATCGGTCTCTGCGCGCAGAGGCGCAATGAAGGCTTGGCCCTGGCTGATCATCCTGGGGGCCTTGGTCCTGCGCTTCGTCGGCATTTCCTGGGGACTTCCTTCCATCTATAACGGGGACGAGCCCCACATCGTCAACCTGGCTCTCTCCTTCGGCGGCGGGAGCCTGAAGCCGGCCTTCTTCAAGTATCCGACCCTGTGGCCTTACGTGCTGTGCTTCTTCTACGGGATCTATTTCGTCGCCTGGTCGGTCTTCGGGAAGCTCCGCGGCGTGACGGAGTTCATCGGCCTCTATGCCTGGCATCCCACGGGTTTTTATCTGATCGGCCGGTCTCTGGCCGCGCTCTGCCAATTGGCGGCTTTGGGGATCGTGGTCAAGATGGAGCGCGAGCGCCGTCCCGCCGGCCTGCCCTGGGCCGCGCTGCTGCTGGCCGTTTCGCCCGCTCTGGTCGAGAACGCCCATTCGCTCAAGCCGGACAGCCTGATGATGCTCTTCGCCTCGTGCGCATGGCTTTTCCTGCTCAGGCTCTTCCGCCAGGGAGACCGTCCTTCGCATTGGGCCTGCGGGCTTTTCGTCGGACTGGCCCTCTCCAGCCAATACACGGCCGCCGGCATGGTCGCTGCCGCGGCTCTGGCCCATTTCCTTTCGCCCGCACGGCCGCCGCGCCGTTTTTTCTGCGAGGCTCTGGCGTTCGCGGCGCTCGGCTTTTTCGGCGGCTCCCCCTATATCCTGCTTGATTTCAAGGACTTCCTTGTCAGCCTGAAGGACCTCTCAGAGTTCGCCGCGATGGAGCCGTGGAGCCGGTGGGCCATGGCGCGCGCCGTGCTGCACAATCTGTGGGTGTTCCCAGGTCCCTGGTCCTTGGCCGGGGTCGGTCTGATTCTGGGAGCCGTGCGTCTTTGGCGCAGCGAGAAGCGCTTGGTTCTTGTCTTTCTGGGAGGCATCGCGGCCTATTTGGTGATGCTGTCCAACAATCAGGATGGTTCCAACATGCGCTATCTCATGGGCTTGCTCCCGGGCGTGGCGCTTTTATCCGCGGAAGGGCTTTCCTGGCTGGAGGGCATCGCCGCCAAGAAGTGGACCACGGTCTTGCTGGTGATCGCCGCTGCCGCGCCTGGACTTTTGATCTCCGCGGACCTCGATCATAGCTTGCTCCTTGCGGATACCCGACGGCTCGCGACCAATTGGGCGCGGAGCCATATCCCTCCCGGCTCCAGCGTCCTGCTGGATATGCCCGACGCCTCGCCGGACCTTCCGATGACGCGGGAGGAAGCGGTTGAGCTTTGCCGTCGGACCAGGGAAGCCGGTTCCTTGCGCTCGCGTCTTTACTGCGGCATGGCCGACACGCACCCGGGTGGGGGCTGGCGGGTCTTCCGCATCCGGCGCACGGCGGTTGATATCCATACCTCGCCGCGCCATGTCCGGCTGTCCCAGGCCGACGCGCCCATGCTCGACGTGGCCGGGGGCTTGGAGGAAGCCGCGGCCCGCGGGGTGGAGTATGTGGTCACGTCCAGTTTCGGGGCCACGCCGCAGAGGGCCCCTGAGTTGGCGAGATTCTTCGCGGAGCTCGAGACCCGCGCCTCGCGCCTCATCGAGTTCGACCCGGTCCCCGGCCGGATCATGGGCCCGCGGCTGTGCGTCTACCGGGTCGGCAAGCCTTGAAGCGCTCGACCCGCTTCATCCTGGTCCGCCCCCGCGATCCCAACAACATCGGCGCTGTCGCGCGGGCCATGGCCAACTTCGGTCTGAAAGACCTGGTGGTGGTCGAGCCTTACGCGCCGGTCTGGCGCGAAGCCCGCTCCGCTGTGGGCGCGGCGCAGGTCCTGCGCGAGGCCCGGTCGCTTCCCAGGTCTGAGGCTTTGAGCGGCGCGACGCTGGTTTTAGGCACTTGCGGCAGCCGCCGCCGCTTGCGCAGCCCTCTTCTGGACTTGCCGGCCCTGGGGGCCTTCCTTAATAAGCATCTTTCCCGGGGGGAAATCTTGGCTGTCCTCTTCGGCTCTGAGAAGACCGGTCTCACGGCCGCAGAGCTCGGGCATTGCCATGCGGTGGTGCGCATCCCGACCTCGCCGCGCTCTCCCTCCATGAACCTGGGCCAAGCCGCGGCCTTGGTGGCCTACGAATTGTCGCGCGCCAGCCGGCCCGGACGGGTCCAGGCTCCGGGATTCTCCCCGGCCCCGGCCGAGCAGCTCGAGGCCTTGGTCAGCGAGTTTCTGCGGGCCTTTGCTGCGCTCGACTACATGCAGGGCGTGCCGCTGAAAGTCCAGGCCCGGCGGGTGCGCGGCGCGATGCTGCGCTTGAAGCCCTGCCGCAAGGATGCGGGGCTTCTACTCGCGGTGCTTCGGCGCGCGGGACGCTCGGCCGCGTGATGGACAGGCTACCCGTTGGAACGCTACAATGGCGATGAACATGACTCAAACAGAGCCGTTCATCAGCGTGGTCATCCCCTGCCTCAATGAAGCCCGGACGATCGCTCTGGTCGTGCGCGAGGCGCGGGAGGCTTTTTCCCAGTCCGGAGATCCCTTCGAGATCATCGTGGCGGACAACGGCTCGAGTGACCGCAGCCGCGAGCTGGCTCAGGAGGCTGGGGCGAAGGTCGTGGCTGTCGCAGCCCGGGGATACGGGGCCGCTCTGCAAGGCGGATTTTCCGCGGCCCAAGGAGAGATCATCCTTTTCGGCGATGCGGACGCGACCTATGACTTCAGCCGAGGGCCCGACCTGGTCAGGCATCTTCGGGAGAACAACGCGGCCATGGTCATGGGCTCGCGGCTCAAGGGGAACATCGCCCCAGGGGCCATGCCGCTCTTGCATCGCTACTTGGGCACGCCGGTCCTCACGGAGCTCATCAACATCCTCTTCCACGGGAAGATCACGGATTGCAATTCGGGCTTCCGGGCCTTTCGCCGCAAACGCTTGAGCCGTTGGCGGGCGCATTCCAGCGGCATGGAGTTCGCCTCCGAGATGATCGTGGGCGCTCTGCAGGCCGGCGACCTGATCCTGGAAGTGCCGATCGCTCTGCGCAAGGACCATGGGCAGCGCGCGGCCCATCTCTCGACCTGGCGCGATGGGATGCGGCATCTGCTCGTCATCCTTTCCAGGGCTCCCCAGGGCTTCTCCTATTCCGGCATCGTCCTGCTCGGCCTGAGCTTGTCCGTCGCTTTGCCGTGCATGATCCTGGGGCCCCGGCGCATCGGGCCTCTGGCCATCTTCGATTTTCATTCCCTGATCTTTTCCGTTCTGGTCGGCTTCTTCGGCGCCCAGGCCATCTCCTACGGCCTGATCCTGGATGCGAAATCCCCGGCCCCTTTGCCGATCAACAGGTTCTTCCTGGAGTTGAGCGAGGTGACGCTGCTCAAGATCATGACCGGCCTTCTGCTGATGATCGCGGGCTTTGCGGGGTTCATCGGCGCGGTCTGGTACCGCCACGGCTTCAGCAACATCCATTTTCTGCGCACCAGCCTCACCATGCTCTATGTGTCGGTGGTGGTGGGCAGCCTCTCGATCGGGATCTTCTTCAGCCAGATCCACCGTCGGGGATGAACATGAAGAGCCGCTGTTCTGGAGCACCGACTGTTGCCCAATTTGACCTTGCTCTTTCAACCTGGGAGGGTCAACTCGTGGAGTTCAAGGAATCGGCTTCCGATTCGCTGGCTCGGGCGTTGGTAGCTTTTGCCAATGCCGAGGGCGGACGGGTCTATGTCGGGGTTGCCGATGATAAGAGCGTCAAAGGCGCCGATGTTTCCAATCGGGCTCTTTCCCAAATTCAGGACACCGCCCGTCATTGCGATCCTCCTGTCCGCATAGAGCTTGTCCCGTTCAAACACGGCGGGTCTTCCGTCTTAATGATCGAAGTGCCTGAGGGGACGCAAAAGCCGTATGGGTGCTCTGACGGCTATTTTCTGCGTACCGGCCCCAATAGTCAGAAAATGAATCGGGACGAACTCCTGCGATTTGTCCGCGCCCAGGGCCAGGTTTCATTTGATGAAACACCCTGCCGTGATTTCAGGTATCCCGCCGACTTCGGCATCGAGGCTTTTGAGAATTTCTTGGCGGTGGCCAAGGTCAAGCCGGGCGGCGTCAAGAGAGAGGACCTCCTCGTCAACATGGGCGCCGCGAAGCTCCATGGAAAATCGCTGGTCTTCAATAACGCCGGGGTGCTATTTTTCGCCAAGCGGCCGCGTCTTTTTCATATCCAGTCGCGGATTACCTGCCTCCTTTTTGAGGGGACGCAGCGGACGACCATCCTGGACCGCAAGGAACATGACGGAGTGATCGCCGAAAATGTGGATGGCGCGATGACGTTTTTGAGGCGCCATCTGCCCTTGCGCTATGAGATCACCGGACTTCGCCGCAAGGAAATCCCAGCCATCCCGCAGGCGGCTCTGCGCGAGGCTTTGCTCAATGCGGTGATCCATAGGGACTACTTCGAGCGCGGCGGAGCCGTCATGGTGGAGATATCGCGCGACAAGGTCGAAATCATCAACCCTGGGGGGCTAGTCCCTGGCTTGAGGCTGGAGAATCTCGGTCGGCGCAGCTTGCCGCGAAATCCTTTGATCGCCGATCTGTTCTTTCGTATGGATGAGGGCGAAAAGGCCGGAACGGGAATAGGACGCATCCGCGAGGCCATCTCGCAGGCCGGACTGCCTGCGCCGATCTTCGCGGCGGATTCGTTTTTCTCAGTCAAATTCCCCTTGCCCGCGACGCCCGGCCATGTGCCGTCGCGACTGGGTCCCTCGCAAGGGACCCAGTCGGGACCCAGTTGGGACCCAGTCGGACTTGGTGCCCAGGCAGGCACCAAGTCGGCACTAAGTGGGGACCAGGCCGAGCTTCTTCGACTCTGCAGGATTCCACAAGGTTTCTCAAGACTCATGATTGCCTTTGGAAGAACCAATAGGACCAAGTTTCGACAATCTGTTCTTAAACCGATGTTATCCGCCGGATTGATTGCTGTGACGATTCCAGATAAGCCGCACAGCCGCTTCCAAAAATACACGACAACAAAATCCGGCATTGCTTTGCTTGGAAAAAATCCCGACTGACGATCATGGGCATCCCCTGCAACCTGTGCGGAGGCGGCGAACGCCAGGTCCTTGAGTCCTCCCCAGACGGCGTCTGCGCGGTCCGGTGCGGGGATTGCGGCTTCATTTTTCTCGACCCGGCGCCGGTCGTTGCATCCTGCTCCCATTACGACGAGGAGTATTACCGTCCTTGGATCGAGGAGCAAGCCACGCCGCGCCAAGCGCTCTGGCAAAAGCGGCTGAAGCTGCTCAATGGCTGCCATGGCGTGGGCCGACTCTTGGACGCAGGCTGCGGCAACGGGGATTTCTTAAGGCTCGCCAAGGGGGGGGGATGGGAGGTCCTTGGCACCGAGGTCTCGGATTGGGCGGTCAGGCACATCCAAGAGCGCCTGGGTCTGGATGCCAGGCAGGGCGACCTGCTGTCGTTGGATCTGGAGGAAGGCAGTTTCGACGTGGTCACGCTCTGGCATGTGCTGGAACATACGACGGATCCGTTGGCGAATCTGAGGAAAGCGCGCCGCCTGCTCAAGGAGGACGGAGTCCTCGTTCTGGCCTTGCCCAATGCCTCGAATCATCTTTTTAGGGCTGCTTACGCCTTGGGTAAGATGAGATTTTTGCGCTACTACACGCCGGGCGAAAGGGAAGTGCACCTCTGGCATTTCACGGCGGAGACGCTCCAGAAGATGCTGGAAAAAGCCGGGTTCAAGGTCGTGCGGGTCGGGATCGACCACTCGGCATTGCGGCTTCCCAATAAGATCGTCGAGTCAGCGGCCGACCTGCTGTGGCGTCTGACTGGCCTTAATTGGAGCGAGGCCCTGGAAGCCGTGGCCGTCAAGCAGCCGTAACGGTTTGAGAGTTACTTCCTCTTCGGCTTTTCCTTGACCACGGACTGGGCCGCGGCCAAAATAGCGATGGGCACGCGGAAGGGCGAACAGGAGACGTAGTTCAAGCCGAGCGAGTGGCAGAACTCCACGCTCGCCGGCTCTCCGCCGTGCTCTCCGCAGATGCCGATCTTGAGGTCTTTGCGGATCTTGCGGCCGCGCTCCACGCCCAGGCGCATGAGAGCCCCGACTCCGTCCTGATCGATGGTCTGAAAAGGATCGTTGGGGAGGATCTCGCTCTTGAGGTAGTCCGGCATGAAGGAGCCGGTGTCATCGCGCGAGAAGCCGAGGGTCATCTGCGTCAAGTCGTTGGTCCCGAAGGAGAAGAACTGCGCTGTCTCGGCCAGGCGGTCGGCGATGACGCAGGCGCGCGGGATCTCGATCATGGTGCCGAAGAGATGCCCGATGACGCGCACGCTTTGGGACTTGAGGACTTCCTGATAGACCCGCTCGCAGATGGCCAGCTGGTTCTTTAGTTCTGTCTCCACGCAGACGACCGGGATCATGATCTCAGGCAGGGTGCGCACGCCTTCCTTGCCCAGCTCGGCCGCCGCCTCGAAGATGGCGCGCACCTGCATCTCGGTGATCTCAGGATACGTGATGCCCAGGCGCACTCCGCGGTGGCCCATCATGGGGTTGGACTCGCGCAGTTTCGCGGCTCGAGCCTCGAGTTCGTCGAGGCTGATGCCCAGGCTCTCGGCCAGGGCGGCCAGCTTCTCGTGTTCGTGCGGCACGAACTCGTGCAGCGGCGGGTCGATGGTGCGAATCGTGACTGGCAGGCCTTGCATGGCCTTTAAAGTCGCCTTGATGTCGGCCTTCACGTGCACGAAGAGCTCGTCCAAGGCCGCGCGCCGCTCTTCCTCGGTCTTGGACACGATCATTTTGCGCAGCTTGAAGAGGGGTTCTGCCGAGCCCTTGCCGTAGAACATGTGCTCGACGCGGAAGAGTCCGATGCCCTCGGCGCCGAACTGGCGCGCGCGGGCCGCGTCTTCAGGCGTATCCGCGTTGGCCCGGACCTTCAAGCGCCGGACCTGGTTGCAGACCTTGAGGAAATCGTTGAGGATCTGGTTGGACTCGCTGGCGTCCTTCATGGCCAGGCTTCCCTCGTAGACCAGACCCTTGGAGCCGTTCAGGGTGATCCAATCGCCTTCCTTTAAAGTCTTGCCGCTGGCCACGATGGTCTTCTTGGAGAGATCGATCTCGAGCGTGCCGCAGCCGACCACGCAGCACTTGCCCCAGCCTCGGGCGACCAAGGCCGCGTGCGATGTCATGCCGCCGCGGGCGGTCAAAATCGCCTGTGCCGCGCGCATGCCTTCCACGTCCTCGGGGTTGGTCTCCTCGCGCACGAGGATGACCTGCTTGCCTTCTTTTTTCCAGGCCACGGCTTCGTGGGCCGTGAACACGATCTGACCCTTGGCTCCGCCGGGTCCCGCTGGGAGGCCTTTAGCGAGGGGTTTATTCGCGGCCTCGGCCTGGGGGTCCACGATGGGGTGCAGAAGCTCATCCAGCTGGGACGGGGTCACGCGCATCACGGCCTCTTCCTTGGTGATGAGCTTCTCTTTGAGCATGTCGAGTGCGATCTTGACCGCCGCCGGGCCGTTGCGCTTGCCCACGCGGCACTGCAGCATGTAGAGTTTCCTTTTCTCGATGGTGAACTCGATGTCGAGCATGTCCCGGTAATGTTTCTCCAGGCGCGTCACGATGTCGTCGAGCTCCTGGTAGGCCTCGGGCATGACCTGCTCAAGACTCTTGCGCTTGAGGGACTGATCGCTGCGGGAGGCTTCGTTGATGGGCCCGGGGGTGCGGATGCCGGCCACGACGTCCTCGCCCTGGGCGTTGACGAGATACTCGCCGTAGAAGCGGCTGTCGCCGGTTCCGGGGTTGCGGGTGAAGCCCACGCCTGTGGCCGATGTCGTGCCCATGTTGCCGAAGATCATGGACTGGACGGTGACGGCCGTGCCCCATTCCTCGGGGATGCCTTCGATCTTGCGGTACGAGATCGCGCGCTTGCCCATCCAGGAGGCGAAGACCGCGCCGATGGAGCCCCAGAGTTGTTCCGAGGGTTCGTCCGGGAAGGGCTTGCCCAGGACTTCCTGCACCTTGACCTTGAACTTGGCGCAGAGCTTCTTGAGATCCTTGGCGTCGAGGTCCGTGTCCTGCTTGACGCCCTTGCGCTTCTTGGCTTCATTCATCAGGTGCTCGAGCTGCTTGCGGATGCCCTGGTCGTCGGCAGGCGTGATGCCCGCGGCCTTCTCCATGACCACGTCGGCGTACATCATGATGAGGCGGCGGTAGGCGTCGTAGACGAATCGGTCGTTCTTGGTCTGGGCGATGAGGCCGGGGATGGTCTGAGGGGTCAAGCCCACGTTCAAGATGGTCTCCATCATGCCGGGCATGGACTTGCGCGCGCCTGAGCGCACGGAGACGAGAAGAGGGTTCTTGGGGTCGCCGAACTTCTTGCCCGTGAGGGCTTCGATGCGAGCCAGGTTCTGGCTGACGAGCTCGCGCAGTCCTTTGGGGTAGGTGCGCTTGTTCTTCCAATAATAGGTGCACACCTCGGTCGTGATGGTGAAGCCAGGAGGCACGGGCAGGCGCAGATCGGGATGGCCCGCCATCTCGGCGAGGTTGGCGCCCTTGCCGCCGAGGAGATTCTTCATGGACTCTTTGCCGTCGGCCTTGCCGCCGCCGAAGAAATAGACGCACTTGCCGATCTTTTTGGTCAGGACTGATGCGGGCATGGGGACCCTCCTTTTAGGCATACAGTGACGATTTCAGTATAGGAATTAGATCGTCAGAGTGTCCAATTGGGGTCAGGTCTTGATTTGTGACTGAGTCCAATTGGGGTCAGGTCTTGATTTGTGACTGAGGGCGTGACGGAATATCGTTATTTTCCGGCGAGTCGCCGGCGCACGAGCGAGGCCCTCAGCATGGCGCGGTCCCCGTCCGAGAGGGGCTTGCCCGCGAGCATGTCAAGGTGCGCCGGTCCGATGAGGATCAGAAGTTCGTTGACCGTCTCAAGCTCCGTGCGCATGTCCCAGCCCAGTGAGAGCCCCAGACGCAGGGCCGAGAGATGGTGGCAGGCTTCCTCGAAGGAGAGGAGCCGCGCGTTGCTCAGGGTCCCCAGGGCCCTGTGGACCGAGTCTTCCAGCTTCGTGCGGCCGGCGCCGGCGGCCAGCTTGACGCGGGCCTCCTTCTCGCGGCGGGCCAGCTCCTCGACCGCGCGTTCCACGGCTTGGACGAGCTCCTCTTCCGTGCGTCCCAGGGCCGTGGCGTTGGAGATCTGGAAGAAATCGCCGATGACCTTGGTACCCTCGCCATAGAGCCCTCGGGCGATGAGGCCGGCGCGGGGCAGGCTCTCCAAGAGCTTGTTGATGAGATTGGCCAAGCCGAGGCCCGGCAGATGGATGAGGCAGGAGGCGCGCAGCCCCGTGCCCACGTTGGTCGGGCAGGTGGTCAAATAGCCCCATTCCTTATGGAAGGCGAAGGGAAGCTCGCGCGAGAGCTCGTCATCCAGACCGTCCGCCTCGCGCCAGGCCTGCTTCAGATTCAGGCCGGGTGCCAGGGCATAAAGGCGCAGATGGTCCTCTTCGTTGACCATGAGGTTGAGGCATTCCTGGGGGCTGATGACCACCCCCGAGGGGCCCGGATCCTCGGCCAGAGCGGGGCTGATGAGGTGGCGCTCGGCCAAGAAGCCGCGGTCCTCGCCGTCGAGCTCGTCGAGGAGGAAATAGGCGGCGTTCTTAAGATAAGTCTTCTTGGCCGCGGCGAAGATGGCTTCGCGGCCGCGGCGCAGGGAGGCGGCCTGGGCGCGGCCGGGGAAGAGGGTCTCGCTGAGGTTGCGCGCCAGGCGCACCCGGCTGGCTAAGACCACGTCGTGATAGGGACCTTCGGGCTTGGCCCAGCCCATCTTGAAGCGCAGCATGCCTTGCAGGGTCACGGGTTCCTCGGCCTCTTCGGGGATTTTCCGCGGTGGGCGTAGGCTCCGGCATGGATGCGGGGAAGCAGCGACTGCAGATGGGCCGAGAACTGGGTGTAGCAGCGGGGGCAGCCGAAGCGGCCGGCGGAGCGGAAATCCGCCCACGAAGTCCCGCAGCCGGGACAGCCCGTCGCCTTGGCCCGCTGAACCACGGGCTTGGGCAGCAGCTGCTGCAGAAGCGCGCTGAAGGGATCGACCGCCTCCAGGGAGATGTGGGCCTTGGCCGCGCAGGCGGCGCACAGAGCGGCTTGGGAGACCTGGTTGTTGATGATCTGCTTGATGAAGACCATGGCTTCGGCTTGCTTGCAGGCGCCGCAGATCATGGGGTGGATTATATTTTTTTATGCGCGGATTTGTTAGTATGGGACCGATGCCCAAGCACGAAGCGGCCATCGCTCTCGTCCAGCGTTTCATCGACGTGGACGTCCAGCAGGCGGCCATGGCGCTGGAGTCGATCCCCGAGGCGCAGGCCGCCGCGCTCCTGGGGCACCTGCCCGCGGCGTCCGCGGCCAGCTGCCTGGACCACTCCCGTCCGGATTTCGCCGCCGCGCTCATCCAGGGTCTCATCCCCGAGCCCGCGGCCACGATCCTGACGCGCATGGAG
The DNA here is from genome assembly GCA_023249645.1 of Elusimicrobiota bacterium. Classification (GTDB taxonomy): domain Bacteria; phylum Elusimicrobiota; class Elusimicrobia; order UBA1565; family UBA9628; genus UBA9628. The sequence goes on from JAHFCF010000026.1 coordinate 19,628, forward strand.
CCCGACCACGCGGCGGACATCGTGCGCGCCCTGGCCGAGGACGGCCGCTCCGGGGTCCTGGCGGGGCTGCCGCTGGAGCTCTCCCGCCGCATCGGCGAGATGCTGACCTATCCGGAGGGCAGCGCCGGCCGGCTCATGAGGACCTCGGTGCTCTCCTTTCATAAGGATATGACGGCGGGAGAGGTCATCGCCCGTCTGCGCGCCAAGACGACCAAGCGCGCACACAGCTATGCCTATGTCGTGGGCCCGGAGCATCGGCTTTTGGGCGTCTTGAACATGCGCGACCTGCTCATGGCGCAGCCGGACCAGACCCTCAAGACCCTCATGCGCGAGGTCATCTCGGTGCCGGCCTTCGCGGGGCGCGAGGATCTGATCTATCTGGCGCGGGAGAAGAACTACATCTTCATCCCCGTGGTGGACGCCCATGGACGCCTCATCGGCGCGGTCCGCTCCACGGAGATTCTGGAATCGAGCGAGACCGAGGCGACCAAGGAGATCCAGATGATGTTCGGCGCGGGCGGCGAGGAGCGGGCCCTCTCTCCCTGGGGGCTCAAGGTCGCGCGCCGCCTGCCCTGGCTCCACGTGAACCTGGCCACCGCATTCTTGGCCGCGGCCGTGGTGTCGCTCTTCCAGGGCCTCATCTCCCGGCTGGCGGTCCTGGCGGTCTTCTTGCCCATCGTCGCCGGTCAGGGCGGCAATGCGGGGGTGCAGTCGCTCTCCGTCGTCCTGCGGGGCCTCGTCATGCGCGAGGTGCGGCCCCGGGATGCCGCACGGCTCATTTCGGGAGAGGTGCTTGCGGGGCTGGTCAACGGACTCATCGTGGGGCTGGTGACGGCCCTGGTCGCGTGGCTCTGGCGCGGGAACCCCTCTCTGGGATTGGTCGTGGGCCTGGCCATCGTGGTCAACATGGTCGCGGCCGGCTTGGCCGGAGCCGCCATCCCGATCGCCATGAAGAGATGGGGCCTCGATCCGGCGCAGTCCTCGGGCATCTTCGTCACGACCGTGACGGACGTCGTCGGCATGTTCGCTTTTCTTGGCTTGGCCGTGATCTTCGAAGGTTGGCTGCACTGATGGGGTCAGGTCTTGACTTTTGATCCAGTCAGGACTTAGGAGGATATTATGACTGTGCCAAGATCCATCGAACAGATCGTTGAAGAGCAGGTGCGCCGCTGGGAGCTCTCGCGCCGCAGCACAGCGCCCCCAAGCCGCCGCGAACCTGTCATCGCCATCTCGAGGCTTTCGGGCTGCGGCGGCCGTTCCCTGTCCGAGGAGCTCGCCCGTCGGCTGGGTTTTGATTTCTTCCACAAGGAACTCTTGACCCGCGTGGCTGACAGCGCGAAGTTGAGCGAGGCGATCATCAGGACCGTCGATGAAAGAGGTATGTCCGCCGTCGAGGAATGGGTCCAGTCCCTCTTCACGGAGCGCTATCTGACGGGTGACTATTTCCGCCACCTCTGCAAGGTCCTGGCGACGATCGCGGAGCACGGCCGGGCCGTGATCCTCGGCCGCGGGGTCAGTCTCATCCTGCCGTCCAAGGCCTGCGTGCGGGTGCTGCTCGTGGCGCCGTTGGAGGATCGGGTGGCGGTCGTCGCGGGCCGCGACGGGATCTCCCGCGAGGAGGCCCGCCAGAGGGTGATCAACACGGATTCAGAGCGGCGCGCCTACATCCGGCGGCATTTTCACACGGACATGCTCGACTGCGTCCACTACGACCTGGTCATCAATACGGCCGGCCTGGGGCGTGAAGCGGTCTTGTCCATCATCGAAACCGCCTGGAAAGCCAAAAAGTAGGTGTCAGGCTTTCTCGTATTTTCCGTATTTCGGCTGCGTCAGACCGTCAGCTCGATGCCGACCGGGCAGTGGTCTGAGCCCATGACATCAGGCAGGATGAAGGCGCTCTTGAGCTTGGGCCTCAGATTGTCGGTCACGAAGAAATAGTCCAGTCGCCATCCCACGTTGCGCGACCGGGCCCTGGTCAGCTGGTCCCACCAGGTGTAGCGGCCACCTTCCTTCTCGAATTCTCGGAAGGTGTCCAAGAAGCCGTGGGCCAGGAGCTTGTCGATCCAGGCGCGTTCCTCGGGAAGGAAGCCCGAGGTCTGGGAGTTTTCCTTGGGATGCGCCAGATCGATCTCTTGGTGCGCGGTGTTCACGTCCCCGCAAAGCACGATGCGGTCCTCTCCGTTCTTGCGGCAGTTGTCCACGGTCTTGAGGAAAGCATCATAGAAGTCCATCTTGAACCGGAGGCGTTCGGCGTCGCGCTTGCCGTTGGGAAAGTAGATGTTGAAAAGAGTGAAGCCCTCGTAGACCGAGACCAGGACCCGGCCTTCGCCGTCGAACCTCTCCATGCCGAACCCCCGGCGCAGCTCGAGGGGGGATTTTTTGTGTAAGGTCGCCACTCCCGAGTAGCCCTTACGCTCGCTCCAGTGCCATTCGGCCTGGTAGCCGGACGGGTCGACGAGGTCCTCCGGGAGCTGGTCAGGCTGGGCCTTGGTCTCCTGCAGGCATAAGATGTCGGGGGATTCTTTCTTGACCCAATCCAAGAGGCCCTTCTTGTAGGCGGCCCGCACGCCGTTGACGTTCCAGGAGAGCAGGCGCATAAGAGGGTCAGGTCTTGATTTTTGACTGAAAGTTGGAGGTATCCCTGATGCTTGAAGCGGCGGTTCGATCAAAAATCAAGACCTGACCCCAAAATGCCGTCGCTCATGTGCACGGTGCGGCTGGCCCAGCGGCAGGCGGCTTCGTTGTGCGTGGCCATGACCACGGCCGTGCCGTTCTGGGAGGCCAGGGCCTTGAGATCGTCGAAGACTTTTTCTCCGTTCTTCCGGTCTAAATTCCCGGTGGGCTCGTCGGCCAGGATCAGCGCCGGCCGGTTGATGAGGGCGCGGCACAGGGCCGCGCGCTGTCTTTCGCCGCCGGAGGTCTGGACCGGGAAGCGGTCGCGCAGGCGTTCCAGTCCCAATTCGCGCAAGAGCGAGAGGGCCTGCTCCTGCGCCTGGGTCAGGGTTTCGCGGCTTCGGCCGCAGGCGATAGCGATGCGGGCGGGCATGACGACGTTTTCCAGGATGGTGAACTCCGGCAGGAGCGAATCGAACTGGAAGAGGAAGCCCAGGCCTTCGTTGCGCACGCGGGCCCGCGCGGACTCATCCATGGAGGAGACCGGAGATCCCCGGAAAAGGACCTCTCCCTCATTGGGAGCGTCCATGAGGCCGAGGATGTTGAGAAGTGTCGACTTGCCGCAGCCGCTGGGGCCCAGCACCGCTACGAATTCTCCCGCCGAGACGCTAAAATCAAGGCCTTTAAGGACGGGCACGGCGGCTTCACCCAAGTCGTAGGATTTGCGCAGGTTTTTAGCCGCAAGGATCAGCTCGGGCACGAGGCCTCCGGATTCCAGTCAAAAGTCAAGACCTGACCCCTACCCATAGTGGATGGCCTCGACGGGGTTGACCTTGGCCGCGCGCAGGGCGGGATAGATCGTGGCCAAGAGCGAGAGCACGAGCCCCATGAGCGTGATGGCGACGACGTCCCAGAGCTGGACCGAGACCGGTACGCGCGAAAGGTAGTAGATGTCCGCCGGGAGCTCCACGATGGGATAGCGCCAGATGACGAAGCAGAGCATCAGGCCCAGAAGGAGCCCCGCCAGCACCCCGACGCCGCCGATGATGAGTCCCTCGATCCAGAAGATGCGTCTGATCTGTCGAGGGGTCGCGCCCATGGCCTTCAAAAGCCCGATGTCGCGGATCTTCTCCACGCTGCGCAAAATCAAGGTCGAGGCGATGTTGAGCGAGGCGACCAGCGTGATGAGGGTGAGGATGATGAACATGACGCCTTTTTCGAGCTTCAAGGCGGCGAAGAGCGTGCGGTTGAGCTGATTGAATGTGCGCACGACGTAGCCGGGGCCCAGGCGCGCCGCGATCCTCAGGGAAACGGCGTCGGCCTGATGCAGGTCTTTCAAACGGGCGCTTAAGCCCATGGACCCGTCGGCGATGCCGAAGAATTTCGAGGCGGTCTGAAGGTCCGCGTAGCCCGTCGTGCTGTCGTATTCGTAATAACCCGTGTGCAACAGGCCTTTGACGACGAATTTCTGCATCTTGGGGACCATGCCGAAAGGCGTGAGCGCGCCCTTGGGCGAGACCAGGACCACGGTCGAGCCGACCCAGACGCCGATGGCCCGGGCGAGCTCCTCGCCCAGGACGATGCCTGGGAGGCCGGATCTTTTGGCTGGCTCCAGGTCCGTCCAGCTTCCGTCGCTTAGGGAGGAGGCGAGGCTGTTGACCCGGAACTCCTGAGCCGGGTCGAGGCCCTTCAAGACCATGCCGATGCTGCGGTCGCGCGCCGAGACGATGGCCTGGCCCAGCAGGAAGGGCGCGGTCGCCGCGACCTCGGGGTCGGCCTGGAGCGCTGCCTGGACCTGCGCGGCTTCCTGGGGGGTGCGCGCGCCGTAGACGTTCAAGTGTGACTGGCCGCCGATGACCTTCTTCTGGATGTCGGCCTGGAACCCGTTCATGACCGAGAGCGTCGTGATGAGCGCGGCCACTCCCACCATGACGCCGGCGACCCCGATGGCCGTGGTGATGAGCGCGAAGAGGCCCTTGCGTTCCGCCTTGAGGTAGCGCCAGGCGATGAAGAACTCGAAGCTCACGGCAGCCCTTCGTTCTTGAGCGTCGGGAAGAGGATCACGTCGCGGATCGAGGCCTGGCCGGTCAAAAGCATCGCGAGCCGATCCACCCCGAAACCGATGCCTCCGGTGGGAGGCATGCCGCACTCCAGGGCCGCCACGAAGTCCTCATCGAGGATCTCGGCTTCGTCATGGCCTTCCTCGCGGCGCTGGCGGGCCTGCTCGGCGAAGCGCTCGCGCTGGTCCAAGGGGTCATTGAGTTCGGTGTAGGCGTTGGCCAGTTCCTCGCGTCCACCGAAGCATTCGAAGCGTTCGACGAGGCCCTGGGAGCCGGGCTTGAGCTTGGCCAAGGGCGTGATGGCGGTCGGGTGGTCGAAGACGAAGGTCAGCTGATCGAGGAGGGGGAGGATTTTCTCGTCGAAGATGCGTTCGAAGACCTTGGCGCTCGGGGTCTTGTCGCTGGCGGGGATGCCGAGCTTGTTGGCCAGCATCCAGAGGGCTTTTTTATTGAAGCCCTTGCCCTCCAGCACGTTGTCCATCTTCTCGCCGCACTGCTTCTCCCACAATTCCGGCATGTAGACCCGCCGGAAGGGGGGCTTGAGGGAAACAGTCATGCCGTTGTAGGCGACCTCGGAGATCTTCAGGGCTTCGGCGCATTCGGCCACCACGCGCTCGAAGAGCTCGGCCATGCCGTTGTAGTCCGAGTAGGCCTGGTAGGCCTCGAGCATGGTGAACTCGGGGTTGTGGCGCGTGTCGATGCCCTCGTTGCGGAAGATCCGGCCGATCTCATAGACCTTCTCGAAGCCGCCGACGATGAGGCGCTTGAGATAAAGCTCCGTGGCGATGCGCATGACGAGGTTCGCGTCCAGGGCGTTGTGGTGCGTGAGGAAGGGCCGCGCCGAGGCGCCGCCGGCCTGGGGCAGGAGGATGGGGGTCTCGACCTCGACGAATCCCAGAGAGTTGAAGGTCTTGCGGATGGTGGAGATGATGAGCGAGCGGGCTTCGAACTTCTGGCGCACCCCTTCGTTGGCGATGAGGTCCAGATGCCGGTGGCGGTAGCGGGTCTCGACGTCTTTCAAGCCATGCCATTTCTCAGGCAGGGGCCGCACGGATTTGGCCAGGAGAGAAACGGAGGAGGCGGCGACCGTGGTCTCGCCGGTCCGGGTCTTGAACACGGTGCCTGAGACGGCGATGAAGTCTCCGGCATGGAGGTCTTTCTTGACGAGGAGGAAATCCGCTTCAGGCAGGGCGTCCTTCTTGAAGTAGGCCTGGCAGCGGCCGCTGGCATCGGCCAGATGCACGAAGAGTGATTTGCCCATATCGCGCAGCTGCATGACGCGGCCGGCGCAGGCCACCGCGTCCTGGCCATGGTCGCCGGACTGGAGGTTGACGCCGAGGCTCAGGACTTGGCTGCAGGAATGTGTTTTTTGGCTGCGTCCGGGATAGGGGTCGATGCCGCGGCCGCGCAGTTCGGAGATCTTGGCTTTCTTCGCCGCGACGATCTCCTCCAAAGAGCCAGTCGAGCTGGTCTCTTCGCCCGGTTGTCCTGGGCTCATGGGATTATTTTTTGCGCGAGAGGATGCCGGCGACGGTGGTCCGCAGGATCTGGGGGTCGAAAGGCTTGTCCATGTAGGAGGCCACGTTGGCAAGCTTTTGGAAAAGGCTGCGCATCTCTTTTTTGGCGGTCAGAACGATGAGGGGGATGCCCTTGAGCCGGTCATGTCCGGCTAGGCGGGTCGCGACCGCGCAGCCGTCCATGACGGGCATCATCACGTCGAGGAGGATGAGGTCGGGGA
>JAHFCF010000008.1 GCA_023249645.1 Elusimicrobiota bacterium
TCTTGCCAAGGAGTCGGTCGTGGTCGCTTTCGGCAGCCCTTTTGTTGCGTCGGACTTTCCAGGGGAATCAATCCTCTGCGCTTTCTCAGCCAATGCCCCGGCACAGCGGGCCGCGGCCCGTGCTTTGCAAGGGCGCGTTTAGTCTTGGATCCTTCGGATCGCGCCTTGGGTCAGCGCGGCGGCTAAGCCGCCCATGTCGTAGATCTTGGTCAGCGCCTCGAGGATCGCGGCTGAGTGTACGGCCACGGCGCGGTTCTTCGTTTCATCGAAAAGAAAATCACCCATAAGGCTATCGATGTTGCCGTCAAAGATCAGCCCCACGAGCTCGCCTTCCTTATTGATCACAGGGCTGCCTGAATTGCCGCCGATGATGTCGTTGGTCGTCACGAAGTTGAGCGGCGTGTCCATGTCGATCTTACCGCGGGCAGCCATGATCTTGGCCGGCAGGTCGTATGGAGGCTTGTAATCGAAACTCTTCGCCCGATCGAAGAGGCCCCCGAACGTCGTCTTATAAGGGACCAATGTCGTGCCCTGCTCATAGCCCGCGGCCTTGCCGTAGCTCAGGCGCAGGGTGAAGGTCGCGTCTGGATATTGCGTTTTTCCATAGACCGCGAAGCGGGCCTGAGCGATCAGGGTCTTGCCAGCTACCTCAGCGGCCTCGATGCATTTTTCGTACCAAGTGCGCATCTCATCGATGAATGGCGTCAGTTTGACGGCCAGCTGGATGAGAGGATCCTCTGAGGCCTTGACGGTTTCCAGGCCGCCGGCGACCAGCTGTTTGCGGTATTCCGCATCCAGCAGTTTGGTCCCGGAGATGGCGACTTGAGCCGTTTCTTCGGGTGTCCGGCCGGCCAAGGCTGCCACAATGAAAGGATCCTGAGGGCCGAGTTTTTTCAGAGCTATCTTAAGCGCCTCGGCCAAGAGTTTTTTCTCCATTCCCGGATAGATGGGCGCGGTGGAAAAGAGCTTTTGGCGCAAGGAGTCCAGGCTTGAATCACGGAATTCCGGCCAGCGTTTTTCATTGGGTTTGGCGGCCTGCTCGACATAGGTGACGATCGTCTTGGCTAGGTTGGCCAGACCCCCTCCGCTGATCACGCCTCCTAAGCGGCGGTAGTAGTATTCGTTGGAGCGCGCGGCCAGGCGTTTTTGTGTCTCCTCGATTTGTGTCCAGGCTTGGCCGTACTTGGCGCGCCATGCAGGGTTGCGTTCAACGGCATCGCGCAGGTCCTTCTCCTCCTTGACCTTGGCCTCCATGAGGGCGGGATTCTTCATCGCCGCGACGCGGCCTTCGTACACCTTGAGGGAATTGGTCACGGAACGAAGATTGGCCTCTCTTTGGCGTTCCTGCTCCGACCCTTGCTTCCCGTAGGCCTCCAACGTGTCGCGCATGCGCACGAGGCCATCCACGGCGAATGGGTTGATTAGGTCGCGGATCGTCTGCAGCTGCGCCAAGGTATGCAGACGTTCCGTGGAGCCCGGATGGCCTGTCACAAAGGCCAACTCGTTTTGCTTGAGACCGATCTGGCTCCACGGGAAGTAATGCTCCGACTTGTAGGGCTGCCCGTTCTCGTAGACTCGGAAGAAGGCGAAATCCGAGTCATGACGCGGATAGGTGAAATTGTCAAGATCTCCGCCAAAGAAGGCGGCTTGGTGCTCCGGGGCCATGACCAGGCGCACATCCGTGAACTGCTTGTAGCGGTAGAGCCAGTACTCGCCGCCTTGATAAAGTTCGACCACATTGGAACGAAGGCCGGTGGCGTCCTTTGATTCCTTCTCGATGAGCGATCTTTCGGCCTTGCGTTGTTCGCCGGCTTCTTCAGTAGTCGCGCCTTCCTTGACCGCCCCTTGGACTCGGGCTGTGACGTTCTCCATGGAGACCAGGATGTTGACCTCCAAGTCCTTGCAGGGGAGTTCTTCTTCCGCTTGGCGCGCAAAAAATCCATTTTTGACGTAGTCCTTTTCCGGAGAGGAGACCGCGGAGAGTTGCCCCATGGCGACGTGATGATTGGAGAGGAGAAGTCCGTCCGGAGAAACGAAAGAGCCTGATCCGCCGTCATTGAGGCGTACGGAGGCAAGTCGGGCATTATCGATCCACTCCTGGCTTGGGGTAAAGCCAACTGCCTGCATTCTGTCCATCGGTAGGTTGTGGAGGGTCCACATCCCCTCTGCCGCGGTTGCCCATTGGCCGAGGGTCGCGACTCCGCAGAGTGTGAGAAGAGGAAACAGAGCCTTGGTCTTTAAAATCCGCATGGGTTTCTCCTTTTGTATTGCCAGGGCTCAATCATACTGCATAGCCGCGGCAGGCCTATAGGGCCTTTGGACCCAGGAGGGGCCAGGCAAAGGTCCTGGAGGTTTTTGGGACTAAAGACCTAGTCGAATATAGGTCCATTGCCGTCTTTTTTGTGCCCGAAGGACCCATGCCGCAGGTTCCTTGTCCTGCTATCCTTTATGGAGAGGATAAATATGATGAAAAACAAAACACTGGTCTTGAGCTTGTGCATGGCGATCATGCCTGTTTCAGCTGTTGCGGCTGGGATAGAGGGATTGAACGTTTTGAACGACAAAGATGCGGCGGCGTACGCGAAAAGCGGGAATGATTTTGGCGAGTACAAATCTCCAAAGACGGGAGATTCCGCTGTTGTCGGGAAATATGGGAATGGGACGCTGTTGGCGTTCGCGCGGGGAGGTCCCCGGGTCGAGGAAAAAGAATCCGCTCGATTTAAGTCTAAACCGCCTGAAGCCCAAGCCGTGGAGGCTGCCTCTGAGAAGCCATCCATGGGCTGGGGGCGCTTGATCTCCGGCTTAGTCTGTGCCGCCGCCGCCGCGGCCTGCATCCTTGTTCCTCCATTGGCTTTGGGAGCCGCCGTCCTCGTCAAGCCTGCCATCGTGCTCGGCGTGGTTGCTGCTTTCTTGCTTCTTCCCTGGGACCAGAAGGCCAAGAAGGAATAGCGTCGTCTCTTGGCGGACTTTCCCAAACATTATGCTTGACTAACATCATGTTGGTGAAGCATAATGTTTAAGCCAGCATGAGCGCGACCTTGTTTTGGGACCGTGAACCGGCAATGGCGCGGCTTCGCAAAAGCCTCGGCCGCCCCGCCTTTGGTTACGTCACGGGCCGCCGGCGCGTCGGCAAAACGGCCCTCTTGAGCGAGGCGGTCCGCCGTTTCGGAGGGTTGTACCACCAGGCCGTGGAGGGCACGGCCCAGCAGCAGCTTCTGCATTTGGCGCAGGAGTGGCAGGAGAGTCGGCCGATCTTTCGCGAGGTGGTGCCGAGGAGCTGGTCCGAGTTTTTCAGCCTTCTTTCGCGCCAGGAGCTTCCGGCGCTTCTGGTCTTCGACGAATTCCCCTACTGGGTCCAAGGCGACCCCTCTTTGCCCAGTCTCCTGCAGAAATGGGTCGATCATCATCTGCCCAAGACAAAGACCACCCTGCTTGTCTCCGGCTCGTCGCAATCCATGCTGCATTCCGTTTTCCTCGATTCCAGCGCTCCGCTCTACGGCCGTGCGACCCTGCATTGGAATCTCAATCCCCTGAGCTTTGGCTGGTTTTGCAGGGCCTTGCGCTATGACGAATCGGATCCGCTCGCCTTCGAGCGCTACAGTCTCGTGGGAGGAGTCCCGCACTACTGGAAGCTGCTGTCTCGCGACGACATCGCGCGGCAGGCCGAGGCGCTTTATTTCGAGCCTTCCGCCATCTTGGCCGAGGAGCCGAAGAATTGGCTGCGCGATGAGAGAGTCGGCGGGTCGCTGCCCAAGGCCATCCTGGATCTGATCGGTCGGGGAGTCGCCAAGCCCAGCGAGCTGGCCGGGCGAGTGGGCACTGTCCATGGGAATCTGACTAGGCCTTTGGCCCTGCTTTTGGATCTCGGCTTCATCCAGAGGGAGCTTCCTTTCGGCGAGTCGCACAGGACATCCAAAAAAGTCCTTTATTCCATCGCGGATCCGTCGCTTTCCTTTTACTATGGGACATGCTTGGCTCACAGGGAGAGATGGCGCGCGCTTTCAAAGAAGGGGAAGATGGATTTGATCCATCAGCACGCTTCTCGGTGCTGGGAATCCTATTGCCGCCGGGTTTGGGGAGGGGCGAGCCGCTATTGGGAAGGGGAGGCTGAACTCGATCTTGTCGCCTGGGATGAGAAGGCCCAGAAGCTTCTCGTGGCTGAATGCAAATGGCAGGATCTGAACTCAACGCAGGAGAAGGGCATTTTAGAAAAGCTGCGGGCTTCATTTTTCAGGACACAGCTCGCGAACCGATATCCAAAAGTCGAATTCCGTATTTTTTGCCAGAAAGATTTGAAGGCGATCTCCAGTCGGGAGATTTGATCCGACTTTTCCATGGAACAACAGCAGGCGCTCAAGGATCTGGAAGGCACCCTTTCGCTGATCGGCGACCACGCCGCCGCGCTCGCGGGCAAGCTCGAGGGCTTGTTCTTCCGCGCCCAACGCATCGCCCACGCCTCCAAGGAGGGCGGCTCCTCCGGGGACACGATGTTCAGCTATGACCTGAAGAATTTCCGCCAGGAGCTGCGCAGCTTCTCGCTCGAGGTCGAGGGGATCTCGGTGCGCCTGGGCACCCTGGCGAGGACGGCCGTCTATGAGGAGGGCGCTTTGAGCCGCGCCCAAGCCGTGATGCGTCTGGCCGAGCGGCTTCATCGGGCCGTCAGCTCATTCCAGGAGCAGGCCTTCCTGGCCCATCAGCATATCCGCCGCACCGAGCATAAGATGGACGCCTGGTACCTGGTCCAGGAGAGCGAAGAGCTCTCGGCGCGCAGCCAGGCCATGCCGGGCACGGCCAACAAGCTCCTCATCGCGGTGAGCACCCCATCGGAGGCGGCGCCATGAAGGCTTTGGTCAAGAAGAAGAGGGAGAAGGGACTGTGGCTGGAGGACATCCCCGAGCCCAAGATCGGCGATCGCGAGGTCTTGATCGAGATCCTTCAGACCGCCATCTGCGGCACCGACGCGCACATCTACGCTTGGAACGACTGGGCGCAGAAGACCATCCCCGTGCCCATGGCCGTGGGCCATGAGTTCGTGGGCACCATCGCCAAGCTCGGGCGCGACGTCCAGGGGCTGACCATCGGCGAGAAAGTCTCGGGAGAGGGGCATCTGGTCTGTGGGCACTGCCGCAACTGCCGCGCCGGCCACCGCCACCTGTGCATCAACACGCGCGGCATCGGCGTCAACCGCCCCGGGGCTTTCGCCCAATACCTGGCTCTTCCCGCGGAAAATGTTTTTCCCATCCCGGCCGGGGTCAGCGATGATGAGGCCTCCATCCTCGATCCCCTGGGCAATGCCGTGCACACGGCTTTGTCCTTCGATCTGGTGGGGGAGGATGTCCTGATCACAGGAGCCGGACCCATCGGCATCATGGCCGCCGCCATCGCGCAGCATGTGGGCGCGCGCCACGTGGTCCTCACCGACTTGAACGACTATCGCCTGGAGCTGGCGCGCCAGGTCGCCGTGCGCAACGTGATCGATGTGCGCCGCCACACCCTGGACCATGTCATGAAGGATCTGGGCATGACCGAGGGCTTTGATTACGGCCTGGAGATGTCCGGCAGTCCCGAGGCCTTGAACAGCATGATCCAAGTCCTCAAGATGGGGGCCGGCATCGCGCTCTTGGGGCTTCTCCCCGATGAGGCGGCCATCCCCTGGAGCCAGGTCATCTTCAAGGCCCTGACCTTGAAGGGCATCTACGGCCGCGAGATGTTCGAGACCTGGTACAAGATGTGCGCGCTGCTGCAGAGCGGGCTCGACATCAAGCCTGTCATCACGCACCGATTCCCCGTGAAGGATTATGAGAAGGGCTTCGAGGCCATGCTTTCCGGCAAATGCGGCAAGGTGATTCTGGACTGGCGGATGGTATAATAAATCAGAGGTTCCCATGGATAAAAAAATCGATTCCTTTTTGACGGATGCCCAGCTCAAGGCCGAGATCGAGCGCTGCGAATACTGCGAGGAGAAGCCCTGCCGCGAGGCGTGCCCCTCGGACTGCTCGCCGGCCGACTTCATCATGGCGGCCAAGGGCGCGGAAAAGTCCGACTACAAGCGCGCGGCGGCTCTGATCATGGGCGCCAATCCCCTGGGAGGGATCTGCGGCGCGGTCTGTCCGGACACGCATTGCATGGCGGCCTGCAGCCGCACGGGCATCGATGCCCCGATCAGCATCCCGGCGGTCCAGGCGACGATCATCCAGAAGGCCAAGGATCTTGGCGTCATGCCGCGCTTCGCTCAGGCCAAGTCCAACGGCAAAAAAGCCGCCATCCTGGGCGCTGGCCCCGCGGGCCTGGGCGCGGCCGCGGTCCTTGCTCAGAAGGGCTGGTCCGTGGACCTTTATGAGGAAGGCAAAAAGCCGGGCGGCATGTGCCGGCTCATCCCGGATTTCCGGCTCGACAAGAAGGTCCTCGACACGGACGTCGACTTCCTGAAGACTTTGGGCACCCTCGATTTCAAGACCAGCGGAAAAACTCCCGGCGTGGAGACTCTGGCGAAAAAATATGACGCGGTGATCGTGGCCTCCGGCCTCGACAATCCCATCCGGCTCGGCATCCCGGGCGAGGATCAGGCGGTCGATTGGCTCGAGTACCTGAGGGCGCCGGCCAAGCATCCGGTCAAGGGGCGGCGCGTGGCCGTGATCGGCGGCGGAGCCGTGTCCGCTGACTGCGCCGAGGTGGCGGTCCTCCAGGGGGCGGAGCATGTCGAACTCTTCGCGTTGGAGAAATTGAGCGAGATGCCCTTGACGGGCAAGGAGATCAAAGGACTTCTGGCAGCGGGGATCCAGGTGAGCGGTCGGATCAGCGTGACCGAGATCCTGCCCCAAGGAGGGTTGAAGACCGTGAGGGTCACCCTTCCCCAGGGCCAGAAATTCCATCCCCGCCATGTCCAGCCGATCCAGGGCAGCGAGGCGCTCCGGGCGGACATCAATTGCGTCATCATCGCCATCGGCAGCCGGCCGAGCCTCAAACCGGCGGTTCTGAAGAACGTCTTTTATGCCGGAGACATGCAGAACGGGCCCACGACGGTCGTCGAGGCCGCGGCAGCCGGCAAGAATGCCGCCGTGCAGGCTCTGGGCAGGCGCCCGGCCCCTGAAAAGAAGATCAAAAGCCGGGAGATCCTCGCGGGCCGCCGGCTCATGCCCGTGTCCTTGGACACGGATTTCTTCGGCCGCAAGATCCTCTCGCCCTTCCTTCTGTCAGCCGCTCCGCCCTCGGACGGCTATGACCAGATGAAGAAGGCCTATGACGCCGGCTGGCCCGGCGGGGTCATGAAGACGGCTTTCGACGGCGTTCCCATCCACATCCCCTCTGAGTATATGTTTGCTTTCGGCAAGACGACCTACGCCAACTGCGACAATGTCTCGGGACACTCCTTGGACCGGGTGCGCAGCGAGGCTGAGCGGCTTATTAAGGAATACCCGGACCGCTTGACCATGGCCTCGACCGGCGGCCCGGTCAGCGGCAACGACGAGGCGGACAAGAAGGGCTGGCAGCACAACACCAAGAAGCTCGAGGACTGCGGCATCATGGGCATCGAGTACAGCCTTTCCTGCCCGCAGGGCGGCGACGGGACCAAGGGCGACATCGTGTCCCAGGACGCTGAGCTCACGGCCAAGATCATCGGCTGGGTCCTGGAGGCGGGAGATCCGGAAATCCCCAAGCTCTTCAAGCTCACGGCGGCCGTGACCTCGATCTATCCCATCATCACGGCCATCAAGGAAGTCTTTGCGCGCTACCCCAAGGCTAAAGCCGGGGTGACCTTGGCCAATACTTTCCCGACGCTGGCGTTCCGAAAGGGCCGGAAAGCGGCCTGGGATGAGGGAGTTGTCGTCGGCATGAGCGGCGAAGGGGTCATTCCGATCTCGAATCTGACCCTGGCTAATGTGTCGCGCCTGGGCGTGGTCGTCTCGGGCAACGGCGGGCCCATGGACTACCAGTCTGCGGCCCATTTCCTGGCGCTGGGCGCTCGGACCGTGCAGTTCTGCACCGTCGCGATGAAGTATGGCGTCGGGATCATCGGCGAGTTGCACTCGGGCTTGAGCTATCTCATGGAAGATCGCGGGATCAAATCCATGGACGAGCTCATCGGCCGGGCTTTGCCGGATCCCGTCCGAGGATTCATGGAGCTCTCCGCGACCAAGAAGATCTCGGCCGTGCGCGAGGAGCTCTGCCTGCACTGCGGCAACTGCTCGCGCTGTCCCTATCTGGCCATCACCCTCAACGACAAGACGGTGCCCCAGACGGATCCGGAGAAGTGCGTGGGCTGTTCCATCTGCAGCCAGAAGTGTTTTTCAGGCGCTCTCTATATGCGCGAGCGCACCAAAAAGGAGCTCGCAGCTCTTAAGGAGGATTAGAGGGTCAGGCATTGACTTTTGACTCAGTCAAAAGTCAATGCCTGACCCTAATTCAATATGCTGATAAAAAACGGGATCGTCGTCACGTTGGGGGAGGAGAATCGGGTTCTTTATAACCACGCCATCCTCTGCGAAGGCGGGTTGATCAAGAAGATCGCCCCGCAGAAAGAGTTCAAGGGAAAGCCTGGCAAGGTCATCGACGCCAAGGGCAAGGTCATCATGCCCGGGTTCATCAATACGCACATGCACTTTTACAGCACCATGGTCCGGGGCCTGGGCAAGGCAGCGCCTTCCAAGGATTTCCAGGAGGTCTTGGAGAATCTGTGGTGGCGCTTGGACAAGAAGCTGACCCTGGCCGACTCCTACTACAGCGCCCTTCTGCCTATGATCGACGCGATCAAGAGGGGCACGACCACCTTGATCGACCATCATGCCAGCCCCTTTGCCGTTCGCGGTTCTCTGGGGAAGATCGCGGAGGCGGTCAAGGAAACGGGCCTGAGGGCTTCCCTGTGTTACGAGCTCTCGGACCGCGACGGGGCCAAGATCGCGCAGGAGGGCATCGACGAGAACGTCGCCTTCATCAAACGTTGCGCCAAAGAAAAAGACGAGCATTTAAAAGCACTTTTTGGTCTGCATGCTTCCTTTACCATCACGGACGCGACCATGGCCAAAGCCGCTGAAGCCGGTCAAGGATTGGGTGCTGGTTTTCATGTGCACACAGCCGAGGCCAAGTCAGACCAGGACTTCAATGAGAAGACCTTCGGCATGCGCGTGGTCGAGCGCCTCAATAAATTCGGGATCCTCGGTCCCAAGACCATCGCGGCGCACTGCGTACACGTGAGCGACGCCGAGATGGACATTTTGCGCGACACAGGCACCGCGGTCGCGCACAATCCGCAGTCCAACATGAACAATGCGGTCGGCGTGGCGGACATCATCAAGCTGACGGAGAAGGGCGTTTTGGTTGGCCTGGGCACGGACGCCATGACCGTGAATATGCTCGAAGAGGTCCGCGTCGCTCTCTGGGCCCAGCACTTATCCCACAACAACCCCAGCGTGGGCTTCATGGAGGCGCTCTCGACCTTGATGTTCAACAATGCCAAGATCGCCAATCGCTATTGGAACCCCCAGGTCGGGGTCTTGAAGGAAGGCTCCGCCGCGGACATCATCCTCATGGACTACTACCCGCCTACGCCTTTCAACGAGAACACCTTCCTGGGCCATCTGGGCTTCGGCCTTTCCCAGTCCTTCGTGGACACCACCATCTGCGCAGGCAAGGTGCTCATGGAGGGCAAGAAGCTCAAGATCGGGGTGGACGAAGAGGAAGTCGCGGCCAAGTCTCTGGAGCTCTCCAAAAAACTCTGGGAAAGATTCTAGGTGTCAGGCTTTCTCGTATTTTCCGTATTTGGCGGCAGCAGCGCCGGCAGAAAGCCCTGAGGCCCAGGCGAAATGGAGGTTGAAGCCTCCGCTGTCGCCATCCACATCGAGCATCTCGCCGGTGAGGAAAAGTCCTGGGACCTTGCGCGACTCAAAGGTCTTGGGGTCTACTTCGAGCGTGTCCACCCCGCCGGCCGTGGCCATGGCCTCACTCCAGGGCCGGGCCCCTGAGATCTCGAAGCGCCAGTCAGAGACGAGCGAGATAAGCCGCGTCAGGACATCATTGCCCAGCGAGTCCAGGGTCCGACTTGAGTCGATGCCCAAGGTATCGTTGATCGCTCCCGCCAGTTGGGAGGGGAAAATGCCGAGAAAGAAATCCTTGAGCGGCCTTTGGGCCTTGGCCGCCCAGCGCGCCAAGAGCATGCTCTTAAGGCCTGGGGGGGAGAACTCGGGGAAGAGATTCAAGGAGCCTTGCACGGCGCCCTGACGCAGCGCCAGGACCGCTTCGCGGCTGACATCCAGAACAACCGGTCCTGAAAGACCATAATCCGTGAACAGGACCTCGCCTTGGCTTCGGGAGATCACGCGGCCCTGGCTGAAGACCTGGATGGCGGCTTGAAGGCGCAGGCCTTGGAGGTGTTTCCAGGCATGGTCCTTGACGCAAAGCGGGACCAGGGCAGGGGAAGGCGGCGTGACGCTGTGCCCCAAAGACTTCGCCAGATCGTAGGCCTTCTCTCCCGCGCCCAGCGCGGGATAAGAGGTCCCGCCGCAGGCCAGAATGACGCGATCGAATCGGAACTCTCCAGCGGATTGAGGATCGGCCTGCGTTTTTTGCCAGGGCGCGGGTCCTGGCTGGGTCTGGACGAGAAAGCCTTCCTTTATAGGGCGGATGGCCGCGGCGTCGGTCAAAAGGAGGACCTTCACCGAGAGCCTTTCGAGTTCAGCCTTGAGCACATCGAGCACGGCTGCGGCCTTGTCGCAGCGCGGGAATATCCGGCCGTCCGGCTCCTCCACGGTCAAAAGCCCCAGGTTCGAGAAGAAGGCCAGGATCTCGCGCGCCTTGAAACGGGCGAGGGCCTCCTTGACGAAGTTCTTTTGGCCGCAGTGATAGTGCTCAGGCAGGATCTTGGAATTGGTGAGGTTGCAGCGCCCGGCGCCGCTGGCCAGGATCTTTCGTCCCAGCAAGTGGCCGCGCTCTAGAAGCGTGACCTCGGCGCCTTCCCTGGCCGCGGTGATCGCCGCAGTCAGGCCGGAGGCCCCTCCGCCGATGACGGCTACGCGGGTCTTCATGCGCGGTTCAGCCGGAGCGTTTGGCGTAGTTGAGGACGCTGCCGGCCAAAAGGATCTTCCGCTCTCGCTGCGAGAATTCGATGCGCATGAGCATCTTTCGGCCGTTGACGAGGATCGGGATCTGGGATTCTCCCTTCTCCAGGGCTTGGCGGATCCCCTCGATGCGCACCTTCTGTCCCTGCGCCACGGCCTCAAAATCCGCGGCATCGGCGAAGACGAGCGGCACGATGCCGAAGTTGATGAGATTGGCCCGGTGGATGCGCGCGAAGCTCTTGGCGAGCTTGGCCTTGATCCCGAGGTAGCGAGGCGCCAGCGCCGCGTGCTCGCGCGAGGAGCCCTGGCCGTAATTCTCGCCGCCCACGATGAGTCCGCCGCCCGAGGCTTGGGCGCGTTTGGAAAAGCCCTCCTCCACGCCCGAGAACACGAACTCGCTGATGGCCGGCAGGTTGCTCCGGTACGGGAGGACACGGCTTCCCGCCGGCATGATGGCGTCCGTGCTGACATTGTCGCCGACTTTCAGCAGGATCTCTCCGTCGATGGTTGGCGGCAGAGGCTCGAAGTGCGGCAGCGGCTTGATGTTCGGACCGCGGATGATCTCCACGCTTAAGGGATCCTTGGCCGGGCGGATGAACCAGGATTCGTTGAAGGTGAATCTCTTGGGATACTCGACGGTCGGGCAGGTGCCGAGCGTGCGGGGGTCGGTGATGCGCCCCGTGAGCGCCGAGGCCGCTGCCGTCTCGGGAGAGCAGAGATAGACCTCGTCGTCCTTGGTCCCGCTGCGGCCCTTGAAGTTGCGCGGGAAGGTCCGCAGCGACTTGATGCCGGTCCCCGGAGCCTGGCCCATGCCGATGCAGCCCAGGCATCCCGCCTCGCAGATGCGTGCGCCCGTTTCGACGAGGAGCTTGAGCCCGCCCATGGCCAGGACGTTCTCCAGGGTCTGCCGGCTGCCGGGGTTGATCTGCAGGTCGACGGTCGAGGCCTTCACCTTGCCGGCCATCATCTGCGCCGCGACCATGAAATCCCGGTAGCTGCCGTTGGCCGAGGAGCCGATGAGGACCTGCTGGATCTCGACGTCGGAAAGCTCGCGGGCGGGCTTGACGTTGTCGGGGTTGGACGGGCAGGCGACCAGGGGCTCGAGGGAGGAGAGGTCGAGGGTCGTCTCCTGATCCCATTGCGGCTTGGGGCCGGCCTTGAGCTCCTTCCAGTCGGCCTCGCGGCCGTTGCGGGCGAGATAGTCTTTCGTCACCGCGTCGGAGGGGAAGATCCCCGCCGTGAAGCCCATGTCCACCGCCATGTTGGAGACGGCCGCGCGGTCAGCCATGGACACGCCGGCCACGCCGGGACCGAAGAATTCCAGGATCTTGCCGATGCCTCCCTTGCAGGAATGGCGCCGCAACAGCTCGAGGATCAGGTCCTTGCCGGAGACGAAGGGTTGGAGCTTGCCTTCCAGCCGCACGCCCCAGATCTTCGGGGTCATCAGATGGTAAGGCCGGCCCGCCATGGCCAGGGCCACCTCGACGCCGCCCGCCCCGATGGCCAGCATCCCGAGGCAGCCGCCGGTGGTCGTGTGGCTGTCCGAGCCGAGCAGGGTCTGTCCCGGCACGCCGAAACGCTCGCGGTGCACGTGGTGGGAGACGCCGTTGCCCGCCGGCGAGAGGATGACTCCGAATTTTTCGGCGCAGGACTGCAGGAAGCGGTGGTCGTCGAAATTGCGCGAATCGGTCTGGATGATGTTGTGGTCGATGTAGCTGACCGCCGTCTGGACCAGAACACGGGGCAGACCCAAGGTTTCGAACTCAAGATACACCATGGTGCCCGTGGCGTCCTGGGTGAGGGTCTGATCGATCTTGAGGCCGATCTCCTGGCCGGGTCCGGGATTTCCCTCCACGAGGTGTTCCTGGATGATTTTTCCGGCGAGGGTGTCTTTCATGATGAGTAAACCATGCCAAATTAACCGTTGGCGGGCAAGAGGTTCAAAACGGAATCGTTCTTAGCGGGTCGTTATCCACAAACTCGCTGCGCAGCGAGTTTGTGGATAAGTCTTCTGGAGGATTCGACGCGAGTTGAAACTTATTTTTCTCGGCGCTGCAGCGCCAAGGCGACCTTCTCGGCCGTGATGGGCATGGATTGGATGCGGATGCCGACCGCGTCTTCGACCGCGTTGGCCACCATGGAGGCGGCCGGGATCATCGTATGCTCGCCCACGCCGCGCGCGCCGTAGGGCCCGTCCGGCTGGGCGGCCTCGACGAGGATGGGGACCACCTCTTCGGGAGCATCCAAGGCTGTGGGAATCTTGTAATCCGAGAAATTCGGATTCAACAGCCGGCCCTTGGCGTCAAAGCGCATGTCCTCGTAGAGAACGGTGGCCAAGCCCTGCAAAAGCCCTCCGGTCACCTGTCCGCGGATGAGCTCGGGGTTCAGCGCCTTGCCCACGTCCGCGGCCAAGACGGCCTTCAAGACCTTCATCTTGCCCGTCGCCTTGTCGACTTCGAGGATGATGCCGCCCGCGCCCGTGGTGTAGTGGACGTTGGGGTGTCCTCCCTGGCCCGTTTCCGGGTTGCTGATGGCCGAGGCGAACTCAGGCATGAACATTCCGTGGCCCATGATGGGTCCGCCCTTGTAGGTGTGGTCCGCGGCTTGGATGCCGTTGATGACGAAATCCTTCAGGGGGAGCTTCCAGCCCTTGCGCTTGCGGCAAAGGACGGATTCGTTCTCGAGATAAAGGTCCTCTGTGTTCAGGCACAGAGCGCGCGTGACCGTGTCGAAGATCTGATCGCGCGCGTTCAGCGCCGCTTTTTTGACCGCGTTGCCGCAGCCCCAGGTCACGTGCGAACCCACGGTCTGCCACTCATAGGGGTTGCGGTCCGTGTCCGGGGTCTCGACGCGGATCTTGGACATGGGCACGGTCAGGATCTCCGAGACGATCTGGGCCATGACGGTCAAGAGCCCCTGGCCGAGCTCCATGCCGGAGACGAGGAGGTTCACGCTGGCGTCCTCGTTGAATTTCAGGAAGGCCGAGGAGGAGGCGTTGGGCGGCATGGCCGGCGCCTTCCAGTAGAGCACGAGGGCTTTGCCGATGGACTTGGTCGGGTCCTTGGAGACTTCTTTCTTGCCCCAGCGGATCTCGGCGGCGGTCTTGTCGATGGCCTCGGCCAAAGCCGTGGGATTCATGTGCGCGCCGTAGGCCAGGACGTCGCCTTCTTTAATCGCGTTCTTCTTGCGCAAGGCGACCGGGTCCATCTTGAGCTTGCGGGCCAATTGCGTCATGTGGGACTCGAGTCCGAAGCCGAACTCGGAGTAGCCGAAGCCGCGGTAGGGGCCGCCCGGCGGCAGGTTGGTGTAGACGCAGACCGAGTCGATCTTGACATGCTCGATCTTGTAGGGTCCGGTGGCGGAGAGCCCCGTCGCGTTGACCACATTAGCGCCATATTCGACGTAAGCGCCGGCGTCCCAGTAGATCGTGTGCTCCAGGGCCGTGATGGCGCCGTTCTTCTTGACGCCCATCTTGATCTTGGAGACGACGCCTTGGCGCTGATAGGTGTTGTAGAACTCCTGCGCCCGGTTCCAGAGGATCTTGACCGGGTGGCCCTGCACCGTCGTGGCCAGGGCCGCGCCCAAGATCTCCATGGAGACCCCGGCCTTGCCGCCGAAGCCGCCGCCGACATAAGGGGTGATGACGCGCACGTCCTTGTGGGAGATGCCCAAGGGCGCCAGGGCCTCGGCAAAGCCGTGGCGTTGGGTGAAGGGCGACTGGGAGGCGGTCCAGACCGTGAGCCGGCCCGAGGCGTCATAAAGCCCGATGGCGCCGTGCACCTCGATGGCGCAATGGGCGTAGCGAGGGACGGTGTAGGTGTCTTCCAAGACGAGGTCCGCGTCCTTGAAGCCTTGAGCCGCGTCGCCCTTGCGGATCTTGCGCCAGTGGGCGATGTTGGTGCCGGCCTTGGGAAAGAACCACGGCACGTGCTGGTAGCGGGCCAGGTCCGGGTGGATGAGGGTCGCGTTCTTTTCCAGGGCCTTCATCGGATCGACGAGAGCGGGGAGCTCCTCATAGTCGACTTTCACGAGGGCCGCGGCCTTGAGGGCGGCCTTGGGGTTCCAGGCGATGACGGCGGCGACCTGCTCGCCGACGAAGCGCGCGCGGTCCTGGGCGAATATGTAGCGGTCCTTCATGTAGAGGCCGAACTTGTAGGGGAAATCAGCGCCGGTGACGACCTTGACCACGCCCGGGACCTTGAGCGCGGCCGATGTGTCGATCTTCTTGATGAGGGCGTGCGCCAACGGGCTTTCCACGACAGCGGCGAAGAGGAGTTTGGGTCCGAATTCGATGTCATCGACGAACTGGGCCGCGCCCATGACCTTCTCCAAACCGTCGATGCGCGGCACGGAGCGGCCGACGGTCTTCAGTTCTTCCTTCGGATGGGACGGCACGGATTTTTCGCCGATCTTGAGGCCGCGCTGAAGCCGCTTGTGTCCGTTGTGATGATGTTTAGCTAGGAGTTTTGTGTGCGCCATGGCATTCTCCCTCTACCTTTGGGATTTTACCAATTTACCGGGTCAGTGATTGTCATCGAAGGGCAGCTTGTTCTGGCCGATCCGGAAAAGCACGAAGAAAGCGACATTGATCGCGGCGATCACGTACCAGGTGAAGGGGAAAGCATGGGACTCTCCCCAGATCAGGGGGACCTGCTTGGCCGTGCCGTAGGTGGCCAGGGCGATGCTCGTGGCGATGTTGACGAAGGCTCCTCGGAATCCGGAGAAGTACTGCACCATGTTTGGCATCAATCTCTTCAGCGTGGCGGTGAAGTTCGCGCTGACCGTGTGCGTCGTGGGGTTGTGCACCATGCCGAAGATGGCCAGGCTCAAGTAGAGCGACCACGGCGCCAAGTGGAAGAGGATCGGCAAAAAGCCCAGCACCAAGAGGGCCTTAGACTCAGCGCCCAGCCAATCGCGCTGTTTGATCTTCGGCGTCAGGTTGTGGATGAAGATGTAAAGCGGGATCATCACGGCGAAGACGACGGCCAGGCTGATCAAAGCGTGCGCCGACAGCAGGGCGGCCAACGACAGCTTGATCCCGGGTCCGAGGATCAGGCTTCTGGGCAGCAACAGGAGGCCCACCCAGGCGGCCATGCTCAAGGCTCCGAACCATTTCATGGCTTGTTTAAAGGTGGTCATGTGAGGGGAGATCATACCCGTGCCGGTCGGCATCTGTCCCATGTAAAAAGAGGCGAGGAGTTTTCCGAACAATTCACTCGACCCGGCGCCTTTGCCCGCCGTCTCAGTGGCCAGCACGCCCAGCACCGAGTTGCGCATGGGCAGTTCCATGAAGGCGCATATCATGATGAAGGCCAGGCCCCATTTGAGCATGGGGTTCTTGGCGATGACCTGCGTGTAGGAGGGAGATTTCAGCAGCAGCCAGGCCGCCACGATCACGGAGGGGAGCGCGGACCTCGTCAGGAATGTGACGGGCCCAGTCCAAAGCCAAGAAACGGATAGCGGTGAAAAATGGAAGACCGGATAGGCGAGTGGAGGCAGGGGACAGAGGAAGAGGACCGCTAATCCGGCGAAGAGCAGCCCATAGCTTGCCCATCGCAGCCAGGTCCGGCGCGGGGTCGCCTTTAATATCGCATAGAGCTGCCGGCCCGCTTTATGGAGCTGTACCGCCGTGAACAGGACACTGTTCCAGAGGCGCGCGACGGGGGCGAGGATAGGCGGAGTCCTCGATGCGCGCACGTGTTTGAGGAATTCAGCGTTGACCCGAGCGTTGTCCACCTGCGGAGCGCCGACCTTGCGGCCTATGCCCGCCGGAATGGTCCGCCAGAGGACCAGCACCGGGAGCATCTGCCCGGCGCCGGCGATGAGGAATGTCTTCATGTATCCCCAGCCGTCGACATGCTTTCCCAGCCATAGCCCCGACCCGACCGTGACGAGGATCGTGGCGATCCGGATCATTGCTTCGTTGGAGCGCAGATCGTGCTCGTTGGTCGCCAGATCGGCCATCATGGCGAAGTCCAAAACGAACAGAAGCGCGAACTGTAGGGTGCTCAGCGCGGTCAGGACGAGCAGGGACGGGAAGCTCAGCATGGCGTACCCGATGGCCGCGGCGGTGATGAAGCTGATGACTGCCCGGAGGGCGAAATTAAAGAGGACGGCCGATTTTTTGTTTTGGATCCCGTCCATGATCTTGCCCACGGCCAGGGCCAGGCCGATGGCGATGATGCCTCCCAGCACGCCCAAGGTGAACATGCTCGCGGTGCCCACGGCCTTGATGATCATGGGGGTGTAGGCCAGGGTGATGAGCGAGCCGGCGACCATGGAGAAAAAGCGTGAGCCGAAGAGCCCCATGACCGCCGTTTTCTTCTGCTGGACGGACAAGTCGCTTTCATAAGTCAGCAGCGGGATGATCGAGGTCTTCTTCTGTTCGCTCGCCTTTATCTTTTCCCGGACAGAGACCAGATGTCCAGAGATGGACCGGACGCCCTGCAGGCCCATGTCGTCGAGCTTGTTGTCATACGCGACGATCTCCAGAGCGATGCGCGCTTCGGTCGTGCCGAGCGCGTCGAGACCGGCCATGGCCACCATGCGGTCGTTCTTGGGCTTGCCGCGGTCCGCGGCGATGGCTTGGAACTCCGCCACGAGGCCCGCGTCTGTGGCGCTTTTCTCAAGTTCAGCGCGGGCTTGAGGGGATCCGAAGGCGTCGAGGATCCTGACGGAGGCGACCCTGTCGGCCAGTACTTGCTGTCTGTCCCGGATGTTGGCGCCGAGCTGCGCGATCGCGGGAGAGACTTCCTGGACTGCCGGAGCCGCTTCGATGGCCCGGATGAAGGCCCGCAGCGCCCGCAGGGCCGTGACCCGGTCGGCGATCGGCTGGCGCGCGTTGCGGGCGACCTGGCCTAAGTCGGCGGAGAGGGGCGCGTCTTGAGCGAGGCGGACCAGGAACGATTGGGCTTCTTCGCCGCGCGATTCGATGATCCGGATGGCCGCGATCCGATCCGCGATATTTTTTTGCTGGTTGCGCGCGATGCCGGCGAGGTCTTCAGTCGATAGATCGGAGAGCTTTGGCGCTTTGTTCGTGCCGAGCGCGTTGAGGCTGGCCATGGCCGCCATCCGGTCATTCTGGGGCCTGGCGCGATCCGCGGCAAGGACTTGAAGTGCCGCCACGAAGTCCGCATCACGAGCGCTTTTCTTGAGTTCTACGCGGGCTTGCGGGGATCCGAACGCTTGGAGGATCCTGACGGAGGAGACCCTATCGGCCGGGGGGTGTCGTTCGTCTCGGGTGTTGGCGCCGAGCTGCGAGATCGCCCAGGCGACTTCCTTGGCTGCGGGAGCTTCGTCCAGGGCCCGGGCGAGAGCCCTGAGGGCCCGCAGGGCCGCGATCCTGTCGGCGATCGGCAGGCGTGTGTCGCGGGCTGTATGGCCCAGGTCGACGGCCAAGGTCGCGTTTTGAGCCAGCCGGAGCAAAGACGGCCGGGCATCTTTTCCTTGCGACTCCACGAGCCGCAGGGCCTCGATCCGGTCTGTGATCTTTTTCTTCTGGTCACGTGCGATGCCGGTCAGATCTTCCGTCGACAGAGGGGCTGCGCCGGTGATATCCGCGGCTTGCTGCGCAGGGTCTCCCTGTGGGAACAGAGGCGCGCCGGCATCCCGCTTTCCTGGTTCAAGATCGAAATGCAGGAAGCCGAGATTCTTGGGACCCTGGGAGGCGTCCCCGGGAGGAGGAGTGCTTTTGGGAAGCGCTGCCCACGCTTGCTGGCCTGGGGAGAGGAGGATCAGGGTCGCGCAGAGCGCCCCTGCCAGAATGCGCTGCCAAAGCCGGATCCTCACGAATTCATTCTAACATGAGTGAAAAAATAACCTATAGGTCTTTGGGCTTAAAAAGGACCGGCAAAAGGCCCAGGCTGAAATAGGTCTATCGACCTATATTTTTTGGGGCCTTGCAAAAAAGACAGACATGTACTATAATATGTACATATTGGGGGATCCATGAGAAACATCACCGCCACGGGCGCACGCAATGATCTCTTCAACGTCATCAAGCATTCCATCAAGACGCATCAGCCTTGGCATATCACGTCCCGCGCCGGCGAGGCGGTCCTTTTGTCCTTGGAGGATTTCGAGGATCTCATGGAGACCCTGGAATTGCTCTCCACGCCGGGGGTTTTAGCGGGCGTCCGCAAGGCCAGAAAGGAGATCAGGGAAGGGAAGACCTACTCCTTCGCGCAAGTCTTCGGTCATTGAACCGTGCCTTACGAGATCCTCATCACGCGCCAGGCCCGCAAAGACGTCGAGATGCTCACTCCTAAGTTAAGGAACAAGTTGCGGGAACTTTTGATCCACGTCATCTCTCAGGATCCCTATGAAGGCAAGAAGCTCTTGGGGGACCTGGCCGGGAGTTATTCTTACCGGTTAAGCTTGAAGGACCGCTTGATCTACAGCATCGACGAGAGCAAGAAAACCGTTTACCTTGAGCGTGCCCGGACTCATTACGGGGACTAAAACTTGAGCTTCTGGCACGCGGCGCGGAAGAGAAGGACGCCCATCGCAGCGAACGCCGCGACTGAGACCCAATCCGCATAGTTGCCGAACATCCCGATCAGGTTGAAGCGCTCGCCGAGATTGAGCACATTCGCGAAATAGCCTTCCTTGACGCCTGCCAGGATCGCGATGGCGATGCCGGCCAAGCATCCTCCGGCCACGAGCCCAGTCGAGTAGAGCATCCCCGAGCTGATCTCTCCCTCGGACTCGGCTTTCTTCTGGCTGACCCAGGCGACCGCGGGATTGATCATTCCTCCCACGAAGATGGGGAAGGTGGTCGAGAGCGGCAGGTACACCCCGACGGCGACCGGCAGCGAGCGCACGCCCAAGAGTTCCACGAAGACCGAGATGAGCATGCCGGTGAAGACCAGGCCCCAGGGAAGCTCCTGCGCCAGAAGTCCCTTGATGAGGGTCGCCATCAAGGTCGCTTGGGGCGCGGCGAGTTTCTCCGAGCCGATGGGGCCGTAGGGCGAGGTGTGAAGAAGGAAGAGCGTCACGCCGATGACGGCGGTTGAGGCCAAGACACCGATGATGAGGCCCAGCTGCTGCTTGTAGGGGGTCGCGCCCACGATATAGCCGGTCTTTAAGTCCTGCGAGGTCGCCCCCGCGTTGGCCGCCGCGATGCAGACGACCGCGCCCACGAAGAGCGCGATGGCCTGATACGAGGCGCCGGTCCAGCCCAGGGCCACGAAGATGAGGCAGGTGGCCATGATCGTGCCGATGGTCATCCCCGAGATGGGGTTGGAGGAGGAGCCGATGATTCCCACGATGCGGCTGGACACGGTCACGAAGAAGAAGCCGAAGACGAGGATCAAGAACGACATGATCAGGCTCGCGGGGAACTTGCCCGGGAACTGGGGAAGCACGGACATGATCAGGGCCAGGCCGAGCGAGCCCCACAGGACGTAGGGCATAGGGATGTCCTGTTCCGTCCGCTTGAGGGCTCCGGACGCTCCCGCGTTTTTCAAGTCCTTGAGGCTCCCCTTAAACGAGGAGACGATGGTCGGGATGGTGTGGATCAGCGTGAAAAGGCCGCCGGCGGCCACGGCTCCCGCGCCGATGTAGCGCACATAGCCGCGGTAGATCTCCAGGGGCGACATCTGAGAGATGAGTAGGCCCTTCCAGCCGGGCAGCATCGTGATGGCCAGCTTGTCGCCGAAGAGGGTGATGAGCGGTATGAGGACCATCCAGGACAAGACCGAGCCGGCCACGATCTGGGCCGCGCCCTTGGGACCGATGATGTAGCCCACGCCCAGATACTCGGGCGTGATCTCCGAGCAGATCGTGGCGTTGGGGAGCTGGCAGGCGCGGCTGGTGATATAGGAGGGGGTGTCCTTCCATAGACCGAACACGCTCATGAGGAGCTTGTAGACGATGGAGGTGTAGAGGCCGGAGAAGACCACCTTGGCCAGGTTGCCGCCCTTCTCTCCGGCGACCAGCACTTCGGCGCAGGCCGTCCCCTCGGGGTAGGGAAGGACCCCGTGTTCCTTGACGATCAGGGCGCGGCGCAGCGGGATCATGAAGAGGATGCCGAGTATGCCGCCCACCAGGGCCAGGGTGAAGATCTGGAAATACTGGAAGTACTGTTCGCCGTTGGACAGGAAGATCAGGGCGGGCACGGTGAAGACGACGCCCGCGGCGATGGACTCGCCGGCCGAGCCGATGGTCTGCACGATGTTGTTCTCAAGGATCGTGGACTTGCCGACCTTCTTGAAGACCGCGATGGCCAGCACCGCGATGGGGATCGAGGCCGAGACGGTCAGGCCCGCGCGCAGGGCCAGGTACACGGTCGAGGCGCCGAAGATGACGCCGAAGATCGCTCCCAGGACGACCGCCTTGAGCGAGAACTCGGCGATGGACGAGGCGTCATCGATGTAAGGCTTGAATTCGTGCATGGGACCTCCGTGGTCTGTTTGTCGAGAGCGTTCAGGGCGCGGATGAGGATCTGAGGGGATCTTATTTCGCCCCCATTATATCAGAGTCGAGGAACTCCCGGATCGCCCTTTCGACGATCTCCGATTTTTCCTCGTGGGGCACATGGCCGCATTCCGGGACGTGGAAGAATCTGGCTTGGGGCACCTCGCGGCAGAAGCGCTGGGCATCTTCGATGTGCACGAGGCAGTCATGCTCGCCGTGGATGAAGAGGACCGGGCCTTTGAGCTCGCGATAGCGCCTGAGGAAGCCCGCCACGTGTTTGTGGACGCCGCGGCGCATGGTCTCGGCGATGGAATGGCGTCCCTCGCGGGTCTGAAGGGCGATGGCGTATTCCTGGATCAGCTCCTCGGTGACGAGGTTTTGATCCAGGAAAGCCGTGGGCGCCACGACCCGGACGAGCCACGGGCCCAGGAGCGGCTCCAAGAGCCGGCCGAGCAGCGGGGTGCGCATGATGCGTATGATGCGCGGGATGTGGCGCTCATCCACGGGCGTGCCGATCAGGACCAGGCGCGAGACGCGCGCTGGATGGTCCAGGGCCAGGGCAATCGAGATGGCGCCTCCCATGGAGCTGCCGATGAGCACGGCCTGGGGCAGGCCGAGCGTGTCCATGAAAGAGTTCAGCCAGCGCGTGAAGCCGACCAGGGAATAGTCGAAGTCGCGGGGCTTCTCCGAGCGGCCGAAGCCCGGCAGGTCAGGGGCATAGACCGCGTGGGTCTTGGCGAAGGCGGGCAGCAGACGGCGCCAGCCATAGGAGGAGGCGCCCATGCCGTGGAGGAAGATGAGAGGCTGGCCTTTCCCGCCGGAGAGCAGGTGGGTCCTGATTCCGGCGACGACGAGGGAGGACGGGGAGACCATAAAGGATTATAGGCCTTTTGGACTAGAAAGGTCTAGGTCCTAATTCCCTGAAAAATTGCCCAAAGGACCCAGGCGGGTTTTTAGGCCATGGGGTATAATAAATGCAGATGCAGGGAGATATGAACATGAACAAGAATATCTGGCCGCTTCTCGCCTTGGGCGTCGCGCTGGTTTCCGTCGGCGCGAACAGCGCCTGGGCCTTGGAGGATCTCCCTGCCGGAGGCCTCTCGCAGATCACTGGGAACGAAAAAACGTCCGAGGACGTTAAAGCGGCTGGCGACGTCAAGGCGTGGGATGTGGGTGCGGCTCTCAAAGCCAGGTTTTCCAATTTCAATGCGCGAGTTGTCCAGGCGAATCAGCAGGCTCGTCCGTGGTGTTCGTATGGACCATGCATGACGAATGGGATGGCTGCTCGCTCCGACACGCAGTCTGCTGCTCCGGACACAAAAAACTGTTGGAGGTATTGGGGAGCATGCCCGGCCGTGAATGAGCCGGCGGCAGTTCAAGCCGTCGTTCCTTTGACGCCGACGGACTTCGGGGCCGGCCATTATGCACCGTATGAAACGAGCGCCTCGCTGAAAAACAGCGCTCCTTCCGCCGGCGATCAGGCAGCCCAGACCGCCAACAACTGTTGGCGGCATTGGGGAGGGTGCGCGGCTCTGAATCTGTCGGTCGCTCCCAAAGCCGAGCTCGCGCCGAAAACAGACGCTCAGCCTGCATCAGAAACAGCCATCAGGCCTGCGCCGGAAGTCGCCCTTTGGTCTAACCGAAATTCTCATGCCATGAGGGGCTGCGCGGGTTCCGAGAGGGACTGCGATCGGATCTGGCGGTAGGGCGTGTCTTCGCCGCGCCCTCGATGGACGTTAAGCTTCCCCTGCGCGTGTCTGCTCCTGCCCTTCTCTGTTCCGTCCGCCTGGGCCCTGATCGGCAACGGGCACGACAGCTTCTTCCAGGAAGTTGAAGCGGACCTGAGGTCGCTGCGCGACGAAGCCGCCGGCCTTTCTCAAAGCGTCCAGGTCTTCCAGAGCGACATCGTCCCTTGGACCCTGCGGATCACCGCCGAGTTCGCCGATGCTCCACGCAACCTCCAGCTGCTGACGAGCGGCCAGGCAGCGGAGTGGCGTTCGGTCGGCAATCCCAACGATCCTGCTGCCTTCTGCAAGCAGGAGTTCTTGGACATCCTCTGGCACGGTTTTACCGATGCTTCCGGGCACGTTCACCGGAGCATCCATTACTATCTGGGCAAGGCCCGGTTCAGCGGTCTTTTGTCTTTGGTTCCGCTCAAGGGCACCTATTGGCCCGTGGCCGTCTGGAAGGTCCCGGATCCCTTCGACATCACCCGCGCCCAGGCTGAGGCGAAGGGTTTTGAGCAGGGGCTTCGTGAGCGTGAGGACTATTGGGCCCGGGAGAAAGCCGTCTACAATCGCTACCTGCAGGCGTTCGATCAGATGTTGTCCGTAGACCCTTCTTTGCCGTTGGTCACGGATGAATTCGGCCGTCAGCATCCGGCTTCGCTTCTCGTCTGGAGGGATCGAGAGAGGGGCCGGAGCGTCGAGGCCGAGGCTGCGGCCAAGGATTCTTTGGCGAGGCTCGATGCCGAGGCTGAAATCATCAACCAAGAGATCTCGGCGGATGCTCCGAAGCTCCCTCTGATCTCGACATTGGCGCCGGGCCGATTAAAGGGCGTCCTGCCGATATATGCCGCTCAGTTGAGTCGACTCGAGACCCAGAGCAGGGGTTTGCTGCGAGCCGAGCTCAGGCCCCTGCTGGCTGCGTTCATTGCCGCTGACTACTATTTCATCCGATGGGCGCAAGCCGACGCTGATCTGGCGCAGATCGATCAAGCCATCCCTATCCTGGAGAGGGCTCGGGCTGGCTTCTTGGACAGCATGAAAATGTTCGATGAGGTGGCCTCGGACATCCAGGCGGATCGGATCTTTGTGGCCGCAGAGGAACACAGCGGAGAAGAGATACAGGCCATGTTCCATCGCAAGAAGGTCCTGATCCAAGACACCATCCTGCCGCGCTTGAGGGAAGCCAAGGCTCTTCTGGGGAGCGAGACGAGCCCGGGCACGCTGCTCTGGCTCCTGCAGCAGCGCCTCTTGGCTGTGGATCCGAAAGGCGCCAGCGGGCCCTACTACGCCATTTTCTCGAATCAAGTGGCCTTGAGGGACCTGGTCGATCGGTTTTAGCCGGAGGTAAGAGCTCGCTCCAGTGAAGTTTCGACCAGCGCAAGGCGACTTATCCACCGACTCTTCGCGTGAAGAGCCGGCGGGCGAACTTGGTGCGCACCAAGTCAATCAACTGGCGGTCACAGTTGCCCAATAGACAAAAGTGTAACCCATGTGCCCGGTCTGCTTTGTACCTATGTGGCCGGTCTGTACCCAGTTGATCAACTGTTGCCGGCAACAGTTGGCCGAAAAATCGCATTGAATTGATGAGTAAGCGTTTCAGCGCGGGCTGAGAACTTTATTTGGGCGAGCTGTTACAGCCGAAGTGCCCTCTAGGTCTTTGGACCTAGAAAGGCCCAGGTCCAAATTCCCTGAAAAATTGCCCGATAGGCCCAGGCGCTTTTCCCATCCCCAGGCTATAATAAGGAAAGATGTAAAGGGAGGATATGACCATGAATAAGTCAACCTGGAAGTGCGCGGGACCTGTTTTTGTGTTGGCCATCGTGCTGATCTCCGCGGGCGCCGATCGCGCGTGGGCCTTGACGGACGTGTGCACTGAAAACTGCGACGTCACCCTGGAAGCCGTGAAACAGCTTGGAAGAGATCTGGCCGCTTGGAATGCTCAGCGGAAGATGCGCCAGGCTGTGGAGAAGCGGGAGGCCAGCAAGATCAATGATGAAGTCTTCGGTCCCCAGGCTCGATTTGAGAAGATCCTCCAGTGGGCGGAAGGCATTTCAAAGAAGGATATGATCGGCCCCGTTGAACTCCAGCGCAAGGTGGTGGTCAGCGCTTCTGAGACCGTGGTCGTCTATACGGGGCGCGCGGTGACGAAGAAGAAAAACTGCACGGTGACTCTCAGGAACTACTATCCGAGCAATCTGGCTCTCGATTCTATCGGTTGCGGCGGCAAGGCCGAGAAGACCTTTGTCGCTCCGTTCCAAAGCCGGTAGCGGCTACTTCTTCGTCGCGTCCTCGATGGCCTCGATGATGGGCGCATAGCCCGTGCACCGGCAGAGATTGCCGGCGATGGCTTCCTGGATCTCCCCGCGGTTGGGCTTGGGATTCTTCTGAAGAAGTTCGGTGGCGGATAAAACCATCCCCGGCGCGCAGAATCCGCATTGAAAGGAGCTGTGCGCCACGAAGCTCTTCTGCAGCTTGGTCGGGCCGTGCTTGGAGATGCCCTCCAAGGTCACGATCTCGGCGCCGTCCGCCTCGATGGCCAGGACCAGGCAGCTGCGCACCGTGCGGCCGTTCAAAAAGACCGTGCAGGTGCCGCAGTCGCCCCGGTCGCAGCCTATCTTGGGGCTCTTGACCCCGAGCTTCTCGCGCAGCACGTCCACCAGCACGTCATTGGGCTCGATTTCGACCTGTCGCTTGACGCCATTGAGCATGAGCTGGATGGGGGTCTTCTTCATAGGAGGCTTTCTCCCAGGGCAGGCCCTTTCCCTAAGAGCCGTGCCGCCGCAGCTTTGAGACCGCGCTCCAGCATGACCTCGGCCATGAGCTGGCGGTACTCCAGGCTGGAGCGGATGTCCGTGATGGGCGAGATCTCCTGGGACACGAGCTTGCGGGCCTTGCGGATGAGATCATCCGAGAGCTTCTTGCCTTGCAGGAGGGATTCGATCTTCGCGGCCCTCTTGGGGATCGGTCCCACGGCGCAGAAAGCCACCCTATATATATTCTCTTCCTCTATAAGGACCGCCAGGCCGACCTGGGCTAAGTCCTCGCCCGAGTAGCGGCCCAGCTTCACATAAACCCCGGCAGTCTTCTTTTTTGGAACGGGGATGACCACGCCAGTCACGATCTCGTCAGTCAAAAGCGCGGTGCGCTTGGGGCCGGTGAACCATTTGGAGATGGGGATCTCGCGCTGTTCGGCCGATCCGCGCGCGCACACGCGGGCATCATGGACCAGCAGGGCCGGCGCGCCGTCCAGGGAAGGCACGGCTGAGCAGAGATTACCGATGAGGGTGGCGCGATTGCGCACCCCGCAGGAGGCCACAGTCCTGGAGGCCTCCCAAAGAATGGGGAAGCGCTTCTTGACTAGGTCGGACTCGATGAGTTCGGCAAAGGTCGTTCTGGCTCCGATGTGGAGGGCGTCGTCCTTGATCTCCAGGCGCTTAAGCTCGCCGATGGCCTTGATGTCGATGAGCGCTTCCGGGGATCTCATGCCTTCCTTGAGCCACACGATCAGGTCGGTCCCGCCGGCCAAGACCTGGGCGCGGCCCTTGTAGCGGACGAGGAGCTTGGTCGCTTCGGCCAGGCTCTTGGGTTTGTGATAATCGAAGTCGCAGGTGATGGGCATGGGGCCTCCTACGGCATCCAGGCCACGATGCGGCACATGGAGCTTTCCAGCTCGATGCCGCGCAGGGGGAAGCACCCGATCCAGGCGCGCTTGTTCGAGAGCTTCTCGATGTCGCCGCCGATGTTCTCGGCGTGCACGATCTCCTTGGGAAAGAGTTTGATGTGCATGACCTGGTAGTACTCTTCCTGGGGGAACATCTCATCCCAGCCCTTGCCATAGTTGGCTTTGAGCTTCTTCTCCGCTTCCACGAAGGCCTTGGGATGCCAGCCGCGGATGATGGTGTTCATGGGATGATCGGCACTCCCGCAGTCGACCCCGATCCATTTGAACTTCATGTCCAAGCACCACTTGTGGAAGGCCGGTCCCGGCCCCGGGTGCTTGACGAAATAGCGCAGTTCGTCGGACTGCTTCTGGTCCCAGGCGTAGCGATGATAGCCCGTGTTGATGATGAGGATGTCGCCCTTCTTGATGTCCACCTTGCTCTTGAGGAGGTCGGGCTCGTAGAGGTCGTAATCGCCGAGCTCCTTCGAGAGATCGACGACAGCGCCGGGGCCCACCCACTCGTTCATGGGAACCTGGCCGATGGAGCGGCCGCTGGCGTGGAAGTGGATCTCGCCGTCCATGTGTGTGCCCACGTGGTTGGAGGTCGTGATGACCTGGCCGTTGGCTCCCTGGCCCATGTGCGCGCCCGCGATGCGCTTGAAGTACTGCACGGAGAGCGGGATGTAGCTCGGCCACGGCGGGGTATGCACGCTCAGGCGCTGGGTTAAGTCATACATCTTGACCTTGCCCATCAGATCGAGGAACTGTTCGGTTTTCATGACTTGCCTCCGAGTTTTTTTGCCAAGCCGACGACGGCCTTCTGGAACGGCTCTGCGGGCGCGCTCAAGATGCCCGCGCCCACCTGTCCGATGCCAGGCTCTTTATGGGCCACGCCTGTGTCGATGAGGGGGAAGATGCCTTTTTCCACGACTTTTCTGGCGTCGATGCCTGTGGGACTGCCCCTGAAATCCAAAGCCGGGATCTGGTAGGCGGTGTTCTCCGCGATCGTGATCTCGTACATCTGCCGCGTGTAGTCAAGCGAGTCCGAGGCGCTGCCTCCCACGAACTGGACGATGGCCGGCGAGGCCGCAATCGAGAAGCCGCCCAGACCGTTGGTCTCCGTTATGGCGGAATCCCCGATGTCCGGGTTGGCATCCGCCTTGGTGAAGCCCGGGAAGTAGAGCGCGTCGGGCACTGGAGCCGGACCAGTGAACCATTCAGAACCAGTTCCCGAGAGTTGTATGCCGAAGTCGGTGCCGTTGCGAGCCATGACCGTGACGAACGAGCTCCCTTTGATATCGCGCGCCGCATCTAATGAGACTTTGCTCGCTGGCATGGAGAGATTGAGGAAGAAATGGTCGTTGCCATTGATGAATTCGAGCACCTGTGCCGCTGTCTCCGGGTCCGGGGCTGTGCGGACGATGGCCGGCGCGATGGCACGATAGAAAAGCGAGGTGGCCGCGCGGTTGCGGTTGTGCACCTCGTCTCCCATGTGCAGAGCCTGGGCGATGATGTTTTTTAAGTCGATCTTGCCGATCTTGGCCACGGCTTTCTTGAGCGTGGGATAAAGAACAACTTCCATCCATTTAAGCTTTTGAATGACCGTTGGGCCATAAGCGCCGTAGCGCAGGACCTTGCCCAGACCCTCGTTCATGGTACAGAAGCCGAGATTGCCGTTCTCTTCGTTCTTGAGGACAAAGACAGGCATGGAAGCGGAGATGATGCCTGCCATGGGACCCACGGCTGAGTGTTCGTGGCAGGGAGAAAAATCGATCTTTCCTGAAGCGGCCAGCTTGGAGGCATCTTTGGGAGTCTTGGCCAGTCCTTCATACATCAGTGCCGCCATGATGCCGCCGCGCATGGGACCGCACATCCGATCCCAGGCGATGGGAGGCCCGGCGTGGAGGATGAGGTTCTTCTTCATCCCCGGGATGACGTCGAGAGCCTTGTCCAGGCCGATCAAGACCGGCTTGGCGGCCAAGACCTTGGCCGCGGCTTTGGCATTGGCCTTGTTTATTTCTTCGGATTTGGCTTGAAGGATCTTGCGGGAGGCTTCATCGATGGCCAGCGGCGGCCGCCAGTCCACATGCACGGACTTGGTCCCGCATTGCTCAAGACTCTTCTGGAAAGACTCAAGGCCCAGATTGACGACCTTGAGCTCGCTTTGAAACAGGTCCTTCACGCTCACAGGGGAGATTATAACAAATGGGGTCAGGCATTGACTTTTGACTGAGCGGAAACTTTTTTGCCTCTCACTCGTATGGTATGTATGGAAAATCTAGAGATACTGGATAAATAGTATAATAATAGTAGGAGAAAAGTATGAATAATGCGATCAAGACCGCCATCAGCCTTCCCGCCGGTGTTTTCCGCCAGGCCGAGGTTCTGCGCCATCAAGCGGGGCTGTCCCGCAGTGCGCTTTACACCGAGGCGCTCAAGGCGTATTTCGAGTTTCAGCTCGTCCGCGAGAAAGAGGCGCGCTACGGCGCCGGCTATGAGGGGAAACCAGAAGACTTAAGCGTCATCTCCGCGGCAACGGCTGCGGGGGCCGCGAGCCTCAAGAAGGAGGATTGGTAAATGCGTCGCGGAGAGGTCTGGTGGGCGCAGCTTCCGGCGCCGGCCGGGAGGCGGCCGGTGCTGCTCCTGTCTCGCGACAAAGCGATTTTGGTGCGCCAGTCCGTCACCGTGGCGCAGGTTACCCGGACGGTTCGTGAAATACCCACGGAGGTCCGTCTGGGGCGGGAGGAGGGCATGCCCAAGGCCTGCGTGGTCAACACGGATGTGATTTTCACCATTCCAAAGGCCCTGCTTTTGAACCGTATCTGCCGGCTATCGGTGGGACGACTCGACGAGGTCGGCGAGGCGATTAAGTTCGCTTTAGACCTTTAACAACGCAGGTCGCGAATTTGGCCGCGGCCGCGTTCGTGGGCAGGACTAATGCACCTGCGGCCTTTAAAGTCTCTGCGACCTTGCTCCGCACCTGAGGGTCTTCTTCTGTTCCCGTCACGGAGCAGACGAAGATGAGATGCCGACCGGCTGCCTTGGCCGTTTTTTTGGCCGCGGTAATGGTCGGGCCGAGTTCACCAGCAGGATCGAGGTTCGAACCATAGCCCAGCACGACATCGAGAAGAATGACCGCTGTCTCAGGATCAGTGGCTTCATCCTGGATGCGGCGGTTGCGCAAAGAGAAATCGATCATGGGGTGGGGCCGGCCTACGGTGAAGGCGTCCTCGCCGAGATCCACGACCGTGTGGCCCTCGCTTTTCCAGGCATCCGCCAGAGTCTTGAAAGGCGAAAGCGGTGCGTTGGAATGAACCTCGGACAGCATTCCCCGGAAGATGGACT
Source organism: Elusimicrobiota bacterium (assembly GCA_023249645.1). Lineage (GTDB taxonomy): Bacteria > Elusimicrobiota > Elusimicrobia > UBA1565 > UBA9628 > UBA9628. The sequence goes on from JAHFCF010000008.1 coordinate 30,201, forward strand.
GGGCTTCGCCGCAGAAAGTCCCGCCGCTGAAAAGTCCACGGATGAATCTCTGACTTTTCTGGAGTTTCGAGGATTCTGTGGCCGCAAGCTCCGAGAGCTCCTTGTCACGATTCTGGATTTTTTGTCTTGCTGCTTCCGGACTCTTTTCCTGAGCGAGAGCTACGGCCACGAGAGCCGCTTCCTCCAAGGTCGAGGCCACTGTCATGTCCCGGATTGTTTCGGGGTCAGCTCCGAGGAACATGGCCACGATGGGTTTGGAGATTCCCTGGACGGCAGCGGAGAGTTTTTTCAAGACTTCCGCATGCGGGGGCTTGGAGATCAGCACAATGACTTTGGTGGATTCATCATCGGCCAGGGCTTTTAAACCCTCCAAGAACATGATGCCGCCGACCTCTTTTTTGACGTCGCGTCCGCCCGTGCCGATGGCCTGCGAAATGCCGGCTCCCTCGTTCGAGATGATCGAGCTCACTTCCTGAAGGCCCGTGCCTGCCGCTGCCACGATGCCGATGGAGCCGCGGTTGACCACATTGGCGAAGGCGAGAGGCACGCCGTTGATGATGGCCGTGCCGCAATCAGGTCCCATGACCAAGAGACCGCGGCTCTGAGCAAAGCGCTTGAGTTCGATCTCGGTCTCCAAGGACACATTGTCTGAAAAAAGCATGACATGAAGACCCTGGCGCAAAGCGTTCATCGCCGCTTCGCCCGCGTATTTGCCTGCGACCGAGATGACGGCCATGTTGGCTTGCGGCAGGACCTTGAGCGCGCCCTCGAGGCTTTTGGGGGAAGAGACGCCTTGGGTCTTGCCATTTTTGCGGATGTTTTTAAGAAGGGTTTCGACTTCGGACAAGGCCGTGACCGCTGATTTCTCATCAGCGCTTTTGACAGCGATGAGCAGGTCCGCGTCCCCTGATTTGGCGAACTCAGGGCAGAGGAGGCCGGAGGATTTGAGGATGGACCGGTTCTCCGGCGTTCCCATGACCACAGCCGCGTCAGAGACGCCGGGCCTGGCGGAGAGTTCGCGGCCGGCGATCATGAGAGTCACGGAGTCGAAATATTCGCCTGTCTTGACCAGGCCTTTTATAAACATAGGACTTGCTCCTCTTTTTTGAGGGACATGAGAAATCCCACGGCTGTGTCCGCGCCTGAAGTCTCTCCTGATGCCAAGAGCTGAGTGATGGCGAGGTCAAGCTGGGCATTGTCTCCCCGCATGAGTGCCTTGAGGAGATTTTGCAGGGGTTCGAAACAGCGTCCTTCTCGAGCGCAGCGCAGGAAGGCTGCTGAAAGGGGATTGCTGCTTTTTGCTGAACTGAAGATCCTTTCGATCTCGGCGGAAAGATCCGTGTTGAAGAATTTTTGAGCGGCGTGAAGCCCCCAGAGCCAGCCGGCCAGGAAATCATCGCCGCTGGGCGTGAGGCCGAAGCCTGACCCGCGCAGGACCGACGCACCGGCTTCCAGATTCCCGCGTCGGAGCTCCCGAAGGCCGTTGCTTATCCTGGCTGCGAATGCCTGATCAAACGCAGATGAAAAGTTGTTGCGCGGGGCGATCAGGAAGGACAGGCTCTTCGGGTGCGTGTTTTTGAGTCGTTTCTCCAGCTGGTTCAAGCCGCGCTGCAGGCCGGCAGGGTCGATGCTCCCCGCGGGGAATCCTGAAAGATAAAGCGGACGCTTCGGCAGGATCGTTTCTCCGCAGGAGAACCAGTCCTTGTCCACGTGCAGACTGAAGGTTTGGGTGAAATCCAGGGCTGAGACCACGATGTTGATGGGCCCGCCGCCGATCTGCGGGTCGACCAGGCAGATGAGCCGGTCATCTTGGATGAAATTGACGGCCTTGGCAAAACGCGAGTGGACCTGATAGTCGCCCAGTAAGATGCGGTCTCCAAAGCTGCGGACAACGATCACTTGGCCCTGAAGACCATCCCGTAGTACTTGTTGTACTCGTCCTTGCGCACGACCTGGACCGTGGACTCTACCGCCATACCCATCTTGGGCTTGGGGATCTCGACTTGGCCGGTGACGCGCACGCCGTTGGAGAGCTCCACGATGCCCAGGGTCATCTCCGGCACATCGAAGTCGCCGGGCAAAGTCGAGAGGCGCGTGAAGGTCAGAAGCTTGCCGGCCTTGGGCAATGGCACTGGGACGAATGCATTGTTCTTGCACTTGCCGCAGAGGGTCCTGTTGGGGTAGTTGATGTGCCCGCACTTCGAGCATTGATAGCCGTAGATCTCCATGTTATCCCTCCCGCTGGAAGGCCAGGCAGACGACGTTGTTGCCGAAGCCTCCGAAATTGCAGGTGAAGCCTCTCTTGGCGCCCTTGACCTGGCGCGCCCCCGCCTCGCCGCGCAGCTGCAGGACGATCTCGTGGGCCTGGCCCACGCCGGTCGCGCCGACCGGGTGGCCCTTGGCCTTCAAGCCGCCGGATGTGTTGATGGGGATCTGGCCGCCGATCTTGGTCAATCCCTTTTCCAGGGCCTTGTGCCCCTCGCCCTTCTTGAAGAAGCCGGCTTCCTCGCTTTCGACGATTTCGAGGATGGTGAAAGCGTCGTGGAGTTCGGCCACGTCGACCTGCGAGGGTTTGAACCCGGCCATGCCGAAGGCCTGCTGGGCTGCCAGGCGCACGGCTGTGACCTCGGTGGGATCCTTGCGTTCGTGCACCGCGTGGGTATCGGTCGCCTGGCCGACGCCGGCCAAGCGTACCATGGGTTTCTTGAGCTTCTTGGCGACCTCGCCCGTAGCCAGGATCAGGCAGGCCCCGCCGTCAGAGACCGGGCAGCAGTCGTAGAAGCGCAAGGGATCGGCCACCATGGGATTGTTGGTTCCCGCGTCCGGGCCGTCTTCGATGCCGTCCATGGTGATGAGTTCGTGCAGATGCGCGAAGGGGTTGAGCATGGCGTTGGCGTGCGCCTTGACCGCCACCATGGAGAGGTGGCGCGAGGTGACGCCGTACTTGTCCATGTAGAGGCGGGTGAACATGCCGGCCAAGGACGGCAGGGTCACGCCGTAGATATACTCGGCCAAGGGATGGGTCAAAGTCGCGACGAAGTCCGTGGTCTCCAGGCTGTTGGCCGCGCGCATGCGCTCCGCGCCGGTCACGAGGACTGTGTCATGCAGTCCCGAGGCCACGGCCATGTAGCCTTGTTTGATGGCTGAGGCGCCGGAGGCCGGGCCGTTCTCGATGGCTTCGGCTCCAGCGGGGGTGAGTGCCAGATGGTCCACGACTGCCGAGGCCAGGCCCGTCTGCTTGTTCAATCGTCCAGCGCCCATGTTGGCGACGTAGACATGATCGACGGAGCTTAAGCCCGCATCTTTCAAGGCCATCATGGCCGGATAGCCCGCGATCTCAACCAAGGGGTATTCGAGGCGGGAGAAGGAGGTGATGCCGATGCCGACGACGTAGACCTCGCGCATGGCTATCTCCTTGCCGCGGCCTTCTTCGGCTTGGCCACGGCCTTCGGCTGGCCGCCGAGGACCTGTCTTTGCAGAAGGAGCGCCGAGCCCGTGTTGTCGGACTGCGAGCGGGTCGCGGCCATCAAGTCCATGGGCGGCTTGGGCGGGTCCGAGGGGGGCATGATCTTGGCCTTGGCTTTGGCGAGGAGATTGGCGGGCACGGGCCTGTGGCCGGTCAAGAGCGTCGGGCGCACTCTCTCGAAGATCTCGCGGGTCAGGGCGAAGGAGGGAACGCCGCCCAACTCGTGAGGCGTCTCAAAGCGCTTCTCGAGCTTGTACTCGATCATCCAACGCCTGAAGCCGATGGGCGACTCGGCCACGATCAAGACTTCCTTCTGCTTCAAGTAGTCGAAGTGGTACTCCATCTTGGCTGCGAAGGCATGCGCGCCCACGCGCAGGCCACGGCGCAAGGAGAGGGTGTGCAGCGAGACGCCGACCTCGGGATTGAAGCGCCGACCGTTGACCACCGCGCAGAGCTCGCCGTCGAGCTGGGCCACGAGCACGTATTCGTCCTGCACGCGGTAGCGGTAGTAGCCTAGAAGCTCTGCGTACACGCGGGCTGCCACGATGTCGTAAAAATCGCGTTCCACGTGGATCAAAGGCTCGACGTGGGGCAGGATGTCTGGGATCTCGTCGCGGTCCACCTGCCGGATCACCAGGGTCTCGCCGCCGGCCAGGGTCATGTATTTTGGGGGGAAGATGGGTGCTGGGTTGTCCACGGGACGAAGGATCTTTTCAAGGTCTGTGCTCATGGGGCCTCCGGGTTGGACGTTAGCTTGGCTGACAAGAAGATTTTACCACGATGCCGGGATTTTGTCACATGATTTTTTTCTAGGTCCAAATTGGGCCTTGACAAGATCGGCTGGGGGGGGGTAGACTATCGCTACTTGATGCCCATCTGTTAAGAGAGGTGAAGGCCGATGAAAAAGCTGATTGGATTTGGGGGACTGGCTGCTATTCTCGTCGTGGGAATTCAAGGGTTCCATAGGTATCAGCAGAGCACTCTTCTCTCTGCCCAGGAAAAACAGTCCTTGAGAGATGCTGCTGCGAGTGACCCTAATCAGAATAACGGTCAGATTTACATCCCGGTGCAAACTTTGGACCAGGAGCCTGCTACGGTGGAAGGGAGAACCAAAGAGGCGCATTGGATGGTAGAAGAGATGAAAGCTATGCAGAAAAAACAAGCAGATCTCGATAGTTTGCTGAAGGCTCTGAAGGAGAAGGTCATTTATGACAAGTCAATTTCCGACGAGGATAAGAGGCAAGTCGTTTTAAAAATGTTGTCTAAAGTGAAAGACTATCCGAACGCGCGCCGCGATTTGGCGTATCCTCTTCTGTGGGAAGTCGTTCAATCCGGCAGTCCGGATAAGGATATGGTGCAACTTCTAATCAGTGAGGGCGGCTTGAATGATGGGCCGTCTCAAGCGGCAGCTCCGATTAATTACATTCGGCCGAATAAATTTTTTCAGGAGCAGGATCCGTTTTATCGCGATGATGGGAATGTTTCCACGACTCTTTTGATTTCTGCCATTCGCAATGCCCCTGCAGTCGTGGAAACCATGCTTAAGCTTGGTGCCGATCCCAATACCCCAGACTATTATATGGGGAAACCTATGAGGACTCCTCTGATGTGGGCTGCGATCATGCGAAAACCGGAGCTTGTGACAACCTTACTGCACTGGCATGCCAATATCGACAGCCAGGATCAGAAAGGACACACTGCTGCCGAGTACTCCGGCATCCACATCCCGAACCTCCTTGATTTTGGCATTGTGGAATTTAGTGAGCCGCAGGAAGCGGAATGTACCAAGTCTGCGCGGGGTTTCTGCAGGGCCCGGGATGCGTGGTTCGGCACTCTGTCATATTTCAAGGAGAAGCCTGAGATTTGTAAAGAAGTAGAAAAACTTCCAAACGACAAAAAAGTCATCCAAATACTGCCCCATTGCCTGCCCTACTAAAATAAGTGCGTGATGCGATCGGGGATCAGGGGGAAGGCCGTCCGCTAGCTGCTTCAATCAGCTGAAGCCCTAGGATTTTGCCACTAAACTGGGGAAATTTGTCGGAACTGAGCCAAGGCAGCGTTGAGTCAACCGCTCAAATCCACTAATTTAATATTATAAGAACTTGACAAATAAGTCAATTTCATATTATATTAATATTTGAGACCCTCCTATGGCCATCCCTTCTTTCGAGCTTCGAGAGTCCTTTCAGCTGGCTTTCCTGCGCCATCTGCACGCCCGGCTATCCCCGAGCCGCGCCTACGCGGTCAAGGGGGGGATCTGCCTGCGTTTCTTCCATCGCTCTCCCCGTCTCTCTCAGGACATGGACCTCGACATCGTGCCCGATTTTCCAGTTTCCACGCTCCAAAACGCAGTGGATTCCATCCTGGAGGGACGGGCCTTCGCCGCATCGCTCATCGGTCAAGGGATCACGAGGCTTGAGGTGCGCAAGCCCAAGCAGACTCAGACAACGCAGCGCTGGAAGATATCCCTCTTTATGAGCGTGGGCGAGCCTCTGCCCACCAAGATCGAATTCAGCCGGCGCCAGGAGGACATCCGCACTGCCGTGGCCGCTCCGGACGCTGAACTTCTGCGTCGCTATCGGATGACGCCCTTTGCCGCCCGCTTCTACGACGCGACGACTATGGCGGCCCAAAAGGTCGGCGCGCTTGCCGCGGCCTCGCGCTATGCCGCGCGCGATCTTTTCGACATCCACCATCTGCTGCGCGTCGTTCTGGTCAAGCCGGTCGAGGTCGCTGCTTTGGTCGAATCGAAGATCGTGGAAAATGCAGCTGACAAGGTCACGGCCTTCTCTTATGGCGACTTCAAGGAGCAGGTCCTGCCTTATCTTTCGGGAGAGATGATGGACCTTTACCGCGACGCGGCGGCTTTTGAACAGCAGAAAGCCGAAGTCGAAGAAGACTTGCTGGAGATGTTGCGATGAGCGCCGCCGGTCTGGTCAAGCTCATGCAGAAGCACTCCCTGCGGGTCTTTACGACTACGGATATGGCCGCGATCTCGGGCCTTTCGCCAGCTACGGCTAGCAAGGCCTTGGCACGGCTTTGCGCCCAGGACTTGGCCGTGCGGCTCAAGAAGGGCGTGTGGGTCAATAAGTTGGCCGCGGATCTGAATCCCTACGAGGCCGTGCCGTATCTGCGGATACCATGGCCTGCTTATGTGTCTCTGTACAGCGTTCTGGCGGATTGCGGCGTGGTCGAGGATATCCCGCAAGTGATTTATGGGGTCTCGGCGGCGCCGCCAAAATTCTATCGGACGCCTCTGGGAGAATTCCATATTCATCACCTGCCGGACCGGCTCATCTGGGGCTACGAGGTCCGGCATCAAGGACAGGCCCGATATCTTGCCGCTGAGCCGGAGAAAGCATTCCTCGACTTGGTCTATCTGGCGCTCATCCCTAGGTGTCCGCTGAGTTTCCCCGTCAAACGCGGTAGGAAATGGGCGCTGGATGCGCAAAAACTTCGTTCCTACGCCAAGCGGTTTGGATTTCCTCCGCTCAGCTCCTGGCTCGAAGAAAACCGCCTCTTATAAAAATTCAGCGCCCTTCCTGCCACTGAGGAGTCTGGTCCGCGTTGTATTCGCGCCGGGCGACCTTCGAGACTTCTGGCCTGAGATAATCGTAGACCGCCTGCAGGTCCGATCCCTTCTCCTTGAGGCCCTTGAGGAAAAAATAGGTGAAGAGTCCGTGGCCCTTGTCCTGATAGCTGGACGAGATCTGATCGCCGGCCGCTGCCGTGATGACGGTCAGGTTCTGCGGCACATTGTTCGCGGCCATGGTGACCAAGGGCCGCGCTCCCCGGGCGATGACCGAGCGGCCTCCGGCGCCTGAAAAGCACGAGTCCATGGCCACGACGACCTTCTTGGCCGGCAGCTTGCCGAGATCGCGATAGAGCTTGGCGATCGAATATCCGGTCTGCTCGATGTAGGTCGGGTCGGCGTCGAAGGGGACGAGATACGCCTCGCCTGTCTTGGGGTTGGGGGCTCCATGGCCCGAGTAGTAGATGTAGATCGTGTCGCCCTCTTCGACCCTGTTGGGCAGCCAGCGTTCGAAGTACTTTTCGAAGTCGCTCTTCGCCGCCTGATCGTTGATCAGGACCGCGACGTTCTCCTCCGGCACGCCGAGCACGCGCTCGTAGTACTTGGCGGCCAGGCGCGCGTCAGCGGCCGCGAAGTCGGCGTGCGGCAGGGCTTGGCGATAGTTCTCGATCCCTATGACGATGGCGTGCGTGTGAGGCTGAGATATCGATGCGGGGGGAAGCGCGTCGATCTCGCTCGACACGGCGCTTGCCGGAAGGTTTGCCACCACGGGCGCGCGCTGCGGACGTGTCGGTGAGCGCAGGGCCTGCGCGTACTGGATGAACTTGGGGCCGTTGGTCAGGCTGAGCAGGACGTTGTTGATCGCTGTCGTAAAGGCCTCTTGCAGGCCAGTGCTGCGAGACCAGCCTTCCTGCGTGAAGGAGGCTTCGGCCAGGGCATGCTGGCCGGAACTGTCCAGGAACTTGGCAGGGACGCTGACAGTGTAGCGCCATTCGTCGGGAGGGACGAAGATGGGGAAGATCTCCCAGAAGGCGATGAATTGGAGGACGCAGACGCTCGATGCATCGAGTGTGGGAGGGGAGAATTCGATGAGGGCGTCGTACTGGCCCAAGGCCGAGGCCTTGTCCGCGACCAGATCGACTTCCTTGAATCTCGACTTGACCATCTCATAGGCCAGGCGGATGTATTCCTGATCGTAGGGGAGCGTCACGATGGTCTGGCCGATGATGCAGCGCGTCGGGACCACCACCGGCGGCATGGCCGAGGTTTCCGGCATCACGAGACCGATCCTGAGGGGAATGGGTTGTGCATTGGTTATAGGAACGTTGTAGTTCGGATCGAATCTCACCTGGTGCTGCAGGGTGCAGGCTGCCAAGCTGCTGATGACGAGGCAGGCGAGGAGGGGCTTGAGGAATGATTTTTTCATGGTTTCACCGTCCTTCCTGCCATTGGGGGGTCTGGTCCGCGTTGTATTCGCGTCGCGCGACCTTCGAAACCTCGGGCTTGAGATAATCATAGACCGCTTGCAGGTTCGGGCCTTTTTCCTTAAGACCCTTTAGGAAGAAGTAGGTGAAGAGTCCGTGGCCCTTGTCATCATAGCTCGTGGAGATCTGGTCGCCGGCAGCGGCCGTGAGCACCGTGAGGTTTTCGGGGACATCGGATGTCTTGAGTGTGACCAGGGGCCGCGCGCCCCGGGCGATGACCGAGCGGCCGCCGGCGCCGGAGAAGCACGAGTCCATGGCCACGACGACCTTCTTGGCCGGCAGCTTGCTGAGATCTCGATAGAGCTTGGCGATCGGATAGCCGGTCTGCTCGATGTAGGTCGGGTCGGCGTCATAGGGGACGAGATAAGCCTCGCCGGTCTTGGGATTCGGCGCGCCGTGTCCCGAGTAGTAGATGTAGACTGTGTCGCCCGCCTCCACGCGGTTGGGCAGCCAGCGCTCAAAATACTTCTCGAAGTCGCTTTTGGCGGCCTTGTCGTTGATAAGGAGCGCGACGTTCTCCTCCGGCACGCCGAGCACTCGCTTGTAGTACTTCGCGGCTAGTCGCGCGTCGGCAGCCGCGAAGTCGGCGCTCGGCAATTTCTCGCGGTAGTTCTCAACGCCGATGACGATGGCGTGGGAATGCGCGTTGGATGCCGAGGCGGAGGGAAGCTCGTCGATGTCGCTGCGCCGGGAGGCTGTCGTGGGCGCTGGCGGGGCAGCGGGCATCTGCGGCGAGGATTCAGCGGCGGGTTCTTCGGGAGCTGACATCGGTCCGGAGGGCGTCTGTTTTCTTTTCTTCGACCTTCGAGATGGAGTGGTCCTGGCCGTCGGCGCGGCAGCGACGATCTGTTGGCGCGAGGGGGCGCGGCCTTCGATCAGCGCGACGAAGTCCTGGGATTCGAGGGTCGGCCCCATTCCCTGGACCGCGTTGGCGAGCGCTGTATTGATGGCTTGGCTGAAGCACGCATCCGGCCGGCCGAAGCCGGGGCGCAGGCCATTGGCCGTGCCCGTGAAGGTCCAGGAGAGCACGTTCTTTTGCCGGCGGTCCTTGATGGCCAAGGCGAAGGTGACCTTCCCGATGATCTTGTCATCAAGGCCTTCGGAACCGAGGTATCTGACGGACGCCTGCGTGAGCGAGGTTGCGAAGATCGCCTCGGCTTGAGCCGGATCCGTGGTCGTGGGCAGCTGCAGGCGGCCCAATTCTGTGACCAGGGCTTCCTGGAGGACCTCGGACATCGGACGATCCGCCTGCCAGAGCCCTTGATAAGTGGAGATGCCTCCCGATAGATCGGTGGCAGCGTCCACGTAGACGATCGGCCGGCGCGGACCTTGGAAAGCGCGTGGGTTGGTTGTGGGATCGTACTTGAGGGTGAGGATGTCTGCGCAGCCGGAGAGCGTGCTGAGAAGCAGCGCGAGACTGGAAAATCTGAGGAGACGGCGCTCCATGTTCATCATTCCATTATACCATCCGGCCTAATTCTTTTTTTGAGCGGCTTTTTCCAGCGCCTTCAGTCCCGCATCGATGACGGCCTCATTGACGTTCCACAGCCGCAGGGTCTGGTCGTCGGATCCCGAAAGGACCCAGAGTCCGTCCGGGGAGAAGGCCACTGTGTTGACTCGGCCCGTGTGTCCGGTCCAGGTCTTGAGGCATTCGCCCGTCGCCGTCCTCCAAAGCTTGACCGTCATGTCGTAGCTGGAGGAGGCCACCAGTGAGCCGTCCGGCGAGAAAGCGGTCCAGTTCACCGTCTTGTCGTGCCCTTCCCAGATCGTCTTGAAGGCTCCGGTGTGCGCGTCCCAGAGCTTGATCGCGCCGTCCCATCCGCCGGTCAGGGCGATATTCCCGTCAGGGGAGAGTTCGGTCTCCGTGATCAGTCCTGTCGGAGAGGCCAGGGTGGCCAGGAGCTTGCCGGTGGCGACATCCCGGATCTCGGAGTCCGCGCCGCCGGCCAGCGTCTTGGTCCCGTCCGCGGAGAAGGCGACGGATTGGACATAGTCCCTGTGCACGGGCCAGTAAGGGACCTCACGGTCGGTGGATACGTCCCACAGCTTCAGGGTCTGGTCGGAGGCGCCGGAGAGGATCTTCTTGCCGTCCGGGGAAAACAGCGCGGTGTAGACGAAGATGCCGTGCCCCGGCGTTTCGAAGAGTTCCTTGCCCGTGGCCGCGTCCCAGGCTCGCAAGGAGAGCATGTCGCTGGCGGACAGCACGGTCTTGCCGTCCGGGCTGAAGGCGACGGCGATGACCGGGCTCGTGTGCCCCTGGAAGACGAAGAGGGTCTCTCCCGTGGACGTGTCCCAGAGGCGCACGGTCTGATCGCGGCTGCCGGAGAGGGCTTTGGTCCCGTCCGGGGAGAAGGCCGCGCAGAGCACGTCGTTGGTGTGGCCGTACCATATCGCCTGGAACCTCGTCGGATGATGGTTGGCAGAGGTGCAGCCCAGCGTGAAGAGAAAAGCGGCCGCCAACGCACGCTTCATGGATAGATTCGATAGAGCATGCGCGGAAAGGCGATGGCCTCGCGGACGTGCTCGATGCCGCATAGCCACGAGGTGGTGCGCTCGATGCCCAAGCCGAAGCCTCCGTGCGGGACCGAGCCGTAGCGGCGCAGGTCCAGGTACCACTCGAAGGCCTCCTTCGGGAGCTTGTGCTTGGCGATCTGGGCTTCGAGGTAAGCCAGGTCGTCGGCGCGCTGGCCGCCGCCGATGATCTCGCCATAGCCCTCGGGGGCCAGGACATCCACGCACAGGGCCAGGCGCTCATCGGCCGGGTCGCGCTTCATATAAAAGGCCTTGACCTCGGCGGGGAAGCGGTGGACCATGACCGGCTGGTCGAACTCCGAACAGACGGCCGTCTCCTGGGGTGCGCCGAAGTCATCTCCCCAGACGAAGGGGACGTTCTTTCTCTTGAGGATGGCCGCGGCCTCGTCATAGCTGATGCGCGGGAAGGGGGCCGCGATCTTCTCGAGCTTGGAGGTGTCGCGCTCGAGCTCTTGGAATTCTTTGGGACAGGCCTTGAGCACATAATTCACGACGTGCGAGACGAAGCGCTCGGCCGTGTCCATGACGCCGTTCAAGTCGCAGTAGGCGATCTCCGGCTCCACCATCCAGAACTCGGTCAAGTGCCGCCGCGTCTTGGAGCGTTCAGCGCGGAAGGTCGGGCCCAGGCAGTAGACCTTGCCTAAGGCCATGGCCGCGGCCTCCATGTAGAGCTGGCCGGACTGGGTGAGGTAGGCCTTGCCCTCCTCGAAATATTCGAGCTCGAAGAGGTTCGTCGTGCCCTCGCAGGCGCTCGGCGTGAAGATGGGGGCGTCCACCTGGGTGAAGCCTTCTCCATCGAAGAAATCGCAGATCGCGCGCTTGACCTGATGGCGCACCCGGGCGATGGCCGCCTGCTTGCGCGAGCGCAGCCAGAGATGCCGTTGGCTGAGCAGGAAGTCCGGGCCGTGCTCCTTGGGGCCGATGGGGTATTCCGGGCCCTGGTGGACGACGACGAGGTCCTTGACCGCGAGCTCGACGCCTGAGGCCGCGCGCGCATCCGCCTTCACCGTTCCGCGAACGACGATCGCGGCTTCCTGGGCGAGGGACTTGGCCTTCTCGAAAACCTCGGGGGGTACGTCGCCCTGGAACAGGACGCACTGGCAGATGCCCGAGCCGTCGCGCACGAGCAGGAAGGCGAGCTTGCCCTTCAAGCGCATGTTGTAGAGCCAACCCTGGAGCGTGACCTCTTGGCCGATCTTTGAGGTCAGGTCCTGGATGCGCGCTGCGGGCGGGAACGTATCGGGCAGAGTGGTCATGAGGAAATCCTAGATAAGACGACTATACTTAAAATTGAAGGGCCGCTTAAGAGGGGTTCTTGCGCAGCGCCTCTGTGAGGGCCGTCCAATATCCAAAACTGCTTGCAAATTCTGACTGCAAGGGAGCATCAACGACTTCCGGTTCCGGTCGGGATTCTGAGGAGAACTTGTTGGGGAAATTGATTTTAGCCGATCGGATCAACTGCCCCTCGGATCCTACCAGGAAAAACATGGCTTTCCCATTTTCTCCCAAGGAGAAAATGTAATGTCCGACTTGCGATTTCCCTTGAGAGGAATAGGCGTAGGAATACAGGGCATGGAGCCTCTTGGTTCCATCAGGAGATTTTTCATAGAAACCCGGCATATGCCATGCTTTGATCTGTGAGTCTGCGGGCAGCCGGAACATCTTGATGGCACTCGCCGCATTATTCGAGGTCAGGGTTCTGCCCTTGCCGGCGACTTGTTCGACCATGAAGCTCCACGCTTGCGGCGGGATCTTCGGCGACTTGGGCTGGGCCGCTGCTTGGGTCGGTCCGCTCCCTTTAGTATTTGTGGGGCTGGCTGGCGGGGTCTCGGCTTTGGCCTGGGGTTGTTCGCTCGGAGGAGGCAGCTGTTTTTTTACGGTATCGAGGATGAATTCCTTCAGACCGGCAAAGCCGGTCTTCAGGTCCTTGGGCGTCGGGTTGTAGCGGATGCTCCCTTTGACTCCCCAGTCCTCGAGCGTATCTTTCAGGCTGCCATCGAGCAGCCTGCGGATGGCCATGCTGGCGGTGTAAGAAAAGCCGGCGATGCCTTCACTGTTGAGCAGCTCCAGGGAATGCACGACTCCGCCGGCGCCGGCCGTGTGCTCGCCGGCGACGCTGACGATCAGGGCGCGCCCATTGTCCTGCAGGATGGCGGGCATGAAGTCTCCGCCGGAGAAGTCCAGCGGGTTCGTCAAGAACACGATGGGCTTGGTGTAGCGCTCCTCCGCGTTGTCCACGGGCTGAATATAGTCGATGCCTTGCAAAGCCATGGGTTCCGTGAAGCGCGTCTTGACGTCGGCGAATTGCTCCACGATGAAGAGCGCATACTTAAAGAGGCCCTTCATGAATTCCGGGGTGATCGGATAGCCGTCCGCTGTAGGCTGCCTTCTCACAATCTTAGGCTGAGGTTGGGGCTGCGGGTTTTCTCCTGCGGCTTTCTCCGGAGCCTGGGGGCCGCCTGGGGGGGTCATCATCTGCTGAAGCCGGCTGAGAAGCTGCCTGGCCCAAGTGTATTCCGGCTCTCCGATCTTGAGCTGGTGTTTGGGGGTGATGAGAGGCTTGTCCGTGAGATGGGAGGCCAGGGCATAGAGGTAGAAGACAGAACCGCCCGGATTGTTCATCTGGTCGATGACCAAGCCGTCGGTTTCCTTTTGGAACAGGACGATGATCTTCTTGAACTCTGCGACTTCCTTATCGCTGCCGCTGTAGCTGGAGATGCGCAAAAAGCCGATCTTGCGTTGGTCCACGGTCTCGAAGATGGCAGGTCGGAAGGGATTGTCCGGGGGGCCCTGCCAGAGGATCTTCCCTAAGGGCGGGAGCATGCTCTCCGGAGAGCCGACCATGTGGGGATTGCTCTTATGGGCTCCCTCCACCATCTGCTCGAAGATCGCGATATGCGGATGGGCGACCTTGGAGTAGGCGAGCTTGATGAGTTTGAGCACCGCGTCCATCCCAGACTCGGGCGCGTCGTTGTCCGCATCGAGCCCCGATTGCGGCTGGTTGAGCCCTCCGCTGGCTTTGGGAGACGATGCATCGTCGGGAGGGACATCGCTTGGATACTGCTCCTCGGTGATGACCCATTTCGTCTTGATGTCGAATGCCTGGTCCGGCTGGCCCTGCGCCTCTCGGCGGATCTTGAGAGAAACCTCGTTGGAGGCGGGGAGTTGGTCGCCCCTAGCGCGGCGCTGATTGGTCAGGAAGATCGCAGCCAAGAGGCGGTTCGTGTCCGGAGAGCTGCCCCCCGCTTGGGCGGCCAGCTCGTCGATGGCGGCGGCCACGGGCCGGCCGTTGAATTCGACGATCTCGTCGCCGACCTTCAAAGCGGCCAGCTCGGGTTGCTGCGCGCTGGGGCTGATGAAGGCCACGTAGTATCTGTATTGGCCGTCCACGAGCATCGGGATCACCGTGAGCGGCAAGCGCGCCCCTCCGGTGGCATAGAACATGGTGCTGTCGTGATAGTTGAGTACGGCCGCGAAGAATCTTCGCAGGCGGACCTGGAATTCGGCGACCGTGATGTTCGGGTTGGAGACGATGGCTCTGTAGAACTCCTTGTAATGCCCCTGGATGTCGATGTGGAATCGTTCTTCCTTCTTGCGGAGGGGCGCATCGTTCTTGAGGAAAACGTTGTAGATGTAGTTGAGGCTGGTCCGCATGTCCTCGCGCAAGGCATCGAGAGGTTCGGACTGGCTGTCGGCCGACGCGCCGGCTCCGGCGGCGTCTTCCACGTCGTTGGTCAGCGCCTCGACGACTTCAAATCCAAGACCCTTGGCCGCGTCATCGGTCATTTTTCCGATCGGGCCGACCTCCAGGCCCCGCTGTACTCGCCGGGATTTCGCGGCGATCTTGTCCCCGATGCTCCGCGGGCCTGTTTGAGGAGCGGGCATCGCTTGGGGAGTCGGAGCAGGGCTGAGGATCCCCGCGCTGGGCGGCAGGAGAGGCGGAGTTTTTGAGAATTGTTCTTGCGGAGCGGCGATGTTGGCGCCCACGGGCGGGACGAATACGGGCGGCAGCAAAACGGGGACCAGGAAGGCTTTCTTCGCTGTCGGTCCTTGGGCGAAGACAGGGTTCGAGAGGCAGGCCAGCAGCCCGACGGCGATGAATGCTTTAAAAAGGCGCATGCAGATCTCCTTGTCTGGAGGATTTTCTCTGAGCATATACTAACATCACCCAGGCTTTTGCCTCTGGGTCCATTGGACTAGGAAGGGGGCGGCAAAGGACCTAGATGAAAATAGGAAAAAAGACCTATTTTCTAAGAGCCGCTCGTCTCAGCAGGGATCGCTGGATGTTCCGGCAGACTGATCCACAAGCTCTTCGCGCGAAGAGTCTGTCAGATGAAATTGGTGCGCACCAAGTTGATGAACTGTGTCCGGACACAGTCGCCGATTGGGTCCAACTCGGCTCAGGCCGAATTTGATGGATAGATCGGCCAGAAAGTTTGTTGAAACTTAGATATCTTATATGATATGTATCTATTTGGTTGAAAGCGGACTGGTTGAGGAGGAGCGCGGCATGAAGACCAAGATGGGGGGCAAACGGATTCTTTTTCGCGATGATTTAAAGGAGCGGCTCAGGGATCCGAAGTTCCGCCAGGCCTTTGACGCGGCGGACGCGCCAGTCCGTCTGGCGGTCGCGCTGGCGCAGGCGCGGGTCAGCGCGGGGTTGACGCAGAAAACCCTCGCTCACGCTCTCGGCACCAAGCAATCGAATATTTCCCGCATGGAGAAGGGAATCCAGAATGTGACAGTCGGCACCCTGGAAAAGATCGCCCAGGCGCTTCACCGGAAGCTGGAAATCAGGTTCCGTCCCGCTTAGGCCGCGCCGCTTTTCTCAGCGAGAAGGCGGACCAGATGGAGCGCGGTCTCGAGGGATTTCTCCATGGAGTAGAGCGAGGCCCATTCCGTCTTGGAGTGGGCGTTCGAGCCGCCCATCCAGATGTTGGGCGTGGGCAGACCCATGGCCGTCAAGCGCGAGCCGTCCGTGCCGCCGCGGATGGGGACCCAGCGGGGCTCCAACCCCGCGCGCTTGACCGCTTCTTCCAAGACTTCGAGCACCAGGGGATTCTTCTCCAAGATGGGGCCCATGTTCCTGTAGGATTCAAGCGCTTCCACGGCGATCGCGGCCTTGGGATGGAGGGGCCGGACCTCGGCGACGATGGCCTCCACGCGCTTTCTCAAGGCCCTGAGCCCCTCGGTCTCGAAGTCCCGCAGGAGGATCTTGACCACGGCCTTGCCCACTCCGGCTTCCAGGGCGTAGGGGTGGATGTACGGCTGGCGGCCTTCGGTCGTCTCGGGAGCCATGTCCTGGGGGAGTCTGGCCACGATCTCGCAGGCCGCGCGCGCGGCGTTGACCATGATGTCCTTGGCTGAACCGGGATGGATGTCTCGGCCTGTCACGGTCACCAGCAGCGTGTCCGCGCTGAAAGTCTCCTTGTTGATCTCGCCCGCCTTGTCGCCGTCGATGGTGTAGGCCATGTCCGCGCCGAAGGACTTGAGGTTGAAGAACTTGGAGCCTGAACCGACCTCTTCGTCCGGGGTGAAGGCGATCTTGACGTCGCCGCGGGGCATCTTCGGGTCCTTCATCAAGGCCTCGGCCAGGGCCATGACGATGGCGACTCCGGCCTTGTCGTCGGCGCCCAAGAGCGTGGTGCCGTCCGTCGTGACGACGGTCCGGCCCATCTCCGAAGCGAGCTGCGGGTTCTCCGAGACGCGGATGACCGCGGAAGGGTCTTTGGGAAGGACGATGTCCCCTCCTTTATAAGTGAGGATCTGTGGCTTGACGCCCGCGCCCGAGACCTCCGGCGAGGTGTCCACATGGGCGATGAAGCCCACGACCGGGACTTTGGGCCTGTTGCCCGCCAGCGAGGCCATGACATAGCCGTGCTTGTCGAGCTTGGCGGTCTTGATGCCGAGGGCTTTGAGTTCCTTGACGAGTATCCTTGAGAGGTCGAGCTGTTTGGCGGTGCTGGGGAAATCAGGCGAGTCTTCCTGGGATTGCGTGTCCACCTGCACGTAGCGCAAGAAGCGATCGAGGAGCGGGTTGCTTCTGGGCCTCAAGGCTTCTTGGTCCCGGCCGAGTAGCGCGCGGCGGCCTTGTCGAGTTCGCGCAGATCCTCAGGGGAGAGCTCGGCTTGCCTGCCGGCCAGAAGCGTGCCTTGGACGACCTCGGCGAAATGCTCGACGAGCTCCATGCGGTTGGAGGCCTCGAAAAGGTTGCGGCCATAGACGACCACGCCGTGGTTGCCCATAAGGACGGCCTTATGGCGCGGGACGAGGTCCGCCATCGCGGCGGCCACATCCGGCGTGCCGGGAGTGCCGTATTTGGCCAGCGGTACGATGCCCAGATCCATGGAGAATTCGCTGGCGATGGGCTGGTCGAGGGCCAGGCCGGCGCAGGCGAAGGCCGTGGCCTTGGGAGGATGGGCGTGGACCACGGCATGGATGTCGGGCCGCAGCTTGTAGATCTGCAGGTGCAGGTCCTTTTCCGAGGAGGCCTTGAGCCGGCCGAAGCGATGCTGCCCGTCGGGCGAGAGCACGACCATGTCCTCGGGCTTCATGGAGCCCTTGGAGACTCCCGTGGGCGTGATGAGGATGCGCCAGGCGTCGAGGCGCACCGAGAGATTGCCCGATGTCGCGGGGCAAAAGCCCTTGTCGCAGAAGAGCTTGCCGTAATGGACCAGCTCGGCCCGATGCTGCGCGTCGGTTTTATTCATGTTAAAAAGCTGCCTGGAGCGCTTCCTGGATCCGTCTTTTTTGATAGGGGATCAGGACTTTCGTGAACATGTCCTGAGCCTGCGTCAAGCGGGGAAACATTTTTTTCTGGATCAGGTCGCTTTTGCGGGCGATGACGGTGGAGATCGGCGTGCCGGCGGCTTGGTCCTGGATGTCCTGGTCCGCATCCGCCAAGAGATCGTCGCACATCGTCACGAGGCGGGAGAAAGCCGCGCGCGCTTGCGGCAGGACCGGGTCCATGGCGTCGCGGATGGATCGGACGGCCGAGTCGCAGCGCGACCAGCGATCGAGAGTCTGCTCCAGAGGATTGTGGAGATGGGTGATGAGGGAGATGCGGCTGGTCGCCTGGAGGATCTGGTCGGGATCCGTCGGCATGCGGCCGGGCTTGAAAAGCAGGCTGAAATAACCGGGCAGGATGGTCCGGAGGTCTTGAAGCGGCATGGAGGCGAGGATCGGGGGGTCCGCTTGCGGGATCTCCGCGGCGTAGCCGTCGATGTGAGAGGCCAAGACGCGGGAAGTCTGCGCGTAGAGCGAGCGCCTCTTCTTTTCCACCCCCAGGCGTTGGGGAAGGGATCGGGGCAGGACGTCGCCGAACTCGTCTTGGACCTGTGTGTCGTTGTCCGGGTCCAGGGCGCTGTCGATCGCGGTCATGTATCCTTGATAGATCCGTTTGCGATTTTCCCATGAGATCTTGCGCGATTGGGGATCGGCCATGAGGTGGAGCGCCATCGCTTGCGCCTGCTTGTGATCCGTGTTGGATAAGTGGTCATCGTCGATCAGGGCTTTGGAGATGTCGTCGTGGATCCTGGAGAAGTCGCGCTGGAGTCTGTCGAGCGACCAGGCGGAGGGGTCGTTCGGGTTTCCGTGCGTGCGCCAGGAGGCTACTTGAGCGGAGTTGACTGGTCTGCTTGCGGGCGCAGCCGCCCCAAGTCCCATGGGCAAGACCCAGGTCAGAACAGCGATTGTCGCCAGCTTGTTCTTCAGCATGGATTCATTTTAGCGTAAAAAAGATTCTCGCGATAGAGTCCTTTGGGTCTTTTGGTCCGTTATGATATCCTTATGGAGCTATGAAACCAGAGAAGATCCGCCCTGCCAGGCGCACGCGGGACATCACCTATGCCGTGCGCGACGTCGTGGCCCTGGCCCAGGAAACGGCCAAGACCGGCCGCGAGATGCTTTACCTCAACATCGGCGACCCCAACAAGTTCGATTTCACCACCCCGCCGCACCTCATTGAGGTGGTGCTCAAGGCCATGCGCGACAATCACAACGGCTACTCCCCGTCCTCCGGCATCCCCGCGGCCGTCAAGGCCGTCGAGAAGGACTCCGCGGCCAAGGGCATCAGGAATATCCGCGATGTCTTCATCACCAGCGGCGGCAGCGAGGCGATCGAGATCGCGCTCACCGCCCTTGTGGACCGGGGCGACAATGTCCTCATCCCCTATCCCGGCTACCCGCTCTATGAGGCGGTCCTGGCCAAGCTCGAGGCCGAGGCCAGGCCCTATTTCCTCGACGAGTCCAAGGGCTGGCTTCCTGATCTCGACGACATCCGCTCGAGGATCGACTCCAAGACCCGGGCGATCGTGCTCATCAACCCCAACAACCCCACGGGAGCGGTCTATCCCCGCGAGCTCCTGCGATGCATCTTGGCCTTGGCCGCTGAGAAGGGGATCCTGGTCTTCTCGGATGAGATCTACGACCGCCTGGTCTTGGACACCGTCGAGCCCGTGTCCATCGCCTCCCTGGACAGCGAAGCGCCGGTCTTGACCTTCAACGGCCTTTCCAAGGGATTCCTCGCGCCAGGCTGGCGCATGGGCTGGGGCGTGGCGAGCGGCAACGGCGAGATCCTCAAGGACTATCTGGCCGGCGTCAACAAGATCCTTCGCGCTCGGCTGTGCGCCAGCCACCCCATGCAGCACGCCGTGGCCGCGGCCCTGGAGGGGGAGAAGGCTTTCCTGGCGCAGACCCGCGAGAAGCTGCGCCGGCGTCGCGACATCACCTGCGAGATGCTCAACGGCCCCGGCATCTCGACCGTGCGGCCTCAGGCCGCCTTCTACGCCTTCCCCAAGCTCGACATCCAGGGTACGGACGAGGATTTCGTCAAGAAACTCATCCAGGAGACCGGCGTTGTGACAGTGCACGGTTCGGGCTTCGGCCAGAAGCCCGGCAGCAAGCATCTGCGCGTCGTGTTCCTGCCGAGCGAGGATGTCCTGCGCAAGGCTTATGGGAATCTCCTGGAGTTTCTGAAGACACACCGCCGATGAGGAGAGCTTGGTGCGCGCCAAGTTGAGGGGTGCTGTGTCCGGACACAGTTCCAACGCTGGCCCAACTCGGCCTGGACCGAGTCGGTGGATAACTCCGCTGATCCGGAGTCTGCGCTTGAAACCCCACGTGGAGGGCGGATTCTTCCGCGAGACGTATCGGGCGCCTGGCCGCATTTGCCGCGCGACGTCCATCCTCTTCCTGCTTCCAGCCGGGAGCGTGTCGCGGCTGCATCGGATCAAGTCTGACGAGATATGGTTTTTTCATCTCGGAGGCCCTCTTGTCATCGTCGAACTCGATGAGAGTTTAGGCCGCCTTCGTCGCACGAGGCTGGGTCCACAGTACTGTCTGCAGCACACGGTCAAGGCTGGGACTTGGTTCGGCGCTTATCCTGAGAAGGCGACGAAGTTTTCCTTGGTCGGCTGCGTCGTGGCCCCAGGCTTTGACTTTAAGGATTTTGAACTCGCTCAAAGAAAAACGCTTTGCCGTGCGTTCCCGCGCTATCGCCGGCTCATCGAGAGGCTTACCGCATGATGGAGCTTCTCGCCCCAGCCGGAGATTGGGCCGCGCTGGAGTCGGCCCTGGAGGCTGGTGTCAATGCGGTTTACCTGGGATTGCGGGATCTCAATGCCCGCCGGCGGGCCAAGAATTTCGGCGTGGATGAGTTCGCTCGGGCCATCGAGGCTGCCCACGTCCGTCATGCGCGGGTCTATCTCACGCTCAACACGGACATCGCCGAGCGCGAGCTGGGAGAGGCGGCGCGATCCCTGGAGCTGGCGCGCCGATGCGGCGCTGACGCGGTCCTGGTGCGCGATCCGGCGCTCTTCGCTCTGCGGCCTCTTTATCCGGGATTGGAATTCCACCTGAGCACGCAGGCCTGCGCGGCGAACAGCGCTGACGCGGCCGCGGCCCTCGCTTTGGATATGCAGCGGGTGGTTCTGGCGCGCGAGCTCTCTTTAAAAGAAATCGCCGCGGCTTCGAGCGTGCCTGGCATGAAGACCGAGGTCTTTGTCCAAGGGGCGCTTTGCTTCTCTGTCTCCGGGCGCTGCCTTCTCTCCAGCTGGGCCGGCGGCCGCAGCGGCAACCGCGGCGCTTGCGCAAGCCCCTGCCGTGTGCCCTGGACCGTGGATGGCGAGAGCGCCACGACCGTCTTATCCATGAAGGACCTTTGCGCCTTGCCTCATGTGGAGGGACTGCGGCGCGCGGGAGTCGCGGCCTTGAAGATCGAGGGGCGTTTGAAGAGCGCGGAGTGGGTGCGCCGGGCGGTCGGCATCTATCATCGGGCTTTGGCGGGGGAAGATCTGAGTCAGCTCGGTCTTGAAGCTCAAGCACTGGGCGATTACACGGGCCGCGAGCAGACCTGCGGCCATCTCGAGGGCCGCCACGAGGGATTGACCGGGGTCTTCGGCCGCCCGCAAGGGGAAGGCGGGTCGTTGAGAGCGGCGTCTGAAAAACCGGTGTATGACTTGGTCGTATCGGTTGCGGAAAAAACGATCTCATGCCGGTGCGCTTGGGCGGATCAAGTCCGGGAATGGTCCTTGCCTAAGACCGCGGTACGGCGTGTAAAAAAAGCTATATCTTTAAAAGATATTTTAAAGAGATTGGAAGAGGAATCCATCCAAGGGCTCAGGCTTGGTCATGCGGAGATCAATGAGCCGGATCTCCTTCTGCCTCCTCGGGCGGCCAATGCCTTGGTCGACCGTCTTTCCGTCGAGCTTCGGCTCATGCGCAAGAAGCCCGAGAGAAAAATCCGTTTGGAATTGCCGGCTCCAGTCCGTGAAATCTTGGCTCCCACGAAGCTGAACCCCGGGAATCGGCTCTGTCTGGGAGATCCGTCCGATCGCGTCCGCCTTGCAGCGGCCCAGGTCGAGTCCTTCGCCGCGCTGATCCCTGCCGGAGGCGCGCTCGTCGAAGGGCTCGATGCTTCGCAGGTGCGCCAGGGTCCTTTCGTCGTGGCTCTGCCTTCTGTCTTTTTTGAGGACGACATCCCGAAGATCCAGGCGCTGATCTTGGCCTGCAAGAAGTTCGGCTTGCCTGTGGAGGTCAATAGTCTCGGAGGATGGCATCTGGCCAAGGAAGTCGGTGTGGCTATGGAGGGAGGACCTGGCTTGTCCGTCTTGAATTCTCTGGCTGCCCGGCGGTTGATGGAGATGGGACTCTCCAGCGTTACGTTTTCTTTAGAAGCTGACAAGCAGCAGCTCGAGGACATGTCCGCGCATTGTCTTTTGCCCTGCTCGATCGTCGTCTATGGCAGGCCGGCGCTCATGACCACGCGCGTGAAGATCGGATTCGAAGGGAAGGTCATCGAAGACCGCCGGGGCGTTCGCTTGCGGGCCAGGAAGGAAGGCAGCGTCCGGGTCCTGCGTCCCACGGATCCGTTCGATTGGCGGGAGCTCAAGAATCCGCGCATCCGGGCAGCGCATCTGGTCGTGGACCTGGTCGGCTCGGCGAATGCTGAGGGTGATTGGCGTTCCGCGCCCTCGAAAAACAGGTTTTTCAACTACAGCCGGACCTTGGCTTGAAAATTGTATGATTGAGATGTGGACTTTGATTCAGAGGAGGCGCGCCAATGGGCACTCATGACGCCCGTTCAGCGCTATTTGGAGAGCTCTCAGCTCTGGTCCAACTACATCCTCCTGGGAGGTTCACTTGATCCCGAGCCCGATTCACAAAGCCCTTTTGACTTTCCAGAACTGCAGCGCGCGGTTCCTTCTGATGGGAGGCCAGGCGTGCATATTGTACGGCGCGGCGGAATTTAGCCGCGATGTAGACCTCGCCATCGCCAGCGATGGGGAGAATCTGGAGCGCCTCAAGAAAGCCCTCGCCGAATTGCACGCGGAAAGCGTTTTCGTTCCTTCTCTGGACGCGGAGGTGTTGAAGCGAGGCCATTCCTGCCATTTCCGCTGCCATACTCCTGAAACCGAGGGTCTTCGCCTGGACATCATGGCCCGGATGCGCGGGTGCGATGATTTTGACGCGCTCTGGGAGCGCCGTACCACCATCCAAATCCCAGGAATCGGCGATTTGGGCGTGCTGTCTTTGCCGGATCTGGTCAAAGCCAAGAAAACCCAGCGCGAGAAAGATTGGCCCATGATCCGCCGATTGATCGAAGCGGACATTCTGCAGGCTCAAGACAAGGCGACGGAAAAGCAGATCCGGTTTTGGCTTCAAGAATGCCGCACAGTGTCGGAACTTGTGCGCTTGGCCCAAGAATGGCCGGATCTGTGCCGACGCACTTCCGGCCAACGGAAACTTTTAGCTCATGCTCTTGCCGGAGATGCGGCAGCGCTTGAAAACAGCCTCCGCGAAGAGGAGTCGTCCGAAAAGGACGTTGACCGCCGCTATTGGACTCCCTTGCGCCTAGAGTTGGAAAAGTGGCGGCATGAAAGAAAGTCTTAACGCCGCTCAGCGGCTCTGCTGAAGCCCGCCGAAGGCCCACACGCCCCAGGCCGCGGCCGCGGCGGAGAAGACCAGGATCGCGGCCAGGTCCGTGACCGGCGAGAACACGCTCCAGCCCAGCATGACGTGGCGCATCAGGTCGACACAGTAGGTGAACGGGTCGAGGCACGAGGCAAGCCTGAGCCATTGGACGGATCCGGAGATGTCGAAGAGCGCTCCGCCGAAGAAGAACATGGGCCAGGTCAGAAAACTCATGACCAGGCCGAAGCCTTCCATGCTCTTCATGCGCGCGCCGATCGCGAGTCCGATCGTGGCCATGAGAAACGAGGTGAGAGTCGACACGAGCAGCGCCCAGAGGAACTGGGCGGGCCCCAGGGGCAGGATGATGGCCGCGCCGAGGATCATCAGGATCAAGGCTTCCAGGATGGCGCCGACCATCCCGCCCAGGGTCTTCCCCATGAAGAGGGTAGAGCGCGAGATGGGCGCGACCAAGACCTCCTTCAAGAAATCGAGCCGCTTGTCCCAGATGATGTAGAGCCCGTAAGTGATGGCGGTAAACAGGATGACCATGCAGACGATCCCCGGGAAGATGAACTGCTGGTAACTGTACCCAGGCACGGGGCTGTGTCCCGAGAGGCCGTGGCCCACCACGAAGAGGAAGAGGAGCGGCGAGATGAGGACGGCGAGTATGCGCTCCTTCTCCCGGAAATAGATCTTGACCTCGCGCAGCAGCAGGGCGTAGACGGCGTTCATCGGGATTTCTCCGCCGTGGCGATCCGCTCGAAGATCGTGTCCGCGCCTTCCTCGTCGCGCATCTGGCGGCCGGTGAACTTGAGGAAGACGTCCTCGAGAGTGACGCGGCGCACCTCGACCTCGTCGAGGGCGGGGCAGAGGTCGAGGATGGCCTTCAGGCGCTTGGGCGCGTCGATGACCGTGAGCCGCAGGGCTGCGTCCTCGCGCACGATCTCCTTGACGAAGTCGAGTCGGGCGAAGGCCTCCGGGCTCACGGCGCCTTTCAAGACCACGATGTCGCCTCCGACCTTTCGCTTGAGATCATCGGGAGAACCCATCTCGCGGATGCGGCCATGGTCGATGATGGCCACGCGGTCGGAGAGGTCGTCGGCCTCCTCCATGTAATGGGTCGACAGGATGACGGTGGTGCCTGAGCGGTCTTTGAGGTTGCGGATGTAGCCCCAGACGGCCTGGCGGCTGGCCGGGTCGAGGCCCAGGGTCGGTTCGTCCAAAAAAAGGATCTTCGGCTCGTGGATGAGCCCGCGCGCGATCTCGAGCCTGCGGCGCATGCCGCCGGAATAGGTGCGCACGAGGCTCTCAGCGCGGTCGCTCAAGCCCACCAAGGTCAGAAGCCGCTCCATGCGCGGGGCGATCTCTTTTCTGGGCACGCCGTAGAGCAGCGAGTGCAGCTGCAGGTTCTCGCGGCCGCTGAGCAGATCGTCCACGCTGGGTTCCTGGAACACGATGCCGATCTTGCGGCGCACCTCGAGGCCCTCGCGGATGATGTCGTGGCCGGCCACTTGCGCCGAGCCCGAGGTGGGAGCGATCAGCGTGCAGAGCATGCTGATGAAGGTCGTCTTGCCGGCGCCGTTGGGGCCTAGAAGTGCGAAGACCTCGCCTTCCTCGATGGAGATGTCCAGGCTGTCCACGGCCGTGAGCGGCCCGAAGCGTTTGGTGAGTTTTTCAGTCAGGATGGCGGCAGGCATCGGATACAGTAAAGCAATTTCCGCTCACAGGATGCTAAGAAGCAGCCAGCTCACGGCCCGAGGACGGATTGGGGACGCAGGAAGTGGCAGGTGTAGCCTTGAGGATGCTTCTGCAGATAGTCCTGATGTCCCTCTTCGGCCCGGTAGAACGGAGCGGCCCTCACGATCTGCGTGACGATGGGCGCTCCCCAATGCCCCTGCTGCGCCACGCGCGCTTTGACGGCCTCGGCGGTCTTGTGTTCATCGTCGGTATGATAAAAGATTGCCGAGCGGTACGAGGAACCGACGTCGTTGCCTTGGCGGTTGAGGGTGGTCGGATCGTGCATACGGAAGAACCAGCCCAGCAGGTCCTCGAAGGAGAGCTTGTCGGGATCGAAGACGACCCGGACGGCCTCCGCGTGGCCGCTCACGCCGGAGTGCACCGCCTCATAGTTCGGTGAGAGGGTGAGACCGCCCGTGTATCCCGCCTCGGTGCTGAGCACGCCGGGGATCTTTCTTAAGAGTTCCTGCATGCCCCAGAAGCAGCCGCCCGCCAGCTCCACGGTCTCGCGGCGGCCTGCCTTGAAGAGCGTCCGGTAGCGGCCATAGCCCGCGGCCTCCAGTTTGCCGGCCGGGATGAAGCGCAAAGAGGCGCTGTTGATGCAGTAGCGCAGGCCGGTGGGGGCCGGACCGTCGTTGAAGACGTGGCCGAGGTGTGAGTCCGCGTGCTTGGAGCGCACCTCCACGCGTTCCACGCCGAGAGAGCGATCGGATTTTTTGATCACGTTGTCCGGCTCGACGGGTTTGCTGAAGCTGGGCCAGCCGGTCCCTGAATCGAATTTGTCCGCGGAGGAGAAGAGGGGCTCGCCGCTGGCGATGTCCACGTAGAGGCCGGCTTCGTGGTTGTCCCAGTAGGCGTTGTGGAACGGCGGCTCGGTGGCCGCGTTGCAGACCACGGCGAACTGCTCCGGCGTGAGGTGCTTTTTCAACTCTTGCTGGGAAGGCTTTTTGTATTCTGTCACGGGATCCTCCGGAGAGGACGGCGGGTCCTGCGCGCGGGCGCTCAAAGCCCCGAGCGTCGCTATCAGCAGGCCGATGATCGCCGTTCTCATGCTTTGATCACGCCGGAACCTGGAAGCGCTGGCGGACCTTCGCCGCGATCTGGCCATCGGTCATCTTGTCAGCGGTCTCGAGGCCGACGATGCTCTCGCCGAGCTTGCGGCTCTCCAGGAATTTTTTAAGCTCGAGCTTGGCCTCGCCGGGGCCGAAGATCAGCAGGGAGCGCGCATCGTGAAGGCGCTCGATCACCCGGTCGAAATATATCCCCAGATGTCCCGCGAAAGCCGCCTCGCGCGTGTCGTCTGCCGGCGCGTACTGCGTACCATAGGAGGGCGTGGAATTTAGGCCTCCCTGGCGGTGCGGCTGCTTCTCGACCTCGGATCGGATCTCCTCGATGGATTCGCCCTTGTCCGAGAGGGTCACGACCACGGCCCGGCGATGGTCGATCCATACACCCATTCTCTTGGCCATAGATTTCCCCTATTTGAGTCGGTTTCTTCCTTATAATATAGGGGAAACAGGTCAAAACGCTGTCAAATCGGTCCCATACTTCCTGCGGAGCCGGAGCGCCGCATGGACCAAGCCGATCATGACCGGGACTTCCACCAAAGGCCCGATGACCGCGGCGAAAGCGGCGCCGGAGTTGATGCCGAAGACCGCGACGGCCACGGCGATGGCCAACTCGAAGTTGTTGCTGGCGGCCGTGAACGACAGGGTGGTCGTCTGGGCGTAATCCGCCCCGGACTTGTGCCCCAGCCAGAAGCTCACGAGGAACATGACCGTGAAGTAGATGAAGAGCGGCAGGGCGATGCGCAACACGTCCATGGGGATGCGCACGATGAGGTCTCCCTTGAGGCTGAACATCACCACGATGGTGAACAAGAGCGCGATCAGCGCCAGGGGGCTGATCTTGGGGATGAAGGCGGTCTCGTACCACGCCTTGCTTTTGAGCTGGAGCAAGGTAAAGCGCGTCAGCATCCCTGCTAAAAACGGGATGCCCAGGTAGATGAAGACGCTGTGGGCGATCTGGCCCATGCTGACGCGGACCACGCTGCCGCTCAGGCCGAAGAGCGGGGGCAGGAGCGTGATGAAGACATAGGCGTAGGCGCTGAAGAAGAGGACTTGGAACACGCTGTTGAACGCCACCAGGCCGGCGCAGTATTCCCTGTCTCCTTGGGCGAGGTCGTTCCAGACGATGACCATGGCGATGCAGCGCGCCAGGCCGATCATGATGAGGCCGACCATGTATTGCGGGTAGCCGCGCAGGAACGTGATGGCCAGCAGGAACATCAGGATGGGGCCGATCACCCAGTTCTGCAGCAGTGAGAGGCCCAGGACCTTCTTGTTGCTGAACACATCGCCCATCTCCTCATATCTCACCTTGGCCAGCGGCGGGTACATCATGAGGATCAGGCCGACGGCGATGGGGATGTTGGTGGTCCCGACCTGGAACCGGTTGATGAATGCCGTCGAGGATGGGATGAAGTACCCGATCCCGACGCCCACGGCCATGGCGAGGAATATCCATAGGGTCAGGAACCTATCGAGCCAGGACAATTGAGAGGCAACTTCGTCGGTCATGAGAGATACTCCGGCAGTCGTGCAATGAAATCTTTTATTTGGTCGCGCACGCGCCGGAAGACGGACAGAATTTCTTCATTGCTTCCTGGCGCGGCGGCCGGGTCCTCGAAGTCGACATGCAGGACCTTCGTCTTGCCAGGGAAGATCGGGCAGCTTTCCCGGGCGCTGTCGCAGACCGTGACGACATAGTCGAAATCAACGTCCTTAAGAACGCGGACATGCTTGGACTTTTGCGCTGAGATGTCGACACCGGCTTCTTTCATGACTTGAACCGCTAGGGGATGGAGCTGCACCGGTTTGACGCCTGCGGAATGGGCTTCGAACTTGTCCGCATGCAGATGGCGCGTCCAGCCCTCGGCCATCTGGCTGCGGCAGGAGTTGCCGGTGCAAAGAAAGAGGATCTTCAGCATGCGGTGCTCTTCCGGTGCCTCAGGAGTTTTTAGCCGGGTTGGCCCGATACATCAGGACATGCACGGTCTCTATGGTGACCAAGCCTTCCTGGATCATCTCGTTGAGCTTGGGGATGAGCGTCTTGATCTTGTCCTCCGTGTCCACGATCTCGATGAGGACGGGCAGATCGTAGGAAAGTTCCAGAAGCTTGGTCGTGTGGATATGCGCTCCACGGCCGAATCCAAGGAACCCCCGGAGGGTGGTTGCGCCGGCTATCCCAAGGGAGCGGGCCTGCTGGATGATGGCTTCGTAGAGAGGCAGGCCGTTCCATTTGTCCTGCTCCAGGATGAAGATGCGCAGGAGTTTCTGTTCGCCTTCCAGTTTCATGTCGTCCTCCTCAGATGATCGCCCCGATATAAGTCCCTAGGCGATACAAGATGAATCCCGCAATGGCGCTGCCAAAAACATTGAGCAGGGCGCGCATAATTTCGCCGTCATTGAGCAGGTTCGAGGTCTCCAGGATCCAGGTCGAGAATGTGGAATAGGCGCCGCAAAAGCCGGTCATCAGAAAGAGCCGCGCCTGCGGTCCCAGCAGGGAACGAACTTCCTCCATGCTGTTGAAGATGCCGAGCAAAAGGCACGCGGAGAGGTTGATGAGCAAGGTTCCATACGGGAAATCGGTACCGGCGAATCCGGGGACCCATCGGGCCACGATGTAGCGCAGAAAAGTGCCCGCGATGCCTCCTCCGGCAAGAAGGACCCATTTATTCATGATCGCGGAGTGTGTCGTATGGACAACAATACAAGGAAAAAGGCCGGCTTGCAAGAGAGGCGCTGGAATCCCGATGGGAGTTGTCATCTTCTCGATCCAAATTATCCATAATGTCATGATGGCGGAGCGACGATGCAGGCTTCCTGTGCGGAATGTTGAGGCGCACCGATGAATCGACGCGCATCCGTGGTCCTGGTCCGGCTCGTTTTCGCCGCGTCTTTGCTTGGCGCCGCCGGCGGGGCCGGCGCTGAGGAGACCGCGTCCCGGGCGTGGAAGGACGTCGCCGAGCTTGGCTTCACGAACACCACCGGCAACAGCCGGGTCGCCACGTTCGAGGCGGACAATCTTTTCAGCTATGCCTGGAAACGCACGGGCCTGGAGCTCAAGGGGGGTGCCCTGACTTCCAAGGAACATGGCAAGACCGCGGACGAGGAGTATAACGCGAGCGAGAAGGTCACGCGGGAACTCGCCGGGAAGCTTTACGGATACGAGAGGTTCGGTTGGGATCGGAATCGTTTTTCCGGGATCCGCGACCGCTATAATTCTTTCCTAGGCGCCGGGGAGGAGCTGTGGAGCGCGCCGAAGGACAGCCTCGTCGGGGAAGCCGGCGCCGGCTATATCAGCGAAGAAAGGCCGGACAAGACTGACGCCTTCGCGTCCGGGAGACTCTACGTGAAATGTGTCCATGCGCTGAGCAAGACGGCCAGCGTTTTCCAGGACGCGGAGTACCTGTACAATTTCCAGGACGCCGCGGACTATCGGCTCAACACCGAGACGGCCCTTCTGGCCTCGATCTCCACCAACGTCGCGCTGAAGGCTTCCTACAAATGGAAGAGGGTCGAGAAGCCCGCCCCCGGCTTTATCAAGGACGATACGATCACGACCATGGCGCTGGTCGTCAATTATTGATATTCAGCGGGCTTTCCAGTCCGCGTGTCAGGCTTGTTTCTTGATCGAGAGACGGACATGCGCCTTGCTGGCGCCGGTCTCATCGGCCACCTTGTCTATCAATTCTGTCGCGCTCAAGCCTCGGCCGATGGAATGGCCGTATTGGTTGTGGGCGCGCCAGAATTTCATGCTCGCCTGTATCGCTTTCTGATTCTCTTTTGTCCGATCAAGGCCGGCGGACTGGTTCATGCCTCAGTGTATCATTTCACGAGGCGCGGCGGGGTCTTTGAAAAAAACTGGCGGGCCAGTCTGTGCAATAGATAAAACTCATCGCGTGGCCTTCTCATGGGCGGATTAAAATAATCCATTCGTGTCGTTGTTGGGCAAACGCCCGCAGAAAGGGTACAATTAAAATTGTCAACAGGTTCTATCCGGCAAGATGTTCCAGATGGAGCCGCAGTGGAGGAAAGGATGTTGAAGAAGATGCTATGGCCGTTGGCGTCGCTGGTCTTTCTCGCCGGCTGCGCGTCCGGCCCGATAACGGCGGGCTTGCCCGGCCATCAGGCCGAAGTCGGGCCCCAGCCAACGCTCGAACGCTCCGCCGCTTCGGAGCCGGGGTTCTGCGTCGTCTCGGTGCAGTCGATGTGGCCCTCCCAAAGGTTCTTTCATTACGAGGCGTTCGCCGCCAACGCGTCCTTCCGAGATATCCGGCTGCTCACCGACAACCACCCCGGCCCGCAGGGCTGCGACGTCCTGCTCAAGCTCTTCACGCCCGGCCGAACCGCCTGGTCCACCCACAGGGTCGAGGCCTACTCCGCGTACACGCGCGAATTGGTGTGGGAAGGCTCCGCGCCGGGACAGACGAACGCCATGGGTTACATGCGACTGGCGCCCGTCCTGCAGCGGGCCTTCCAGCCCGGTCAGCCGGCGTATGAGAGGATCGCGGCGGACAAGAAGGCCGGCCACGCGCCCACCGTCGACGACGTCGAGCATTCCTTCGGCGGCCTCACGCCCGAGGCCGGCGAGTACGGTCTGGGCGCGTTCCCGAACGTCCGCGTCGGGGCTCGTCCCCAGGAGACGCCCGTCGCGGCCGCCGTGCCGGTCCACGCGCCGGCCCTGGCTCCGGCCCCGGAGTCCCCGCCGACGACCTCCGACGTCGACGAGCCTCCGGCGGCCTCCGGCCTCAAGCGCGGCCACGCGGTCATCGTGGGCGTCGAGCGGTACCGCGGCAATCTGCCCAAGGCGGACTACGCCGTGTCCGACGCCAAGACGATGGCGCGCTACGCCCACGCCGTCCTTGGCTATCCTGAGGAGAACATCGCGCTGCTGACCGGCGAGACCGCTACGCGCAGCGATCTGGTCAAGTACCTCGAGAAGTGGCTGGCCAACCGCGTGGAGAAGGACGACGAGGTCTTCGTGTATTTCTCCGGTCATGGCGCGCCCGATGTCAAGACCGGCGACGCGTATCTGGTCCCCTACGACGGCGACCCAGCCTACCTCGAGGAGACCGGCTACTCCGTCAAGAAGCTCTACGCGGCGCTGGCCGCGCTGCCGGCCAGGAAGGTCACGGCGGTGCTGGACTCGTGCTTCTCCGGCGCGGGCGGGCGCTCGGTCATCGCCAAGGGCGCGCGTCCGCTGGTCACCGTGAAGGCCGCCGACGCGCCTGCGGGCGTGACGGTCATCGCCGCCGCGGGCGCCGGCCAGGTCTCCAACACCTACGACGAGAAGGGCCACGGTCTGTTCACCTACTTCCTTCTCAAGGGTATGAAGGAGCGCGGCTCGGACCTCAAGCTCGTCTTCGACTATCTCAAGCCCGAGGTCGCCAGAGTGGCGCGGCGCGAGTACAACGCCGACCAGGAGCCGCAGTGGAGGGAGGGGCGCTGAGATGCGGCTCGCGCCGGGTTGGCTCTTACAAAACTGGCGGGGTCGACGGGATTTGAACCCGCGGTCTCCGCCTTGACAGGGCGGCGTGTTAAACCAGGCTACACCACGACCCCAAAATCGAGGATTCACTATACCAAATTGCGGGGGCGAGAAAAAACGTGGGCCGTGTAGGATTCGAACCTACGACCTACCGCGTGTAAGGCGGCCGCTCTACCGCTGAGCTAACGGCCCATCTGCGCTCTACACATAGCACTTAACACATTTTCCAATATACGTGCTAGTGCCTGAAGGCTGCCGCCTTCAGGCCGCTGAGCTAACGGCCCGATGATGCGGTATATTACTACACTTTGGGACTGAGGAAGCGCCCGCCGAGCAGATAGTAGAGCATCTTGATCGGCTCCAACAAAGCCTCGCACACGAGGTCTCGGCGCGACCACCACCGCCGGGAGGATGCCTCATCGGGCGCCGCGCAGGCGAGAATCTCGGCTTCAGGCAGGGTATGGCGAAAGATCCATTTAGATCGACGGGCATGGTAGCGCGATGTGACGACCAGGATGGTTTTCCCGTGCAGGTCTACGGCGCGCCGCAGGGCCAGCGCCTCGTTGGCCGTGCTCAGCACGGAGTCTCCGTAGAGATGGATCCGGGCCGCGGGGACGCCCAGGCGCCGGAGGACGGCTTGGTTGATCTCCTCTTCCGCGGGGATCGGCACGCCGAGGGCCGCGGCCTTGAGCTCGGCCGGGTTGCGGAGAGGCCGGGAGATCCATATCTCCGGCGCCCAGCCCTGCCGGAAGAGCTCCGCTCCATAGAACGGCCGTTCATAGCCGCCGGCCAAGACGACGATCATGTCCGCTTTCTGCGGCTGGTCGGAGAAATCGATGAACCATCCGATGCTCCAGGCCGCTGTCATGGCCATGACAGCGGCCAGCAGGACCAGGACGATGGCCCATCGGATCGTCCGCAGGATTCTTGAGAGCATGGCGCTGTATTATGCCATTTCAAAACAGATGGAAAGAATGTTTTTCGTGGTATAATGTCCCTAGGGTGACGTCAGCCCTTGCCGCGCAGTCAGCGGGCATACAACGCATCAGTTAAGGAGAAGTTACCAGACATGCCTACAGGAAAAGTGAAGTGGTTCAATGATCAGAAGGGTTACGGGTTCATCACCCCAGACGATGGCTCCAAGGATCTCTTCGTGCATCACTCGGCGATCTTAGGGGAGGGTTTCAAGACCCTGGCGGAGAATCAGGCCGTTGAGTTCGAAATCCAGGAGTCCGACAAGGGCCCCCGCGCCGCGAACGTCAAGAAACTCTAAACCTCAGGAAAGTCGTCGATCAAGGAAGCCCGCCCGCAAGGCGGGCTTCCCGCTTTATGGGGTGATTTAGTAGGATGGAGCGGCCATGCGCAAGCGAGTCGTCATCGAAGGCATCTTGGGCGCCGTCGCCACGGCCGTCATCCTGGCCGCTTATGTCCTGCGCCTGGCGGCCTTCGAGGGCGCGGAGCTCAAGTTCTACGACCTGCGCTCCAAGCTGCGCCAGAACCTCACGGCCGCCGAGGAGGTCGTCCTCGTCGCCGTGGACGAGAAATCCATCGCCCAGGCCGGACGCTGGCCCTGGCCGCGCTCGCGCCTGGCGGCCATGGTCGAGAAGCTTTCCGCCTCCGGGGCGAAGGTCATCGGCTTGGAGACGCGCCTGGACCGCGAAGAGCCCAACGCGGGCTTGGCCGAGGTCCGGCGCCTGAAGGGCCTCTACGAGGAGCTCCTCAAGGCCAAGGCCCTGCGGGACCGCAAGAACGTCTTCGGCTTGGAGTTCTCCTCCGCCATCGCGCAGGTCGACTCGGACGCCAAGCTCGAGACCGCCATGCGCCAGGCCGCCAACGTGGTCCTGCCCGTGCCGTTTTTGCACGGAGCGCTGCGCGGCGCGCCGGCCGAGGACCTGGCCGCCGTCTCCAGCTTCACCGTCGCTGCCCAAGGCGCGGCCCTGCCCGAAGACCGCGCGGCCGCGCTGCCGATCGCCCGGTTCTCTCTGGCCGCCGCCGGCATCGGCCACATGCTCCGCGAGCCGGATTTCGACGGCGTCATCCGGCGCGAGAGGCCGGTGTGCCGCTGGGGGGAGCTCTATCTTCCCTCCTACGCCCTCGAACTCGTCCTGGCGTACGAGGGTCTGAAGCCCTCCCAGGCGGTCTACACCCCGGGCGTGGAGGTGCGGGCGGGAGCTTTCCGGATCCCGCTCGATGACACGGACCGCTGGCTGGTCACCTACAACGGCCCGGAACAGACCATCCAGACTTTTTCCTTCGAGGATGTGATCAACGGCAAGACGCCCCCCGATGCCTTCAAGGGGAAGATCGTCATCGTGGGGCTCACGGCCCCTGAGTCCGTCGCGCCTCTGGCGACGCCGCTGGGCCCGCTGCCTCCCATCGAGGCGACCGCCAGCGCCGTGGAGAACATCCTGCACCATCGCTTCCTGACGCGGCCGTCCTGGGCCGGCGCCGTGGAGCTGGCACTGGCGGTCTTGTGCGGCCTTTTCGCCGTGTTCGCCCTGCCGCGCTTGAGGCTCCTGCCGGCTCTTGTTTTCGCGCTGGCCCTGACCGCGGCCTTGGCCGCCGGGGGCTCCGTCCTCTTCGTCAACGGGCATTGGGTCAGGGTCGCCTACTCCGTTATGCTCCTGGCCTTGGCTTATGTGCTGCTCATCGCCCATCGCCTGGCCGAGGCCGCGCACGGCGTCGATGCGAAGGGGCCGCGCAAGCCGGGTTTCGGTTCCTATGAGATCGAGCGCGAGCTGGGGCGGGGGCCGCGGAGCACCGCCTATCTGGGACGCGACCCCCGCAGCGGGGGCCGGGCGATCCTCGAGGTCTGGACACAGCCGCCCGCGCCGGACGAGGAGGCCCGCAAGCTGGAAAACCGATTTTTGCGGGAGGCCACGGCCGCTCGCGGGCTCAAGCATCCCTCCCTGGTGCATGTCACTGAGGCCGGCGAGCGGGACGGGCGGGCCTATGCCGCCGTGGAGCTCGTCGAGGGGCACGACTTTTCGCGGCATGCGTCGAAGACCGGCCTTCTGCCTTTGCTTCAAGCCGTGGAATCCGCTGCTCTCGCGGCCGAGGCCCTGGACGAGGCCCATGCCCGCGGCGTCGTGCACGGAGACTTGAAGCCCGCCAGCCTCATCCGGCTCAAGGACGGGGGGTTGCGCCTGGCCGGCTTCGGGCTGGCCTGCCTCTCGGACCCTGCGGCGGCGGCCCCCTACATGAGTCCTGAAGCGGCGGCCGGAAAACCCATGGATGGGCGATCGGATCTCTACTCTCTCGCCGCGGTCCTCTACCAGCTTTTGACCGGCGAGCCGCCCTTCGCCGGCACCGGGGAGATCTCGGAGCTCCTTTTCCGCATCGCCAATGAGCCGGCCCCGGATCCCAGGGTCGTGAGGCCGGATCTGCCTCTGGGATTCACGCCGATCTTGGCCAAGGCCCTGGCCAAGAAGCCTCAGGACCGCTACGCGCGCGGCGCGGCCCTGGCCGCGGACCTGCGCGCCGCGGCGAGGATGGCGTGAGCGTCTGGGAGTTCGCGGGCCGCACTGATCTCGGCCGCGTGCGCTCCAACAACGAGGACAGCTTCCTCATCGACGAGGCGCTGGGCCTGCTTGTCGTGGCCGACGGCATGGGGGGGCATAGTTTCGGCGAGGAGGCCAGCGCCCTGGCCGTGCGCGCCATCCGCGAGGCCGCGGCTGAAGGCAAAGATCCGGTCTTATCCATCCGAGGCGCCAACGCGCTCATCCGCGAGAAGGCGCGGAGCTCTGCGGGGCATAAGGGCATGGGGACGACGGTGGTGGCGGTCTGGATAAAAGCAGATGCGTTCACCGTGGCCCATGTCGGCGACAGCCGCTGCTATCTTTTCCGGAAGGGCCTTCTTTCCCAGCTGACGCACGACCATTCCCTGGCGGAAGAGTCTCGGGGCTTGCGGCATATCCTCACCCGCGCCGTGGGCGCCGAGGAGACGGTGGAGGTGGACGTCTCCCGGCACGAGCTGAAGATCGGGGACAGGCTGCTTCTGGCGAGCGACGGGCTGACCACCATGCTCAACGATGAGGCGATCGGCCGTATTTTGGCGAATGAGTCTTCTTCCTCGCGTGCGGCCGCGGCCCTGGTGGAAGCCGCGCGCCAGGCCGGGGGCGCGGACAACATCACGGTCGTCTGCGGCAGGTTCTTGCCGGAGCGGCCGCGCGGGTTCTGGGAGAAAGCGGCGGATCTTTTTCGACGGGATTATCCTGAAAAGTTCAGTTGACCGGCTTCCCTCATAAGAAGTGGCCAAATAATTCTGTCCTTCGTTTTTTCACTTGAGCCCAGCATGATTTATCTAAAGGTTTTCAAAAAAATTCCACCTATTTCTCGAATTGTCATTATTTTATAAGTATTTTTTTTCGAGTACCGCCAGCGCTGGAGGTAAAATAAAAATAATGATTATAAAATAATAACTTTTCGATAATGCCCCGTCATCTTGGGAACTTTTTCTCAGGAGATGAGTTCGTTCTTTAAAGAAAAATCTTTGGGCCGTTCATTTCATCAGAAGAATTCAGGTTAACCTTTGCCGGCAAAGGTTGAAAAAACAGAGAGAAAAATCGTCCCCGTCGCATGGTCTGCTTGCAAGGGGGCCAAAAGACCCAGACGCGCCTGGGTCTTTAAGCCCTCGATGAAATCGGAAGCCGGGGCTATCTTGAGAGTCATGAAGACTCTCGATCGGGTTGTCCGGGTTTTCCTGCTGATCGCCCCTCTGGCCGCGGCCCTTCCTGGCCAAGCCGCCCAGTTCGGCGGCGCGGGGGAGATCAAAGCCTGGAAACTTCCCTCCACATTCGTCGAAGCCGCGCCGGCGGAGACGGCGGCGCTCAAGGGGTTTTCGATGGAGCTGGCCGCTCTCGATGAAAAATCGCTTTTTGACCGCCAGCTGGCGGGGATGCTGGTCGATCCTCTGAGAAACTATCCGATACAGGATTGGCGCAACCACTTCTCGGAGGTCGATCAGGCCTTGGCGGACGCCCGCCAGAGGATGGAGCCCTTGATCAAGGCCCGGGAAGAGGAACTGCGGTCCGCGGTCATGCAGCGGACTCATCATTTCATCCAACAGGATCTCAGGGATGCCGCTGTTCAGATGGCCAAGTGCCGTGTTTTCGGCGGAGAGGTCATCAACGAAAGCATCCGGACCGTGTCTGACCTGGCCAATGCCGGAGATCTGGAGAAGGCCCGCCTGCTGGCTGCCGCGCTGATGATCATCCAGAGCGTCCCGGCGGTTCCCGCGGATCCGGGTCCCAAGCCGTTGGCGCGCAAGCATGGCCGTTTGGCGCCTGCTCCAAGATCCATCGGCGAATCGATCACGCAGCTGATCCTGGATGACTTGGGAGACAGACAATATGAGATAGGCGAGATCGGTCCCATGCGGCAGATCTCGAATTCGAACAACATCGTGGTGTTGCTGGGGGCGCCTGTGCCGCTGGAGAAGAGGGCGGATGAGGGGCTGTGGAGAATGAAGATATGGGATGCCCGGCTGGCGTCGAGGATCAAGGCCCTCTTGGACGCGAAGGGGATCGTCTTTAAAATCGGTGACAAGACTGCGAATTCAACGGAGCTCTATATCATGGACGCGGAAAAAATCTCGGCGTCGAAGGAGTCCGTTCCGCCGACTCCCGAAGCGCTTGCCGCGCTGCGTGCATCGATCATGCAGCCGATCCTTAAAAAGCTGGGTGAAGATCTTTATCAACTGGTGGCCGTTAATTTCAACAACCGCGCGCTCTACGTCATCCGCAGCTTGTCTGGGAGCAGGACCGGGGAGGACCTGATCGACGGTTGGTGTTCGGACTCTCCTGAGAAGGCGGGATTCATCCTTGTGCGAGCGCTTGAGCTGCTGCCGGCAGTCGAGTCTGCCTTGCGGGCTCAGGGGTTCGTCTTTAAACGAGAGACAACCGCTTCCATCATATCCATCTCCGTCCAGAAGCCGATGAAATAGTCGCCGGCCTCTCGCGTTGATTCCTGCCGTCAGAAACGGTATATTCTTTTTAGATTTCTTGTATAAGAATCCCTTATGGAGCAGACCATGAACAAGACCAAGACGGCCAAGCGTTCCCCGGCTGAAGAGATCGACTCGGTCACCATCCGCTTCGCTGGAGACTCCGGCGACGGCATCCAGCTGACCGGCATGCAGTTCTCCACCGCCACCGCCCTGGCGGGCAACGACCTGAGCACCTCCCCCGACTACCCGGCCGAGATCCGCGCACCCCTGGGCAGCCTCGCGGGCGTGAGCGGCTATCAGATCCATTTCAGCTCGGGCCAGGCCTTGACGCCCGGCGACGAACCGGACGTGCTGGTGGCCATGAATCCTGCCGCGCTCAAGGTCAACATCAAGGACCTGCGCAAGGGCGGCCTGCTCATCGCCAATTCCGATGCCTTCAGCCCGGGCAACCTGGCCAAGGCCGGCTACGCCGCCAGTCCCCTGGCCGACGGCTCGCTGTCGGATTACCGGGTCATCACGGTGGAGCTCTCTCAGCGCACCGCGGAAGCCCTGCAGGGCCTGGCCTTGACCAAACAGCAGGTCGAGCGCTGCAAGAATTTCTACGCCCTGGGCCTGATGTATTGGCTCTACGACCGGCCCATGGAAGGCACGCTCAAGTGGATCGAGGGCAAGTTCAAGAAGGCGCCGGTCATGGTCGACGCCAACAAGAAGGCCCTCCTGGCGGGCAACGCCTTCGCCGAGACGGCCGAGATCTTCGGCCAGTATTACCGCATCAAGAAGTCGTCCCTCGAGCCGGGACTGCACCGCAACATCACCGGCAATGAGGCGATGGCCCTGGGGCTTCTGACCGCGTCGCAGCTCTCGGGGCTTCAGCTCTGGTACGGCTCCTACCCGATCACCCCGGCCTCGGAGATCCTCCATGAGCTCTCCAAGTTCAAGAACCTCGGGGTGAAGACCTTCCAGGCCGAGGACGAGATCGCGGCCATCTGCTCCTCGATCGGCGCCGCCTTCGCCGGCTCTTTGGGCGCGACCGGGACCAGCGGCCCCGGGGTGTCCTTGAAATCCGAGGCCATGGGCCTGGCCGCCATCGTCGAGCTGCCGCTGGTCATCATCAATATCCAGCGCGGCGGACCCTCCACGGGCCTGCCCACGAAGACCGAGCAGGCCGATCTCTTCCAGGCTCTCTACGGCCGCCATGGGGAGTGTCCCATGCCGGTTCTGGCCGCGGCCACGCCGGCCGACTGTTTTGAGATGGCCATCGAGGCAGCCCGCATCGCCGTCAAATACATGACGCCCGTGATCCTGCTTGCCGACGGATTCCTCGGCAATGGCTCCGAGCCTTGGCGGGTCCCGGACGTGTCCAAGCTCCCTAAATTCCCGCCGTCGCCTCTGCCTGCGGCGGGCAAGTTCCAGCCCTATCAGAGAGATCCGCAGACCCTCGCTCGGCCTTGGGCCCTGCCTGGTATGGCGGGTTATGAGCACCGGGTGGGAGGCCTCGAGAAGTCCGATATCACGGGCACGGTCAACTATGAGCCGGAGAACCACGAGCGCATGAGCCTGCTGCGTCAGGCCAAGATCGACAAGATCGCGGTTGAGATCCCGCCCATCGAGGTCCTGGGTCCCAAGAGGGGCAAGGTCCTGGTGGTGGGCTGGGGCAGCACCTACGGCGCCATCACCGCCGCAGTCACCCGCTTTCAGGCCCGCGGCGAATCCGTGGCGGCCGTGCATCTGCGCCATCTCAATCCCTTGCCGTCCAATCTGGGAGAGATCCTGGGCCGCTACGAGCATGTAGTCGTGCCTGAACTCAATCTGGGCCAGCTGGTGCACATCCTGCGCGACCGCTATCTGGTGGCGGCCACGGGGATCAACAAGATCAAGGGACTCTCCTTCAAGGTCGCCGAGATCGAGAACGGCATCCAGGCGCTTTTGACGGGACGGAGGAACTGACATGTCAGACACAGAGATGCCGGACCACGGACTCACCCAGCTGCCGGGTGCGGGGCCCATGCGCAGCGCCAAGGACTTTGCCTCGGACCAGATGGTGCGCTGGTGCCCGGGCTGCGGCGACTTCGCCGTTCTGGCCGTGATCCAGAAGGTCCTGGCCTCCATGGACATCCCGCGCGAGAAGTACGCCTTCATCTCGGGAATCGGGTGCTCCTCGCGCTTCCCCTATTACATGAACACCTACGGCTTCCACGGCATCCACGGCCGGGCCCTGCCCGTGGCCACGGGAGTCAAATGCGCCAATCCGGACCTGCAGGTCTGGGTCGTGACGGGAGACGGCGACGCCCTCTCCATCGGCGGCAACCACTTCATCCATGCCCTGCGCCGCAACGTGGACTTGAAGGTGATCCTGTTCAACAACCGCATCTACGGCCTGACCAAGGGCCAGCTCTCTCCGACTTCGGAGTTCGGCAAGAAGACGAAATCCACGCCCTGGGGCTCGATCGAGTATCCCATCAATCCCGTGACCATGGCCCTGGCCTCCGAGGCGACCTTCGTGGCCCGGGGCATTGCCGTGGACATCGCCGGCATGACGGAGATCATCACGCGGGCCGCCAAGCACCAGGGCACGGCCTTCGTGGAGGTCTTCCAGAACTGCGTGGTCTTCAACGACGGGGCCTGGAAGCCGATCGAGGACCGGGCCACGCGCGAAGAGCGGGTCGTGCGCCTGCAGCACGGCAAGCCGCTGATCTTCGGCAAGGACCGCAACAAGGGCATCCGCCTGAAGGGTTTCGATGCCGAGGTCGTGCAATTCGAGCCCTCCCAGCCTCCCAAGGACCTAGTCGTGCACGACGAGAAGGCCGAGTCCCCGCACATGGCCTACCTGCTCTCCAAGATGAACGAGGACGACTGCCCCATCCCGGTCGGCGTGTTCCGCGCCGTGCGTCAGCCCGCCCTGCATGAGCTCATGGAAGAGCAGATCATCAAGGCGCGCCAGGCAGCGCCGACCGACGTTCAGGCGGTCTTGAACGCTTCGGAGGAGGGCGGCTCGTGAAGCTCCTCGAATACGAATCCAAGGAGATCTTCGCGGCACACCGCATCCCGGTCCCGCCTTCGGGCGGGGTGATCCGTAGCCTGACGCAGCTGAGCGCGGCTTTGAAACGGGCGGGCTCAGGTCCTTGGGTCGTCAAGGCGCAGGTCCTGGCCGGCGGCCGGGGCAAGGCCGGCGGAATCAAGCTCGCCAAGACCCGCTCTGAGGCCAAGGATGCGGCCCAGAAGATCCTCGGAATGACCTTGGCCACGCATCAGACCCACGGCCAGGGCCTCAAGGTGCGCGAGGTCCTCATCGAGGGCGGAGCCTCCATCGAGCAGGAGTTCTATCTGGCCGTGGCCATGGACCGGCAGGCCGTGGCCCCTGTCGTCATCGCCTCAGCCGAGGGCGGCATGGAGATCGAGAGGCTGGCGGTCGAGAAGCCCGAGGCCATCCGCAGAGAGCTCGTGGATCCCTCGACCGGTCTTCCTGATTACGCCGCTCGAAGGTTGGCGTTCTCCTTAGGCATCGGCGCCCAACACGCCGCTCAGTTCTGCCACATCGTCAAGTCCCTGGCCTGGATCTTCATTGAGCATGACTGCAGCCTAGCCGAGATCAATCCCTTGGCGCTCACCGACCGGGGCTTCGTGGCCCTGGACGGCAAGATCGTCATCGACGACAACGCCCTGTTTAGGCATCCGGAGCTTTCCAAAAGGAAGGACCTGGAGCTCACCGCCGTCGAAGCGCAGGCGAAGAAAGCCGGGCTCTCCTACATCGCTTTGGACGGCACCATCGGCTGCATGGTCAACGGCGCGGGCCTGGCCATGGGCACCATGGACACGATCTCCCTGGCCGGCGGCAAGCCCGCCAATTTCCTCGATGTGGGCGGCTCGGCGGACGAGGCCCGCGTGGCCAAGGCTTTCGAGCTCATCTTGAAGGACGCCAAGGTCAAGGCCGTTCTCGTCAACATCTTCGGCGGCATCGTCAAGTGCGACATGATCGCCTCGGGCATCCTGGCGGCTTTGAAGAAGGTCAAGATGACCGTGCCCTTGGTCGTGAGGCTGCAAGGGACCAACGTGGACAAGGGCCGGGAGATCCTCTCTCAGGCGAAAGTCCCCATCATCACGGCCGAGGATCTCTCAGAAGCGGCGCAGAAGGCCGTGGGAGCATCCCGATGAGCATCCTCCTCAATAAGGATTCCCGCATCGTGGTCCAGGGCTTCACCGGCGGGGCGGCGACCTTCCATTCCAAGGCCTGCCTGGAGTACGGATCGAACATCGTAGGGGGTGTGACCCCGGGCCGCGGCGGGAGCGTCCACTTGGACCGCCCGGTCTTCAATACGGTCTGCGAAGCCGTGAAAAAGACCTCCGCGGACGTCTCCTTGATCTTCGTGCCCGCGCCTTTTGCCGCGGACGCTGTTCTGGAATCCGTGGACGCCGGCATCGCTTTGGTCATCTGCATCACGGAGGGCATCCCAGTCTTGGACATGGCCCGGGTCAAGCGGGTGATCCTGGCGGCCAACCGGGCGGGTAATCCCGTGCGCATGATCGGGCCCAACTGCCCGGGCGTCATCACGCCGGGCCAATGCAAGGCGGGCATCATGCCGGCTTTCATCCACAAGCCCGGCAGGATCGGCATCGTGTCGCGCTCTGGGACCTTGACCTATGAGGCCGTCGATCAGGTGACCAAACAGGGTCTGGGCCAATCCACGGTCATCGGCATCGGCGGCGACCCCATCGCCGGCTCGAATTTCACGGACATCCTGGAGCTCTTTGAGAAGGATCCAGCCACTGAGGCGGTGGTCATGATCGGCGAGATCGGCGGCTCGGCCGAGGAGGCCGCGGCCTGCTTCTTCAAGGAGCGCATGAGCAAGCCGCTCTTCGGCGTCATCACCGGCAAATCGGCACCTGCGGGTCGCCGTATGGGCCATGCGGGTGCCATCATCGAGGGCGGCTCAGGGACCCACGCGGCCAAGGTCAAGGCCCTGCGCGAGGCCGGGGTGACGGTCATCGAGAATTTGAGCGACATCGGATCGACCGTCGCCAAGGCCTTGACAAAATCGTTATAACTGTTATAATAACAATGTAATAACGGAGGCTGTCATGGTTAAATTCCTCACTAAAGTCGGCAATAGCGAGGCTGTGGTCATCGACAAGGCGATTCTATCCCTTCTGCACATTTCATCAGGGACCCCGTTGGAAATCACCACCGACGGAAAAAACCTCGTCATCTCGCCGATCTCTGAGCCTAATCAGGTCAGCGACGTGAAGAAGGCGTACCGTGTCGTGAAGAAGCGCTTCGGCCGCGCACTCAAGCGTCTGGCGGACTGAGTGCAGCCGAAGTTCCTGACCCTGGCTGAAGTCCTCGACTTCCACGAGGACCTGCTGCAATCGTTCGGTGGGAGCGTCGGGATACGAGACTTGGCGTTGCTGGAATCCGCCGTGGCCATGCCGCAGAGCGGAGCGGGCCGCGTGTTCTTCCATGACTTTCCGTTCGAGATGGCGGCGGCCTATGCCTATCATATCGCCCAGAACCATGCTTTTGTCGACGGTAACAAGAGAACGGCGTTGGCCGCCGCTCTGGTTTTTCTGGAAATCAATGGGTATGCCGTGCTGGGCGGCGAGGATGAACTGGAGTCGGCCACCCGCGAGATTGCTTCGGGGAATATGGATAAGAAAAGTTTTGCCGGAGCTCTTGAGCGGGCCTATAATCTGTATAAATCGGCTAGAACGTGACGCCGAGTGTGACGTGGTGGGTGCTGGAGACGTCGTCCTTCATGCCGCCGAAGGCGTAATCGAAGAACCAGCGGCCTTGGCGCAAGCCGATGCCCACGGTGAAATAGCCGGGCGCCTGGTTGAAGAGATATCCGGCGCGCAGGGCGCCGTAGCCCTCATCGCCCACGTTCATTCCCATCTCGATGCCGCCGCTGGGCTGGAGGGCCGACTCGTCGCGGCGTTTGATCGCGTCCGCGGTGAAGAGGAACCGCGAGAAGCCGTAGCCGCCCTCCCTGAACCAATCCATTTTTGAGAGGTTCAGATCGTATGCCGCTCCGAAGCGCACGGTCATGGGCAAAGGATCGCCTTCCTCCTCGAATTTCACGTCCGGCCCGAGGTTCTGGACCGAAGCGCCGAAATTGAGGCCTTTCAAAGGCGAGCGCCAGAGCACTCCCAGGTCGGCTGCGTAGCCCAAGGCATTGACCTGATCGGCGAGCTGG
Organism: Elusimicrobiota bacterium; assembly: GCA_023249645.1. Taxonomy (GTDB): domain Bacteria; phylum Elusimicrobiota; class Elusimicrobia; order UBA1565; family UBA9628; genus UBA9628. The sequence continues at coordinate 74,050 of JAHFCF010000008.1, forward strand.
AGGCGGAAGACCTTGGCCGCGGCGCCGGCGGAGAATCCTCCAGAGAGGGGCACGCTCAGGGCCGCGATGCCCGCCATGTCCTGCTCGGCCGTGACCGTCTGCTGGGTGCCGTTGGAGAAATTGAGATCGACGGTGCCGGCGTTGTAGTAGAGCAGTCCTCCGGTGATGACCGCGCGCGACAGAGGATGAGAATAGCCTGCGAATCCGAAGTTGTCGCCGGCGATGCCGTGGAGATACGTCGTCTCGAGTTCCGGCTTCTCGAGGCGGGCCATGCCGGCCGGGTTGTAGCCCAGGCAATCCACCCCGCCCTCCACGGCCGTGAAGGCGTTGCCCATGCCTAGGGGGCGTGAGGCGAGAGGGAAGGTGAGGACGGCCGCGCCGGTGCGGCCCGCTTCGGCGCAAAGCAGCGGCGGGAAAACCGTCAGAAGCGCCAGGGCGAGGAAGGCTGTCCTCACTTGATCACCACGATCTTGTCCGTCGCGTCGACTTTTTGCCCCCGGGTGCGCAGGATGTAGACGCCGCTGGCGACCGTACCACCTTGGGCGGTCTTGCCGTCCCAATAGACCGTGGTCGTGCCTTGCGCGGCGTTGGAGGTATCGTAGATGGTCGCGACCGGCCTGCCGGTGATGGTGTAGAGCTTCAAGGTCATGCCGCCGGAGTTGTTGGTCATGACGTCGATGCGCGTGCGCGCGCCGAGCCGGGGCCTGATGAGATTGTCGGTCAGCTTGACCGTGCCGGGCGCGAAGTCGATGTAGACGGCGTTGTTGAGGACGGTGGTCTGTCCGTTGTCGTTGACCGCGGTCAGGTTCCAATAGCCGAGCCCTTGGTTGGATGCCAGGGTGAAGTCCACGGAGATGTTCTGGTCGTCGGTGCGCACGATGCTAGTGCCCGTGAGGCTGCCGCCTGTCTGGTCGAGCGTGAAGGTGGGGGCGCTGCCCGAGCCTCCGCCGGAGAAGGCCTCTCCCGCGACCTTGAAGGTCTGGGTCCCGGCGGTGCGCAGCACGTTGTTGGGCGTCAGGGAGGTCGGATCCGGGGCGAAGACCGTGGCGCAATAGACCGAAGGCGGCGTGGCGCTGAGCGGGAAGGGAGTCCAGTTGTAGTAGAGCTTCCAGCGCCAGGTCTCCGTGGAGCGCACGAGGAAGGGGGCCGAGAGTAGCCCCGTGGCCGCATCCGTGGAGAGGCGCGTGCCGGATTCCTGGGAGAAGATGGTCCCGTTGTTGTCGCTGCTCGTGGTCAGGGCGCTCAGGATCGTGGAATAGGTGGTCGAGTTGGCCAGGGGAGCGGTGTAGTAGAGGCGCACCGTGTTGTCCGTGCGCGCCATGGCCGCCGTATCGCCGACCTGGCCGTTGAGGTTTGCCAGCTGGGTCCCGGCGGCGAAGTCGCGGCCTTGGTTCGTGGAAAGAGCGCTGAAGACGCGGCGGGAGGACTGGGCCGTGCCGCCGTCGGCGTTGGCGACGTAGTAGAGCCGCCAGTCGCCGTTGGAGCGCTTGATGAGCGAGGGCGAGCCGATGTAACCCACGCCGCCGTTGTTGTCGACGCGCGTGCCCGTGTCGTTGTACCAGGTGAGGCCGTCCGTGGAGCTGGCGCTGTAGATGCGAAAGACCGTCCCTGTCGAGCCGACGGCCGAGTAGAGCATGCGGTAGGTGTTGTTCGTGAGCTGCATCACCGAGACCGCCGTGATGGAGGAGACGTCGAGTCGGGGCGTGGTGTAGGTGGACAGGCGCACGCCTGCGTCCTCCGTGAAGCTCATGCCGCCGTCGGCGGTGAGTGCGGAATAGACCGCGGTGCTGCCGCGGACATAATAGAAACGCGCGCCGGCCATGTTGACGGAGCTTGAGCCCGTCAGGGTGACCGAGGCGATCCTCACGCCGTCCTCCTTGACGAAGGTCGGCACGGCGCGGGCGGGCGCCGCCAGGCTGAACAGGAAAAAGAGGAGAGGGATCATGGATTTTGAGATTGTCCTTTTTTTGGCTGGTAAAATCAATTTTCCGTCGATGAGGAGTTCCTTCGTCTGCCGGCTCTGGGACTTGATGCGAGCCTCGCGCACGAGCGCCTGGGAGCGCGTGAGGCCGTCTTCTTGATAGACGAGCCGTACGGGCCCGTGGCTGCGCGTGTAGGCCGCGCCGTGTCCCGAGTTATGCTGGTCGAGTCTTTTCGCAACGTCCTTGGCCGTGCCGGTGTAGAGCGAGTCGTCCGCGCAGCGCGCGATGTAGACGGACCACTCGGCCGGCGCCTGGGGTGCGTGGGGCAGGCCCTCGAGCATGCGTCGATATTTCTTTTTTATCGGAAGAAATCCCGCGCCATGCGCACCAGGCCCTCGGTTGCCTTCTCCGGGACCTCCTCGCCGTCCCAGTCGATGGAGAAATGCGCGTTCTTCTGGGTCGGCTTGACGTAGGTCTCGTACATGGGCAAGACGGTGGAGAGGATCTGGTGCTTGGCCGAGTCCACGCCGCGGCCGCGCTCATCCACATCGCGCGCGATGCGGCGCAAAACCGCCGTCGCGATGCCCGTGGAGACGAAGATGCGGCACTGATAGAGGGACAGGAAGGCTGGGGGGTAGAGGGCGTAGAGCCCCTCGACCACCAGGAGCGGCGCGCTGGGGCAGGCGAGGGTCTGCGGCTGGCGGGTGTGGGTCTTGAAATCATAGACCGGCTGCTCGACGCTGCGGCCGCGGATGAGCTGCTGGAAGTGCTCGAGGGCCAGATCGAAGTCGATGGCGTCGGGATGGTCGAAGTTGTAGGCCTGGCGTTTGGCGAGGCTCAGGTGCGCCAGAGGCCGGTAGTAGCTGTCCAACGAGAAGATCCGGCCCGCGATGCCGATCTTGCGGCACTCCGCCACGACCCGACGCGAGAAGGTGGTCTTGCCAGAGCCCGACCCGCCGGCGATGCCCACGATGAAGCGTTTCATCGCACTAAGTATAGGGGATGTGTCGCGCTATGTGCAAGCCAGTTTCTCCAGCGCCCAGGCCGTGTGGACGCGGACCATCTCGCTGGGATCCGTGAGGCTTTTCTCGAGTGCGGGGATGGCCGCGGGGTCGCCGAGATTGCCCAAGGCCACGGCCGCGTTCCTGCGGATGCAATCCCGGTCGATCCAGCGCGCGCCGAGCTGATTGCCCTGGAAGCGCGCGCGGAAGGTCGGCTCATCCATGCCGAGGACTTCCAGGAGCGGAAGGCTGCAGCCCACAAAGCCTGTCTTGAATCGTCTCTCCGTCGGGGCCACGGTCTTGTTCTTCGGGCAGACATCCTGGCAGGTCGTGCATCCGTAGAGCCGGTTGCCCCAGAGCTCCCGTATAGGCACAGGCAGGATCCCGCGCCAGTTCATTAAATATTGCAGGCATCGTTCCGTGTTGAGGACATACGGCTCGGCCAGGGCCTGTGTCGGGCAGGCGTCCATGCAGGCCGTGCATAGGCCGCAGTCTTTTTCAAGCGGCGCATCAGGCTCGATGGCCAGGTCCGTCTCGATCTCGCCCAGAACGACCCAGGAGCCGAATTTTTCCGTCAGGATGATGCCGTTCTTTCCGTAATAGCCGACCCCGGCCTGAGACGCGATGGATTTCTCCGCCAATCGGCCCGGGGCAGCGCAGCAATGGCAGTGGGTCTCCATCCCGAATTCACTGCGCAGGACCTTGGCGGCATCCTGGAGTTTTGCGCGCGTGTCTCGGTAGTAATTGCGCCAGGTGTAGCGGGCCACGGTCCCGTGGGGACGGCCTGGCGTCGTCGCGTCGGCGGGTTCGGAGGTGAGATAGCACGCGGCGGCCGAGATGACGCAGAGCGCTCCCGAGCGCTGCGTCGATGTCACGCCGACGGCGTCCAAGCCGGCGCTGAGCACGATCTCCTTGACCCTGAGGTTGGCGATCAAGTTCGTCGATGCGCGAGGAGCTCGAGGGCTTTGAGATAGGATCCAGCGCCTAGGCCGCAGATCATCTTCAGACAGACCGGCGTGATGACGGAGCGCCGGCGGAAGGGCTCGCGTTTTTTGATGTCCGAGAGATGCGTCTCGACGGTCGGGATCTGCGAGGCGGCCACGGCGTCGCGCAGGGCATAGGAGTAATGCGTGTAGGCCCCGGGATTGAAGATGAGGCCTTGGGCCCAATGACGGTGCTTGTGGATGAGGTCGATGAGCTGGCCTTCGCCGTTGGATTGGAAGATCTTGAGCGTCGCGCCGAGCGTTCGGGCGCGGCGCCTCAAGAGCGCGTTCAAAGCCGCCAGGGTCATGGTCCCGTAGACCTCGGGCTCGCGCTCGCCGAGGAGGTTGAGGTTGGGGCCGTGCAGGACCAGGATGTTCTTGGATCTCAAGGGCGTGTCCATTTCCTCATGAGGCGTTTTTTCCACAGCCCGCGGCGCTCGGCTCCGAGAGGGCCGAACCAGAATTCCCAGGAGCGCAGGGCCTGGAACACGAGCATGGAAGTCCCGTCGATGGTCTGGGCACCGAGCCCTTGGGCCTGGCGCAGGAAGGCCGTGCGCCGGCCGTAGACGAGGTCGAAAGCGAGCTGGCAGCCCGGCCAAGAGGCGGGCGCGGGCGAGCGGTCATGGGGGAAGCGGCCCAAGGGCGTGGCGTTGACGGCCAATTCAGCGGCGGCCGGGCGCGCGGACCGGAAAGCGGTCCTGGGAAAGAGAGCGGCCATGTCGCGCGCCAGCGCGCGGGCGCGCTGAGGCCGGCGCGCGCAGATCGAGACCTCCCGGGCCTTCAGGCGCCCCAGGGCGAAGGCCACGGCCCGGGCCGCGCCGCCGGCGCCGAAGATGAGGGCCTCGCAGCCCTTCGCCGAGAAGCCGGCCTCGCCGAGGGCGTCCGCGAAGCCCGCGGCGTCCGTGTTGTGGCCCACGAGCTTGCCGCGGCTCATCTTCACGGCGTTGACCGCGCCGATGCGCCGCGCTTCGGGGGTCAGGCGGTCGAGGTGTGCGATGACGCTGATCTTGTGCGGGGCCGTGACGTTGGCGCCGACGAATCCGGCCGTGCGCAGAAGCCCCACGGCGAAGGCCAGGCGTTCCGGCGCGACCGTGCAGGGCCGATACGCCGCCTTGCGGCGGGCCAGGCACCCGAGCTCGGTCATGAGCCGCGGAGAGAGGGAGTGGGCGACCGGCTGTCCCAGGAGAGCCAGCTTCGCTGGGGGGGGTCGCATCCCTTCATTATGGAAAATTTATGGCTGGGAAAGGGAGGGGGCGAAGAGAGTTTAGGGATAAGCTCGCATTTGTTATACTGCATTGCATCGTAGCGTCCAACTGTGTCCGGACACAGTCACATATCAATGGCACTGCACCCCGTCGTGGAGAGGCGAATCTGGGACCGGTGCGTGGATGTCTTCTCTTCGCGCATATTTGTTCTGGCCGCGGGGCTCTGCCTGGTCGCGCTCGCCGTCTTCTGGACTTCCCGGCCCATCGAGGATCTGGACATCTGGTGGCATCTCAAGACCGGCCAGTGGATCTGCCAGCACCACGCGGTCCCCAGGACGGACATCTTCTCCTATGTCCTGGCGGGCAAGCCCTGGGTGACTTTCGAGTGGCTCTCCCAGGTCTTCCTTTATAAGGCCTGGTCCTGGGGCGGTCCCATGGGCCTCTTCATCCTGCGCCAGTCCCTGGCCGCAGCGCTGTTCGCCATCCTCTTCGTCCTGGGAGGCTCGGCCGGCCTGCCCACGATGGCCATTTTGCTTCTGGGTCTGCCCCTGGCCTCGACCGGCATCATGGAGCGGCCGCAGATGTTCGACTATCTCTTCGCGCTGTCCTGTCGGGCCCTGATGCCGCGCTTCTTAAGCGCGAGACGGCCATGGGCCGCTGGCGCGGCGCTCATCCTCATCCATCTGCTCTGGTCCAATCTGCACGGCGGAGCCTGCGTGGTGGGCCTCATCATCATGGGGGTCTATGCCTTTTCCTATCTGTGGTCCGGGGATTTCAAGACAGCGGTCAAAGCCGCGGGCTTGGGAGCTTTGGCCTTCCTGGCCTGCTTCGTCAATCCGCACGGCTACAGGATCTTCACGCAGCTTCTGGGCACCTGGTTCGACCCGGCCCAGCATTGGGTCCTGGAGTGGAAGCCGTTGGCCGCCGGGACGCCGCAGTTCGATCTGCAATGCGCGTACGCGGCCTGCCTCATCTTCGCCGGCTTCCGGCTCAAGGGCGCTCAGAGGACCATCGCCATCATCCTCGCCGTGGGTTTTGCCTTCGTGGCGGGATTCCGCAGCGCGCGCAACGTGCCCCTGGCCTTCTTCATCACGGTCCCGGACCTCCTGGCCGCCGGAGTCCTTTTCTGGAAAGAAAAGCCCGCGCGCGCGGCCCAGATCTTCCTTCCGCTCGCGTTGGCCTCGCTCTTGATCTGCCCGAGCCTCATCCAGTGGGTCTATCCCGGCGAGATATCTCCCAACCCCATCACGAAGGAATGGGCTTCGGGGGTGTGCGATTTCATCGAGCGCGAGGATCTCCCCGGCCGCATGTACAACGACTACATCATCGGCGGCTACCTGATCTGGCGGCTGGGGCCGCAGCGTCAGGTCTTCGTGGACGGCCGCAGTCTCGAATACGGCGCGGTCATGATGGACGCCATCGCCCGCATCTCCCGGCGCGAGGGCTTCGAGGCCCTGGACCGGGTCTATCACTTCGACTATCTCGTGTTCCAGCAGAGGCCCGACGACCGCCTCTTGTATCTGGACAACGACCCGGACTGGGCCTGCGTGTATTTCGATGACGGCGGGCTGGTGTACGCGCACAGGCGCCGCGCCGCCCGCGCAACAGCCGCCAAGCTGGGCTACCGCTACCTGCGTCCCAACGAGAGATTCTTCAACTACCTGGCTCCTTACGCGGCTGATCCCATCAAAGCCAAGGCCGCGCTCAAGGAGATCGACCGTTCCATCGCGGACGCACCCCCCTGGCTGTCTAGAAACGGCCGGAGTACCAGGTTGTCACTTATGCAACTTATTTCGCAGGTGGGTCGCATTCCCTGAACGGCTGGCTGAGCTGTTCGGTTAAAATATAATAAAGACCGGGCCTTCATATTGACAAAGCCTCTCCGGGGGGCTAAACTGAGCACGGCAAGCGGATTTTGAGGAGAATGTCCATGGATGCCCGAGACCATATTCCGCAGTACAAACTGGCCAAGGTGGGGCGAAGACGCAACAAGGCCGCGGCTGCCGGGCTCCTCGGCCTCTTCGGCGGCGGGGGCTCCTCCGCGGGCGGAGTCGCCGGCTTTCTCGGTTCCATCGGCGGCAAGGTCGCCATCGCCCTTCTCGTGGGCACCTTGGGCACGGGGGCCTACAACATGGGCAAGGTCCTTGCCCCGCCGCAGGCTCAGCAGGCCAAGGCCGAGTCTGAAAAGCCCAAGCCTTTTGCGGCGGTCCTGGCCCAAAAGAAGAAGGAGGAGGCCGCCCAGACGATCCAGAGCGATAACCGCTCGGTCCAGAGCGGCCTGGCCATGGTCTCCGGCAGCCTGGACGGCCTGACCGATGAGGAGCGCGCGGCCCTTGCCAAGGAAGAGGCAGCCAAGGCCAAGGCCGCGGCCGAGGCCAAAGCCAAGGAGGACGCGCAGGCGAGCCAGGCCCAGGCCGCGCCGCAGATGCCCAATCCGGCGGACATGCTGGCGGCGGCGGCAGGCCAGGACAAGGATAAAGGCAGGGAAAAGGGCCTGGGCAAGAAATTCGGCGAGATGTCCAAGTCTTTGGCCGGCGGCGGGGGCATGGCCGGCGGCATGGGCCGGGGCTTTGACACGCCGGCGTTCAAGGGCGGCGGCGGGGCGGGCAAGCTCGTGGCCATGACCGGCAACCGAGCGCCTTCGACCTATGCGTCTGCGCATTCTGCGATAGCGGCAGGGAAAGGCCACTTGGCGCGCGATCAGGCGGTGAAGGCTTATCATGAATCCAGGCAGGCGAAGATCAGCGGGGCCAATGAGACCAGCTCTGAGCATGCGCTGGCGGCTTTTAACGGGAAGACGACGGAGGGCGGACTCATTGGCGGGCCGGGGATGAGGCTGGGCGCGGCCCAGACGGGCGAGGGGGAGAAATTCACGCCGAATCCTTTGGGACCGGGGAGCATGGGGGGAGGGAGCTCTGGCGCGGAAAGCACGGGGCCGGATGACTGCAAGGCGCTTTTTCCGGATGGGTATTACATGAACTCGCCCTCGGGCGGGTGTGTCCAGATGCCGGGGTCGAGCGTGGATCCGACGGATAAGTATTTTAATTTGTTGAAAATTCTTTCTATTGTTGCGGCGTGTCTTACAGCAATCATCTTTGTTTTGAGTTTCTGGCCTCATTTAAAGCCAGTAGTTAAATTTTTAAGTTGGATAGTTTGTGCAATCGGGTCCATGGAAGCGTTCCTGGGTCTGATGCTTGTGGGTATGGGGCGCAATATAGAGGGTGGCATATTCACCGGACTTGGAATTGGTACTGCTATCGCCGGATATTTGTGTGCTACTTCAGAAGCGGCAGGTGCAGCGAAGGCTGAAGGAATATTATCGCAGACGCAGGCTTGGGCAACGGCAGCCGGTACAAGTCTGGCACAAACTCTTGCTGTTGGCTACGCCAACAACCCCAGTAAGGGCCATTACAACCCCGACTCCGAGGCCTGGAAATATAAGTAGTACCCCTAAGGGGTCAGGTCTTGATTTTTGACTGAGACTGGAGAGGAGGCATCATGGCGCTGGACTTAAGCAGTCTCAAAGAGGCGATCGGCTCCTTGGAGCGGGCGCTCAAAGTCGCGTCCACGATGATCAAGGGCGCCATCCATACGGACCAGGAGCATGTCGTGCGCGCCGGTGTCATCCAGAATTTCGAATTCACCTACGAGCTTTGCTGGAAGTTCATCCAGCGCTGGCTCTCCGAGAATCAAAATCCGCAGGAGGCCCAAGAGCCTCTGACACGCAAGGAGCTTTTCCGCACGGCGGCTCGCTGCGGGCTCATCGAGGACCCGGAGAATTGGTTTGCCTACAGCGCGGCGCGGAACATCTCCGCGCACACCTACGACAACAGGGCGGCTGAGAAGGTGTACGCGCAAGCCCAGCCGTTGCTCAAGGACGCAAAACATCTCCTCCAAAAACTGCAAAAAACAGCCGATGATTGATCTGGAGAAGAAGCATTTAGACGTCATCCTGGTCCTCTTGGCCAAGCATGTCCCTGAATGCGAGGTGCGCGTCTTCGGCTCTCGGGTCGACGGCTCGGCCAAGAAGTATTCCGACTTGGATTTGGCTCTTGTGTCGGATAAGAAGCTGGACTGGAAGAGGCTTGAGGATCTGAAGCTGGCTTTCTCCGAGTCTGATCTCCCGATGAAGGTGGATGTCCTTGATTTCAACGATATCAGCGAGAATTTCAAGGCCATCATCCGTCAACATTGTGAAATCATTGGGGTCAGGTCTTGACTTTTGACTGAGACTCTCATGAAGACCGCAATGGATTTGAAGACTGTCGAGCTCCTCATCCGCGAGGGCGAGGGGCTCAGCGTCGAATTCAAGGAGAAATACACCTCCCGGATCGATGAGGACATCGTCGCCTTCGCCAACACGAAGGGCGGGATGATCTTTCTGGGGGTGCGTGATGACGGGACTGTCCTGGGTGAGAAGCTCACCAATGACCTCAAGGGGCGCATCAACAGCCTGGCGCGCAACTGCAAGCCGGGCATCGTCGTCCATGCGGCACATGTCGGCGGCATGGTTGTCGTCGAGGTTCCGGAAGGGGCCGAGAAGCCCTATAGCTGCGGCTGCGGCTATTTCCGGCGGCTCAACGGCAGCACCCAGAAGATGAGCCATGAGGAAGTCCGGATCATGTTCCGGGAAAACGACCCAATGCCCTTCGAGGAGCGCGCGGCCAGGGGCTTCCGTTTTGATGACATATCCAAGCCCAAGGTGCGGGCTTTCATTGAGGAGGCGGCCCTCAATATCGGCAAGACGGCGACGGCCGATTTCCTGCGCAGCCTGAAAGTCGCCGGTGAGAAGGCCGTCAAGAACGTGGGCATCCTGTTTTTCGCCAAGGAGGTCCATGACTTCCTTCCCCAGGCGCAGATGACGCTGCTTGCCTTCAAGGGCACGGACAGGGTCCACATCTACGACAGGCTGGACGTGCGCGACGACCTCTTCACGCAATTCAAGGAAGCCATGCGTTTCATGGAAAGGCATATCAACGTCAGAAGCGAGATCAGGGGCGTTGATCGAAAAGACATCTACGAGCTTCCTCTGGAGGCTTTGCGCGAGGCCGTGGTCAATGCCCTTATGCATCGCGATTACAGCATCACCGGGACCCAGGTCAGTGTCGATGTCTTTGACGACCGGGTGGAGATCACCAATCCCGGCGCTTTGCCCAAGGGCTTGGAGAAAAAGGCTCTGGGCCAGGGTGTTTCCGTCAGGCGCAACGAGCTCATTGCGGATCTCTTCGCGCGGCTGCACAAGGTGGAGCGCGCCGGCACGGGCATCCAGCGCATGAGAAAGGCGATGGTCGCGGCGGGCCTTCAGGAACCAGATTTCGAGATAGACGGCTTTTTTAGGACGGTGTTCCATCGGTCGCCGGAATATTCTCTTGTGAGCGCTGCCCGTAAAAGTGGGGAGAAAAGTGGGGAGAAGAGTGGGGAGAAGAGTGGGGAGAAAATACTTCGTCTGATCGGTGGCAACCCCACAATCACCATCGAGGTTTTGTCAAAGACAGTCGGATTGGGGCATACAAGAACTGAAGTGATCATTGGAAAGCTTAAGGGGGAAGGTTTCTTAAGGCGTGTCGGCCCTGACAGGGGCGGCAGGTGGGAATTGACGCAGGCCGGGCGGACGCTGTTGGAAAAGGACAATGGACGTTCCTGAGATCCCTGACTTCAAGCTGAAAAAGCGCGACAAGAAGCGTCGCGAAAAAGTGCTTGCGCCTTTGACCCCTCTCGGCGCGCCCAAGGCCGGCGCGTCCATCGCGCTTGCCTCCATGGGCGGCAAGATCGCGATCGTCGCCCTCATGGGCTCCTTGGGCGTGGGCGCCTACACCGCGGGTAAATACATATTGCCGGAGGCCAAGCCTAGCGTTGCGGTTAGGAGGCCCCGACCGGTGGCCAAGGCTCAGGCCGAGAAGCCCAAGCCGCCGGAGAGGGTCGTGATCCATACGCCTTCAGCCCATCCTGCGGAACAAAGCGGCCTGGCCATGGTCGCTGTGGGCGGCTTGACCGCGTCTGAGCGCGAAGCCAGGGCCAAGGAGGAAGCCCGCGCCCGGGCCGAGGCCGCGGACAAGGCTCTCTCCGAGGCGCAGTTCAGCAAACAGGCAGCTCCTGCCGCGAACCCCGCGGCCGCGTCGGCTCTCGCGGCTGGACAGAACAAGGAGAAGAAGGCTTTTGAAAAGAAATTAGGCGATCTGAGAAAGGATTTCGGCAGCTTGGCCAACGGTGGGGGCCTGGCCGGCGGGGTTGGCCGCGGCTTCGACACTCCGGCCTTCGAGCGTCCTGCCAACAAGCTCATCGCCATGGGCTCGCAGCCCCAGGGCCATGGCGTCAGCCATGGCTCGAGGGCGGTGGGCGTCGGCGGGAAACATTCGACCTTGGCGCGCACGCAGCTCGACAAGTCCTCCAAGGAATCCAGGCAGACGAAGATCGGCGGGCCCAATGAGACCAGCGAATCTCTGGCCGCCGCGGCTTTCGGCGAGAAGATGGGGCATGGCGATATCATCGGCGGCTCGGGGATGAGGCTGGGCGCGGAACGGACGGGTGCTGGAGAAAAATTCACGCCGAATCCTCTGGGTCCGGGGAGCATGGGGGGCGCCGCATCCGCCGACAACGGGCCGGACGATTGCAAGGCGCTCTTCCCGGACGGGACCTACATCAATTCCTCGGCGGGCGGGTGCGTCAAGATGCCGGGGTCGAGCGTGGATCCGACGGATAAGTATTTCCGGATGCTGAAGGTCCTGTCTTACATCGCTTTGGCGCTGAGCGTCGCGCTTTTTCTCGCCAGTCACAACAGGCCTCTGACGCTCATCTTGGCCAAAGTCCTCATTGGCGTCGGCGTTATCATGACTTTCCTTGGTTTGATGGTCGTGGGCATGGGACGCACGGTCGAAGGCGCCATCTTCACCCTGATGGGTGCTTTGACGACTTATACCGGCTACAAAGCCCTGGTTGCTCCGGAGGAGACGCAGAAAGATCAGGCGACGACTACAAAGGCAGGGCAAGATATGGGGAGTCAGGACGCGGCTAAAGCGGGGCCTAATCTTCCGAAAGGGCAAGCACCGGCTTCAGAGGCGCCGCCAGCAGCGCCAGCGTCGCAACCAGCACAAGCAACGCAGGGTGCGGCAGCATCACAGCCGCAGGTTGCCGGTGAGTCTATAAAGCCGCCCGTCTTCGACAATCCAATGCCGCAGGCGCAATTGCCGACGCGTCCGCCTCTGCAGCCCATGGATCTCCCGACTTCAGTTCCAACAGGGACATCTCCTGCTGATATAGCAGCAGCTAAGGCCGTGCCAACTCCGTTGCCTGGGTATAATTACACCTCTCCCCAACTGGCAGAGATGAAGCATGCCTCAGGGGTACTGCAGGCGGCAGGGGGGGAGGAACTCGACCCCTTAGTCGTTCAGGTGCCTAGATATACGCCAAATTTGACGGCTGTTCACTGGTTCGAAGGATTCAGTATTGCCGGCAATCTTAGCGACATCTTCTACAGCAACAATGTTGGTGAGCGCAAGTACAACGACGGCCGCTGGGATTAGGCCGGGGTCGGAGCTTCCCGTATTTTTCGTATTCCGTCAGTCGTGCGGGGCAGGCGGTGCGCAAGAGCGCGTCAAGACACAAGCAGTCAGGGATTTCGCGGGGTCAGGCCGCCAAGTGTTTGCCGGGAACGAGCCCTCGCAGGAATTCCTCGCAAGGCAGACAAAGAATGTCGTGTCGCTTGAGCCTGTCGCCGCCACGGTATAACAGCAGCGCCTTTGCCTCCGGATAATCCTCGCGCAACGCCCTCAAGCCCCGCAGATCCTCATCGCGCACGCGGTCGGCGTTCTTGACCTCCACGGCCCAGAAGCCCTCCGGCCCGTAGATCACGAAATCCACCTCCACCCCCGAGCGCGTGCGCCAGAAGGAGAGCTGGTGTCGGTTGCCTCCGTAGGCGTTCCAGGCCCGCAGGTGCTGGGCCACCAAACCTTCCAGAGCCAAGCCGTCTATTTCCTGGGGGCGGTCCAAAGGGCCGCAGGGGCGCAATGAGCGGAAGACCCCGGCGTCGAAGAAATAAAACTTAGGGTGGACGGAGGTCGCGCGTTTGGCCCGCTTCGTGAAAACAGGCAGCCGGAAGGCCAGCAGCAGATCTTCCAAGATGCCGAGATAGCCCTCCGCCGTTTTGCGCTCCACTTCGCATTCGCGCGCCACGTTGCTGAGGTTCAAAACCCCGGCCTGCGAGAAGCTGACCGTTTCAAGAAAACGGGAAAAATTCCCCACGCTCCTGACCAGACCCTCCGCTTGAACCTCTTCTTTCACATAGAGCGCCGCATAGGCCCGCAGGACGTCGTCCGGGTCCTTATCCTCCCAAACCAAGGGGAGCAGCCCGTATTTTAGGGCTCTCTCCAGATTGAATCGGGAGGAGAGTTCCGCGGCCATGAATGGATGCATGGCTCGGACCACGGCTCGGCCGCCCAAAAGATCGGCTCCCGTCCGCTTGAGTTTGCGCGAACTTGAGCCGGTCAGAATGAAGATCAATCCCCGCTTTTCCTCGATGAGGGCATGGATCACCGGCAGCAGAGAGGGGACCTTCTGGACCTCATCGACGATGATCTCTTTGACGCGGGCATTCGCTTCGATCAACTCTCTGAGCCGTTCCGGCCTGGCGGCATATCTTCGGAATGCTTCCGCGGAGAGGAGGTCGATGCGCAGGGCGCCTTTAAAAATCGCCTGCGTCCAGGTGGATTTTCCCGTGCCGCGGGGGCCGAACAAGAAGAAGCTTCTGTCCGGGGATTGCAGAAATCGGCTGATTACTTCCATTTTGAGTCTCAATCTGGAAACAATATATCAAAAATAAATAGCAGCTTTCAACTGCCGCAAAGGGAGACGGCGTGGTTTCTGGGGTCAGGCCTTGACTTTTGAGTGAGAGGGGTGGCGGTGTCCTCGCTGATCTTTTCGAGCAGTTTGAGTATGCGGTCATTCTGATTTTTTAGATCGGCCATAGAGTCATGGTAGCATGTCCCAGAAAAGGCGCCCAGGGCCAAAAGACCTACGTGAGCCTGGGCCTTTGGGGTCCTTGATTGGTGACTGACAAGAACGAGCCTCCTATCCTCCTGGCGCGTAAAAATATAGTTAAATTTTCCGTCGGATATTGACAAAATCCATATCAAGGGCTACACTGAGCAGAGTCCGAGGACCCCATGCCTGAGAAAGAGGATTTCGAGCTTCCCAAGCCGGAGAAGCCCGGCATGGATATCCCGGAGCTGAAGAAAAAGGACAAGGAAAAGAAGAAATCGGGTTTCGCTTGGGGAGGCGCCAAGGGCGCGGGTTCGCCTCTTCCCGGCATGGCCCAGCCGGCCGCAGGAGCGGCGCGCGCGGCGGCCAGCGCGGGAGCCGGAGCCGCGGCAGGGTCTTCGGGTGGGGGATTCATCGCCGGCCTTGTCGCGACCACCGCCGGCAAAGTGGCGGTCACGGCCGTCGCCGTTTTTATGTTGGGCGGGACCGCCGCCGTCATCTACCGGATGCAGAGCGCTTCGCTCGCGCCGGCCATGAGCGTCGGCGCCGGCGCCGGTGTTGGCGGGCAAGCCCAGATTTCCGCGCCGAGCGTGACGGTCAAAGTCCGCAAGGTCCGGCCCGAGGAGTCCACGGCCTTGAATTACGCGGCCAAGGCGGCCCAAGGCGAGATCGCCTGGGAGAACCCGCAGGCGCCCCAGGCGCAGTCGAAGGCCGAGGAGAAGATGGCGCCGGACCAGATGGCGAAGCAGGAGGGCGTGCAGAGCACGCAGGAGGAGAAGGAGAGGAAGGACCAGCTCGAGCACAATCTGAGCGGCTCCAAGCTTTCTTCAAACCTCGCGAGCTCTTTCGGCGGGCGCGACATCTTCGCGGGAAAAAATCCGACCTTCGGCAATCAGGGCGGGGTGCTCAATAAGTTCGGCGCGGCACCCAGCGCCAAGGGCGCGAAGGCGACGCTGACCAAGATGAATCTCAATAAGAGCGCGACCATGGCCCTCAAGCGCGCCCAGACCAAGGATTCTAAGACCCTCGCCCGTTTGCGCGGTATGCAGGATTACAACGCGGTGATGTATGGGGGCAAGACCCCGGAGACCAAGAAAGAGCCGGCCTCCACCCAGTGGGATACGCATGACGAGAAGGGGGGCACGCCGCCCGCGGCCGAGACGGACAAGAAGCTGGATCCCAACAAGATCGGCGGGGGCGGCGGAGAAAACGCCTTTGACTGCAGCACGTGCGATGCCGGCACCTATTGCAACCAGGCCGCGAAGACGTGCGTGCCTCTGCAGCAGGGGGGTAACGTGACGCCGTGGCAGGATGATGTAGATACAGCCACAGGATTACATGGGAAAATCCCCATGATTCTTATAGGAGGTCTTATTGCCATGTTGGTGGCCGTTTATATGACGGCATGGGATTGGTGCTCTGGGTATGCAGCTACTATCATTATATGTGGCATAGTTGCATTGATGGGTATCTATGCTCTTAGAGAGGCGATCAGGATGATCGTGTTGGGGGAGCACATCAATGCCAAGGGAGGAAAGCCCAATGGAGATGTGTTCGAAAAGTCCGGATGGGTGTATCTCGCGTCTGCGGTGAGCCTTATAACTGCGGCGATAGCATGCATAGCTTTGCAGTTTGAGGAAGTTGGAAGTGCGGCCGCAGATATAACGGTCGTGCCGCTTCGGGTGGGGGAAATAATAGCTGGTCTTACGATCCTGGTCGGATCATTTTTAAAATAAAAGCTTTGCGACCTTGGTGTTGATCGAAGCTAATTCCCTAGAAATTGTGGAAACTTCCGTAAGAATCGGCGAACGCCTTGGCGTAGGGCGTTTCTGGCCGGAATCCAGAAAAGAAAATCGTAGAACGGATGGAGGTATTTGAATTCGAAGCGCATGCTTAGGCGGGTTTCAACTGCTGAGATTGATGTTAAGTCGCAGCCAAGAAAAAATCGGCATTGTGGATAGGCTAGAAAGAATTGCGAAAACTGACCGTGGCCAAAATTCATCAATTTTGCTGTTCTTGGCCATTCTTCCTTTGCAGTATCCCAGGGGTCTGAGCGCAATGCGAGGCGTGTGGGGGGGGTCCATTCCGTAACCTGCATGGACTGCAGCATCCGCGTCCCGCGGAAGGCCGCAAAGCGCATGCCAAGGCCTGCGCCGCTCACCAGTCGCAAGGGACCGCCCCAGCCTACGTTTTGCGGGTAGGTCGCTTCCGTGTCATAGAATTCTTGCCACCAGCGTGGGACATCAGTCAAGATCGGCCAGATTTTTTCCGGAGAGGCCAGTAGGCTTAGGGACTCTTCGATGCTGATGGCCATAGCCTCAATGTAACAGACCTTAACGAGCCTGTCAAGACCGCCGGGGCGTATCCATGCGGTTGTGAAATACGATGCCGCTGAGTTGGCGACTCCAGGCCTTGCGGCATGCCGCCAGGTCCCACATAGGATGGAAAATGAGCCAGTGCGCTGGATATCGTCCGATGAAGCGTTCCATGGAGAGTAGAAGCTGCCGTTCGAGTTCCTCCTGAGAGGCATCCGGCCTTGACCGGATCGGTTCGTCATTGAGGATGCGGCAGCGTCCTGATTCAAAAATCGAGTAGACCGGCAGGATGGGCGCCGGCGCGGTCAACGCCATGCGCGCGATTCCGTGCGGCGGAGGAAAGGGCGCGCCGAAGAAATTCGTGAGCCTGCTTTCTGGAAAATAATTCATGTCATCGTATAGAAGCAGCGTCTCATTGTTGCGCAGGGCTTTCAAGCCTTTCATCGCGCCCTCGCCCAATCCGATGAAATGCAGGTTTTTGTTGATCTCGCTGGCCCATTGGTAGCCGCGCGCTTCGTTGACCATGACCGTGACTGGTATGCCGAGGCAGGCCAGGGAACCGTAGATCATGCCGTCGTCGCCGAAATGCGGGGTGGCCAGGATGGCGCCTCGGCCCTCTTTGAGCAGGTCTTGGAGCGCGGGCACGAACTCTAGCTCGGAGTTTTTTAAGTAGCCTTCTGGGTTTTTTGGCAGCGCGTAAGAGTTGATGATCCTCTGCGCGAACAGCGGCTCCATCTCCTTGAGGAGGGCGGCCAGCTCCTCATCTCTTGGTTCGCGCTTGTGTGTGTGAAAAAATACCCGACGCATGTTAGCTTGGATATTCTGGCGCATGGGAGGAATGAGAAGGAATATCGGAATGGTTTTTCTGAGTGCAGCATTCAGTACTCGTTCGTTAAAAAGGAGGGCGGCTAAATCGTAAAGATAATAGCTCCAGGGTTTACGTATCGTTGATTGTCCCATTTCGACCAATCTGATATTATGATTTCGGCCATGTCAGAATCAAACGAGACTTCTTCGGAGAACCTGATCTCATTCATTTCTCTCGCGGATCGACGCCGAGGTTTAGGATGGATCTTCGGTGTCGCTGGAGTTCTCCACTGGGGTCTGATGATTTTTGCCGCTCTGTATAGCCAGGGGAAATTCCCAAATCTGATCGTCACAGTTCGCCAATGGAATCACGCGTATATCGCCCATTTTGTGTGGATGTTCGTTTTTGGTGGACTTCGCGTTGCCCGAAGGTTTTCCCGCAAGGATGCTTTTACATTTCAGCTGCTGGTTGATTTTTTGGTGGGACTGAGTGTCTTTTGGACCCTCTTTCGCATCGTCCGCTTCATCCTCGTCAGGAGCTGGCTGACGCCCTGGATTTCCCTTCTTCCCGGCCTTTTTCTTCTCTATTACGGCTACGGACTTTATCGCGGCCGTCAGATCTGGTCCGGCCTGGACTTGGTGTGAATGGAGGGCTCATGGCTCAGTTCGACGAAGGCGCGGTGCGGGGCGAGGCGCAAAAACTCATCCTGGACGTCTTGACCCGCAAGAAGGTCAAGGTCAAGCCGGAGGATATCCGGGAAGGCGTGTCTTTGAGCACCCAGGTGGGGATAGATTCCCTGGACATCCTGCAGATCATGGCCACGGTCGAGAAGAAATTCAATGTCCGCATCCCCGAAGAAGAACTCCCGGGCATGGACGACCTCGGCGGCATCGTGCGGACGGTCAAAAAGCACTGGCCCAAAGACGCGTAAGGCCCGCGCCAGATGCGCATCCAGCTGGTCTTCCCCTCCTGGCCCAGGCTCCGCTTCCAGACCCATTTCGTCCTGCCGCCCTTGGGAGTGACGGTCGCCGCGGCCCTGACCCCGCCGGGACACGAGGTACGCCTCGTGGACGAGAACGTGGAGCCCGTGGATTTCGACGCGCACGCGGACCTTGTGGGCATCTCCCTCATGCTGGTCAGCCAGGCTCCGCGGGCCTTTGCCATCGCTGACGAATACCGGCGGCGCGGGGTCAAGGTCGTCATCGGAGGTTTTTCAGCAGGATGCCTTCGCGCAGAGTGCGGCCGTCACGCGGACGCGGTCGTGGCCGGGGAGGCCGAGGGAGTCTGGCCTCAGGTCGTCGCCGATGCCCGGAGCGGCGGCTTGAAGCCCCTCTACCGGCGGCGCGGCGCGGTCAAGCCCGAGGAGATCCCGGTTCCCCGTCGTGATCTCCTGAAAAATGAGGCCTACGCGTATCGCGGCATGCGCATGGCGGACCTGCTCGAGACCAGCCGCGGCTGCCGCTTCGGCTGCTTCCCGTGCCAAGTGCCCTATTTCACCGGACACAGGCATCGCATGCGCGATGTGGAGGACGTGGCCGCGGAGATGCGCGCCTTGGACAACGACAAGCTCTACATCGTGGACAACGCCCTCACACAGAACGAGGCCCATGAGAGGAGGCTCTTCAAGGCCATGCTCGGCCTGGGCAAGACCTGGGTCTCGCATCCCATCTCGGATAAGCCCGACATCTTGAAACTCGCGGCCCGCGCGGGCTGCTGGTACGTCTATCAGGCCATCTATGGGCCTTCGCCGATCATCCGCGAGAGGGTCAAGCGCCTGCACGACCACGGCATCGCCGTGGAGGGCACCATCCCCCTGGGAGCCGAGGAGCACGGCCCGGACATCTTCCAGCGCATGGTGGATTTCCTGCTCGAGATAGAGCTCGACTTGATCGAGGTCACGGTCTTGACACCCTTTCCAGGCACGCCATTTTTCGACAGGATGAAGAAGGAAGACAGGCTCCTCCACGAGGATTGGGCGCTTTACAACGCCGAGAACGTGGTCTTTAAGCCCGCGCGCATGAGCCCGCAGGAGCTGGCGCAAGGCAGCGAGCTCGTCTGGCAGGCTTTCCATCGCGAGCAGTCACAGGCCGCCCGGATGGCGAGGCTCTTCAAGCGTCTGCCCGTGGCCAAGGGCTGGGACGCGCTCGTGGGGCCTGCGGAGGAGCGTCCCGTCCCCCATCAGCCCGTCGGCCGCAAGTCTTTCTGGGGCAAGCCGGCCGAGTGGCATTGACAAGTTATAAAAGGCATAGTATACTTATATACACATAAGCGTTTATGTTCAAATAGGGGCAAAAAAATGGAGAACATGGTTCGCTGGTCATTGAGTGTTTCTAAGGATACGGATATTTCGTTGCGGTGCTATCTGGCTCAGCAAGGCAAGCGCAAGGGTGATCTCTCCAAGTTTGTGGAAGAGGCTGTCCGTTGGCGGGTGTTGGATCGAGTCGCCGCGCAGACCAAGGCCCAAAATGCGCATGTTCCCCCGGGTGAGCTGCAAGCCGCCATTGACGAGGCGGTTGTCGCGGTTAGAGCTGAACGTTTCAAGCGTCAACCCTGATGCGTGTCGTTCTGGATACCAATGTTTTGGTCAGCGCCTTGATCTCTTCGGGCGGATGGCCGGATCGTCTTTACCAGGCTTGGCGCACTGGCTTGTTTGAATTGATATCGAGCGAGGAGCAGCTCGATGAATTCCGTCGGGTCACACGCTATCCGCGGCTTCGCCCTTTCCTGGAGTCTGCCGCCGCCGGGGCCATGTTCAATGAGATTCGGCTTTTGGCTGAGATCGTCAGGCATCTGCCGAAGGTGGAAATTTCGCCCGACCCTGACGACAACTTTCTCTTGGCCATGGCGCAGGAGGGGCATGCCGACTATCTGGTGACAGGGGACAAGGGCGATTTGCTGGCGCTTAGCCGCTATAAAGGTACGCATATCGTGACCGTTGCTCGGATGGTCGAACTTTTGAATCAATAAAAGCATGACCTCCAGGCGAGTCGCGATCACGGGCCTCGGCATCGTCTCGGCTGTCGGCCGCGGCAAGGCGGCCTTCTGGGACGCCCTGCTGTGCGGCAAGTCCGGCGCCGCGCCGGTCAAGAGTTTTCCGACAGAGGCCTATCGCACGCACCGGGGCTGCGAGGTCAAGGATCCCGCGGAGCGCAGCGCTTTGGCCTATGCTTTGGATGCCGCCAGACAAGCTTTAAGCGATGCAGGGGGGCTTTTGTCCGCTGGTATCACCTTGGGCACGACCTCCGGCGAATCCGTCGCCATCGAAGAAGCCCTGGCCCGCCAGGTGCGCGGCGGCAGCGTCGAGGCTCTCATGCGCGAGTCATTCCCGCATTTCCCCGGCGCCATCCCGGCCGCTGTGGCGCGGGCCTTGGGATTGAAGGGCCCCAATGTCCTGATCACTTCCGCCTGCGCCGCCGGGAATTTTGCCTTGGCTTCTGCTTTCGAGAAGATCGTCCGCGGCCAGGCTGACGCCATGCTGGCCGGGGGCGTGGACGTGTTCAACGAGATGACCTACGCGGGCTTCAACCGCCTTTTGGCCGTGGCGCCCGAGATGTGCGCGCCGTTCTCCAAGGGCCGGCGCGGCATCCTCCCGGCGGAGGGCTGCGCCATCCTGGTATTGGAGGACATGGACATCGCCCTGAGTCGCGGCGCGCGCGTCTACGCCGAGATGCTGGGCTGGGGCGTCAGCTCCGACGCCTTTCACGTGACCATGCCGGATCTCGACGGCGTGGTCCGGGCCATGCAGGAGTGCCTCAAGAATTCCGGACTGAGCGCTCAGGACGTGGATTACGTCAGCGCCCACGGCACGGGGACTTCGGCCAATGACAAGACCGAGACCGCGGCCATGAAGCGGGTCTTCGGGCCGCGCGTGCCGCCGATCTCCTCGATCAAGGGACACCTGGGCCATGCCATGGGAGCGGCCACGGCTCTGGAGGCCGCGGCCTGCTGTCTGGCCCTGGACACGGGCATGCTGCCGCCGACGATCAATTTCACGCCGGGCGACGCGGACTGCGACCTGGACTATGTGGCCGATGGGCCGCGGAAGGCCGATCCGCAGGTCATCCTCTCCAACGGCTTCGCCTTCGGCGGTGCCAATGCGGTCATCGCCTTGGCCAAGCCTGGGAGGCGTAAAGTTCCTTTGCCTCAGCCTGCCCCGAGACTGGTGATTACAGGCATGGCCGTGACGCGAGACCCAAATCCAGCGGTTTTGGCTGAGTCGCTTCTGCCTGACAAGGACCTGCGCTTCGTGGACAAGCCCATGGCCTATGCCTTGATCGCGGCGGTCCAGGCGCTCAAGGATGCCGGCCTGGAGGCGGCGGATAAGGAGGAGATCGGGCTTGTGCTGGAGAGCTCCGGCGAGTTGGAAAGTCAGTTGCGCTTCAAGGCCGATCTTTTAAGCCAAGGGCCTTCGGGCGTCGAGCCCTTGATGTTTCCTTCGATTCTGGCCAACGCGCCTGCCAGCCGCACGGCGGTTCTTCTGGGTCTGAAGCTTTTGAACGAAAGCCTGGCCGGGTCCTTTCCCGGTGGCGAGTCTGCGCTGGCCTGCGCTTGCGATTTCCTCTCCAGGCGCGGTCAGGGCGTGGTGCTGGCCGGCGCTGTCTGGTCCTCCTTGTGCCGGGTTCCGGGATTGCCCGATGTCCCTGAGGGCGGCGTGATGTTCGTCGTGGAGACACTGGAAGGCGCCCTGGCCCGCAAGGCCAAGATTTATGCAGAGATTTCATCATGGAAGGAATCCTTTGATCCGGCTGCCAAGTCGCCGACTCCAGCGGACGGATTTTGGAAAGCGGTCCACAGCGGCGCGCGTGTCTGCCACGAGGCTCACGGCTTGTGGGGCGGCCGCATCAGCATTTCCCTGCGCCCAAAGACCTAGACGTCTCTGGGTCTTTTGGCCCTTGGCGCTTTTTCCGGGACATGGTATTATGGATGCATGGCCGACAATGACAATCAGCCCGCGACCAAGGCCGACATCAAGCGCGTTGTCGTTGAAGTCGTCAAAACCCTATCTAAAATCGATGAGGTAAGCGACAAGATTTCCGGCCTGGCTACTAAGAATGATTTTGACCGCATCATGAGGGCCATAGACGATTTTTCCGGGATTGCGAAGCATTATGAGCAGGCAGACCTCATTCGCGGGGATACTTTGATGAAAGTCGAAACTGAGATAGACGACCATGAGCGGCGCATCCAAAAACTGGAGTTGGCTCAGGGTGGGAGGGTTCTGTGAACGAGGAATCCGCTGTGGAAAAAATTTGGGCGCGTCGAGCGGATGAATCTTTCCAAAATTTCTACGGCAGGCAGATAGAGTGCGAGCAAAAGCATCTGTCTGAGTGCCGCGAGCCTGGATGCATCAAGTGCAAGGATGCCGAGGTGTTGATCCCCTATTATCACCAGCAGCTCCAAGAGCGCACTTGGCAGGCCAGCGCTCCCGGCCGCTGATTTCAGTCAAAAATCAAGACCTGACCCCATGAAAAAAATCTGGCTTGCGCGCGCGGGGGTCCTGGCCCTGGTGATGGCCGCCTCCGGGGTGACCTTCGTGCTCGTGGCCGGGCCGGGGTTCTTCGGCTTCGGGCCTGGCGGCAGCGGACCGGTCTTTGCCAAGAAAAACAAGCAGCCGATTTGGGTTAATACGGCTGTCCCTTCTAGTCCTGGCGCGCCCTCTTCCTTGGACTTCATCCGCGCGAGCGTGGTCAGCGCCGTGCGGGCCGTGAAGTCCGTCACGGCCATCCTGACCCCTGAAGAGGCCCGGCGCTTGGGCCGGGGCGTGGAATTGGAGGAGGCATTGCCGGGCAATGTCTCGGTCGCCGAGAGCCGGGGAGAGGCCGTGGCCAGCGCGCTGCAAAGCGTGGAAACGCCCGGCTTTTCCAAGGGCAGGCCCCTGCGCCGCAGCTCCGGCCGGATCGCTCCCCAGCGGGCCGCGAAGCTCTCCCGTGATTTCAATAAGGTCCTCGCGAGCAACCTCGCGGTCGACGGTCCCCGCGCCGTGGCCCAGCTGGCTTGGGGGAGGAAGAACGGGGAGCTCGCCCGCCGCCGGACTGTCGAGGGCGCGGCCACGGGCACGGGTTTGGTCTATGACGGCAGCCAGGAGGGGCGCTTGAGCCCGGCACCGGCATCTCCTGCCGTGGATCCAGCTTCCGTGGTGCGCATCCCGGCCCTGGAAGACGAGGCTCAAAAGGCCGAGTCGGACGTGCTCCAATGCCGCCAAGCCGACCAGCGCTACGGTCCCCTGGAGGAGCGCCTCTCCGCTGACTACGCGAAGAAGGCCGCGGGCAACGCGCCGGCCGAGCAGGTCCGCCAGGCCTGCCAGTCCTACAACGACGCGCGCTGCCGTCACATTCTGGAGTGCCCCTTGACCGCGTCGGACGGCTGCCCGGCCGTTGACTGCGGTCTGTCGCCCCGTTAGCGTTGCCGCTGCACCGCCCCGCATGTCTTAATTGGAAAATGTCCTATTACTTTTTGAAAAGTAATAGGACATCGTGTAAAATTCTCGCATGTCCCGACCTCATGGCAGCCAGAAAACCTTGGAAGACCGGCGTCGCCGCGCCCTGGTCCTGTTCAGGCGGGGGGTGAGCGCCATCGAGACAGCCAGAAGGATCGGCTGCGCGCGCAGCGCGGTCTATGCCTGGTGGCAGGAAGGTCTCAGGCCCAAGCCGGTGCCGGGGCGTCCGCGCCAAGACTGGGAGTAATCTGCCGCTGCTTCTTCCGCAACATAAAATCCGCTGTATTGAATATTGCAAATACCCCGCTGGAATTTTATGCAATGCTGACGCGCCCTGTGATCAAATATCCAGAAAAGCGATGCCGGATGGCGTCGTCGCGTATTTTTGGAGGCGGCTGCGGGGCTTGGCAGGCACTGTCGGAGCTAAAAGTCCGGCCGCGATCAAAGACTTTATGCCAGGCATGGCATGATCCCGTTTCTTTATGCTTATCTCCGACATGATTTCCTTAAGAAATCGCGGAGTTTTGCAGAATTGGAGAATGACCCGGTCGCGGGAGCTGACTTGCCCCCCACTTGCCCCCCACTTGCCCCCCACTTGCCCCCCGGCGGCGAGCCGGCGCGCCAGGAGAAGCTCGAAGAACGAAGTGAAGTGGAATACCGGCTCCGCGCACTTGGCCTGCGCCAGCAGATCGCGCATGCGCCCGATGCCGGTTCCGGTGCGCTCGATCTTGTTCGCCCGAAAGAGCAGGTCCGCGATGAGGGGATTGCGGCGGATGCTGCGCCGGCCGAAATCCTCCGGCGGCAAGCCCGCAGGCAAGCCGCCAGGATTGACGATAGCCGCCCGATCCGGGAATATCTCGATGGAAATGTTTCCTCCCCTGACCGAGTAATCGCGGTGCGCGAAAGCGTTGACCAAGCCCTCCCGCAGAGCCGCCGCCGGGAATTCCGGATGCTCGATGCGGTCCATGCCCCGGATTTCATAGCGCACCGGCAGATGCTTGAGAAGGAAAACCTCGGCCTGATGGAGATTCTCCAATAAGCCGCCTTCAAGGTCCTTGCGGTCGAGAATGTGCAGGCGTTCCGGCGTCTGAAAAAGGACGCAGGCCACGCGGGCTTGGGGGAGGAAGTTGGACGGGTTTTTGGCGAAGAACAGGACCCCGGTGTTGTTGATCGTCAATCGCGGCCCCTGGCGCCGCGCGCAGCCCATGTTGATGAGCAGGTCTTCCGTGGAAAGCGATCCGGGGGATGCTCCGGACTCGCGCAAAAAGGTTCGGAACGCCTCCTCGTTGAAATCCTCAGGGCACCGAAAATCAGGGCAGTCTTGATGCTCGAAGATGACGGGCTCAAGCGAGCGGACAAACTCGACAAGCTCATGCCGGTTGAGCTTCTGGCTGCTGGGGCCGGTTCGAAGGAAATAGCCCGAGGAGCAGCCGTGAGGTTTATGCGCGCCTTCCTCCACCTCGATGAGGAGGAGCTCGTGCCCTCCATGTTTGAAGGGGGCCATATGGATGGCTACGGGTGGGTCGCAATGACGGGCGATGTCCTGGACCTGGGAAAGTAGGCGGTTGCTGACCGCGACGCCTTTCACCTTCCTGTCGTCCGTCACGCCGACATAAATGCGCCCGCCGGTCGAATTGGCGAACGCCACGAACTCCCGCGCCAGGGAATCCGAGACAGATTCTTTAAACTCAAGGAACTGGCCTTCCCAAGCCGAGAGGGCCAGAGTGAATTCCGACGCCATGGGCGGGTGCGCAGGCGGGCTCTGTTTCGGCAACATAACGATATCAAACGAAATTGACGGCGGTGAGGCAACTGCCCCTGGCACCCTCTCGTTAATTTTTGGTAAAGGCCGGCCCGCGCTATTGACAAGGCGGGGGGTGCGTACTACACTATCTTCGCTATGGAACAGAAACCCCAGATTCCGACGCTGAAGGACTCCAAGAGGCCCCAAGTGAAGATCAAGGGCCTGGCCTCGACTTTGACTTTCGTGGAGCGCCTCAAGCAGTTCAAGAAGAAGGATCTGGCCTTCATCCTGGCGGGATTGGGAGTCCTCTTCATGGCGCCCCTGGCCGAGCATTTCCTGATGAGCCCGGAGAACGCGGACTCGGGTTCGTTTAAGCCCGGCTGGGGCTTCCAGGCCTCGGGGCGCTTCGGCGACGGCAGCTCGCCCTACGAGGGCGGAGTCGGCGGCCTGGCTCCCGGCGGCGTGGCCGGCGGCGGCACCGATGTGATCACCCCTTTGAACGTGCGCGACCCTTCCGCCCTGGTCATGGGCCCCGGCGCCCAGCAGCAGCCCGCGGCCACGGCCACGACTACGCCTCCTGCCGCCAAGGAGCCCACGGACTGGAAGGACGCCATTGCCAACGCGGCGGCCAAGGGAGCCTCGGCCGCGACCAAATCCGCCAGCCTGCCCGTTCCCAAGACGTCCATCACCAGTTCCCTGCGCGGCCTGGGCGCCGTCTCGGGCGGCGGCGGGGGGAGCTATTCTTTGCCTCCCATCTCGGCGGGCAACGTGCCCAACCGGGCGGCGGGGAGCAACTCGCTGCAATCGGTCTCCGCGCCGGGATTCCATGGAGTGGCGCGCGGGCCGCAGAACGCGAGCGGCGCCGCCATGGAGGCTTTAAAGGCCGCCGCGGCCGCGGCGGGCAAGGATTTCAACCGGACCGGCTCGGCCGACGCTTTGGGCAACGCGGCGGCGCAGGCCATGCCTTCGGGCAACGCGGGATTCGGCGGAGGGCAGGGGGAGGGTGGCAGCGGCGGGGCGGATAAGGGCGCGGGGGGAAATCAGGATAAGGGGTCGAAGAACGTGGGCGAGTCCTTGGAGTTCATCGCGCAGAAGGATTGGCAGTCGAAGATGAGGGAATTGAAGTACGACCTGCTCAAGAAGCAGCAGGAATTTTGGCCGGATCTGATGAGGGATGTGATGAAGGAAGGGATCATGACGCCGTGGAAGAAGATCACGGAAGAGGCTGGGAAGTATGCGGCGGATATTACGAAAGGGAAGGGGGATCAGTGGAAATGTTATGCCTTCTATTCTGCGAAGGCAGATCAACCTATTTCGGATGATGATGTTGCGAAGTTTTGTGGTAGTCAGGGAGGCGATAGCAAAGATAAAGTGAAAAAGTACTGTCGATATGCCTGTCCTTCAGACTATAAATATGGTGAAGATTGTCTTTGGGCGAATAATGCTAATACGACTCAGCCGACTGAATTGATGGGGGCTAACTGTCAGAAAGGCGGCGGGGACAAGTCGAGCCCTGGGCCGACAGGGGACCCGTCGGCGCTGACTACGGGCATCGGTGTCAGTGCTGAGGCGCAAGCGAACTTGGATAGTATAGAGAAAGATATGAAGCAAGAAGTGACGACCCAGAGCGGCATGGAGTCAAAAGTTATCGGGCAATGGGATTCTATGCGGCGCAATATGGGATCAGCGGCTAATATATTAAGGGAGGTTTCTCAAAGGGCGCAGGATATATCTCAGCTTCTTCATCAGGCGGCGGATGAGGTTGTCGGTCAGGATAAGGTTATTGCGCAGGCTCGGGCCACTCTCGACGGGGCGAAAGGGCTTCAGCTGGTCGCTAATGCGACAGACGGCCCTGACATGCCCGAGGTCTATACACCAACTGCTCCGCATGCTCCGGCAGGCAAGGCGGGGGAAGTGGTCGAATTGGTTTCCTGGAAATCTTGGATGGATCCATATCTGAGGTATTCAGACAGCTATTCGCAAGTCGGGCAGCATGGATATTTGTCACAGGCGGAAGGCAAGCTCGGCGAACTTGGGGCACGGCTTGGAACGGTTGATACAGCGTTGGGGGTTGCCGGCGGGATAAAAGAAGATAAAGCCTTGAAGAACTCCCCAGATGCGTCCAAGTATGATGCTCTTGCAGCCTATGCAAAAGCAGATAAGGAGCTTCAGAAAAAACTCGCAGGCCATTTGGCGACCCTGAAGCAGGATATCAATACCGACTTGGCAAGTACGAATAAGCAGATCGAAGAGTTGCATGGTCAGATAGCTTGGGTGAACCAAGCGCTATGTCCCCATAAGGATCAGTGTCAATCGCCGCCATCGATGACGCTCCCAGGGTATAATTTGTGTAAAAATGTGGCACGCTGTGACCCTGCGGCGGCTAAAACAGAGAAACTTAAGCAATTAAAACAGGCATGGACCGATGTCCTCAAGCCTGTGGGTGCCAGTGGTCTCTTCTCCACATCGGGCCTTTATCAGAATTTGAATACTGTAGAGCAGAGCATTAGTGGGGAAGTAAAAGGACTTTCAGAAACAGACAAACTCTGGCCAAAGGTAGGAGCTGGGCCAAAGAATTAGCGAAGGCTTTGGCCGACCGAGTGCAGGCTTTCTCGTATTTTCCGTATTCTTCCCCGTCCCATCCCTCGGCTTCTTCTGATAGTCAGGGCGCAAGGCCCGAAGGGTCGCAGACGGTGATTTCCATTCCCTTGACGCGTTTCTTGTAAGAATGGTCGACCGACGGGCACACGAGGAAGTTGGATCCGTCCGGATGCAGGCCGCGGAAAGCGGCGAGACTCTCGCCATCGAATTCGGACGGGTTCCATTTGCACTCCACCGCGTCGACCGCGTCGCGGTTGCCGGGGATCACGAAGTCCACTTCCCTTCCGAAGGCGTCCCTCCAGTACAGCAGGCTCGCGTCAGGGAGCTTGGCTTGGACCCATTCCAGGACGAGGTGCTCCCAGAGATGCCCATAGTCCGTCGTTCTCAGCGGGTCCCATCCCTTGAAGAAACTCACGAAGCCCGTGTCGAAGCCGTAAACCTTGGGCATCTTCACCAGTTCGCGCCTGCCGCCCGCGTGAAAAGGGCGCAGGACCGTCATCGCGTGCGTGATCTCCATGGCCCGGAGATGGTTCGAGATCGTGGCCCGGCTGATGGACAGCGCGCGGGCGGCCTTGGATACGTCCAGCTGCCCGCCGCTCTGCTTCATCAGGTATTCGAAGACCAGGTTGAATTTGCCGTAGTCCCGCAAGCCGAAGAGCTTCTGGATGTCGCGCGAGAAAAAGGAGTCCGTCCATTCCCGGTAAAAGGAGGCATCCTTGCGCTGGGCGAGCAGCGCCGGCGGCAGGCCGCCATGAAAAAGCCTCTTATGCAGGGAGGCGCCGCCGAAGGCCGCGAATTCGTCCCACAGCGCCGGCAGAAGATGGATTTGCCGCTTTCTTCCGGTCAGCGTGTCTCGGAACTTCTTCTTGGCCGCGAGCGTGGATGAGCCCGTGGCCAGTATCTTGAGCTTTGGGAATTCGTCCGCTCCCACTTTGAGCAGGCGGCTGGGATCGCTCAACTGGTGCACCTCGTCAAAGATGACGATCTCTTTGCCGCAGTTCCGGTAGAAGAACGCCGGATCATGCGTCATGTCCCCAACGGCCGGCAGGTCGCAGTTCAGATACAAAGAACGATCCTCGCCGAATGCTTTCGCGAGAACAGTCTTGCCGCAGCGTCTGACGCCGGAGAGCCAGGCGATGGGCGCTTGCAGCCACGCCGTTTCGCAACGCTTGAGCCAGAACTGGCGTTGAATCATGTAACCATACTTAGCATTTATCTGACATATTTGACAAGTATAAATCCGGGGGCACCCTGCCCCATGGGCCTCATCGGACAGCGATCAGGCCAGTATCCAACAGTATTTGGTTTTTCAGGCTCGACCTTGATCCGGACTTATTAAATTATCTTTACAAAAAAATCAATTCTTGACATTGAGCAATTTTACTCAGTATACTGAGTAAAATATGACACCAAATTTTAAAAGAGATATCCTCAAAACGGTTCTCAATCGTCTTAGGGAACCACGCAAATTCATTCAGGCCTTGATCGGGCCGCGCCAAGTCGGCAAGACCACTTTGATCATGCAGGCTCTTGAAGCCGCCGGCGTGGCCTTCCATTATGCGAGCGCGGATGCGTCCGCGCGCGATGCGGCGTGGATCGACGAGCAATGGGACATCGGCCGCCTCAGGGCCAAAGAGGCCGGCTCTCCGGGCGCCGTGCTCGTGCTCGATGAGGTCCAAAAGGTGACGGGATGGTCCGAGATCGTCAAGCTTCGCTGGGACGAAGATAGCGCTTGCGGCTCGGCCCTGAAAGTTGTTCTGCTTGGGTCGGCTCCGCTTTTAGTGCGGGAGGGTTTGAGCGAAAGTTTGGCCGGCCGCTTTGAGATCATCCGCGTTCCGCACTGGTCCTTCAGCGAGATCAAGGAGGCCTTTGGCTTGGGGCTGGAACAATACCTCTATTTCGGCGGCTATCCCGCCGGCACCGGGCTCATCGCTGATGAGGAACGGTGGCGGCGCTACATCGTGGATTCATTGGTGGAGAGCACCTTGTCCCGCGATGTCCTTTTCCAGAGGCGCATCGATAAACCGGCCCTTCTGCGGCAACTCTTCCGGCTGGGCTGCGATTACTCGGCCCAGGTCCTCTCTTATCAGAAGATGCTCGGCCAGCTCCAAGAGGCCGGCAGCACGGTGACCCTCGCGCACTATCTGGAGCTGCTCTCCGGCGTGGGGATGCTGACGGGGCTTCAGAAGTATTCCGGAAGCCGCGTCAGACAGAGGGGCTCAAGCCCGAAGCTGCTCGCGCTCAACACGGCTCTCATGACGAGCGGCAGCGAGCATTCTTTTTCAACCGCTCGGAAAAATCCGGATTTCTGGGGCCGCTTGGTCGAGTCCGCCGTCGGAGCTCATCTGGTCAACGGGCTCTTGGGCACGGGAATCGAGGTCTTCTATTGGCGCGAGTCCAACTATGAGGTGGATTACATCATCAAGGGCAAGGGTCGTCTCACGGCCTTGGAGGTCACCAGCTCGCGCCGCAAGCACTCGCTGCCGGGCATGGCGCGGTTTTGCAAGGAATTCGGCCCGCACAGGAAGCTGCTGGTGGGGGGGCAAGGCATTCCCATCGCGGAGTTTCTCTCCGCGCCGCCGGAGAAATGGACCGTGTAAGGGGTCGCCTCCCCGTATTTTCCGTATTCTCCCCCGTCCCAATCCTCGTCCCTTCGAATAATTTTATTGAGGATTAGGGTTCTTGCTTCGGATTGACATGGATTTTAATATATAGCATAGTATGTCCACTATTCATGGACATAGTACGCACAAAAACTGATGAATGAGATTGCCCGTATCAGGGAGACGGCGGCCCAGGATGTTTTTGACTATCAGGTCCTTCTGGATGTCCTTCGGGACTACCGCAAACCGCGAGACCGAATCCGCCGGCTGGTGGCGGCGGGCGAGATCATCCGCGTCAAGAAGGGGCTCTATGTCTTCGCCGCTCCTTGGCGCAGGCAGCCCCTCGTCCGAGAGCAGCTTGCCAACCTCATCTACGGCCCTTCCTATGTCAGTCTTGAGAGCGCCCTGAGTTACCACGGCTTGATCCCGGAGCGCGTGGAGGCCGTCACGTCGGTGACGACCGGCAGGTCGCGCGCGTTCGAAACGCCTTTCGGGGTTTTTAGCTACATGCGCCTGTCGCCGTCGCGCTACGGCGCGGGCATCCTTCTTGAAGCCAAGGCAACGGTTCCGTTTATGATCGCGTCGCCGGAAAAGGCCTTGGCGGATAAGGTCTGGACGGACAAGCGCTTTGCCGGGGCGAGCGTCGGGGATTTCGCCGCCTACCTGTTCGAGGACTTGCGCATCGATGAAGGCGCGCTGAGATCCCTCGACGCCGGGCGTCTGGCGGCCGTCGGCCGGGCCTACGGTTCCGCCAAGACCGTGAACCTCCTCCGTTTCCTTGATAAGCTGAGGAGTTCGCGCCATGCATGAAGCGATCCGCAGCCTGCTGGAGCGCCACCAATGCCGCACGCGCGAGGAGTATCTCAATGCCTTGCGGGAGATCCTCCAGCAGCTCGCCTTGCTGGGGCTCTGGCGCGCCAAATTCTTCGAGCATGCGGCGTTCTACGGCGGCACCGCGCTGCGCATGCTCCATGGCCTGGACCGCTACTCCGAGGATCTGGATTTCTCCCTCTTGCGGCCGATGCCGGGCTTCTCGCTCGAAGGCTATGGCGCGGCGCTGCGGCGGGAGATCAGCGGTTTTGGTTTTGAGCCCTCCTTCGACCGGCGCGTCGAGTCCCGCTCCGGGGCCATCGAATCGGCCGTTCTTAAGGTGAACGCGGCTCGCGAGCTTGGCCGCATCGAGGCGGACGAGTCCTTGTCTCGGGGAACGCATCCCGGAGCGCAGCTGAGGATCAAGCTCGAAGTGGACACCGATCCGCCGGGCGGTTTCTCTACGCAAACCCGTTACGTGCTGCAGCCCATACCGTTTCCCGTGCGTGTTTTTTCCTTGCCCGATCTTTTTGCCGGCAAGCTGCATGCCGTTCTGTGTCGCCGGTGGGCAAATCGCGTCAAGGGCCGCGACTGGTACGATATGGCCTGGTATGCGGGTCACTATCCCCAGGTGAGCCTCTCCCATCTGGAAGAACGGATGAGGCGTTCCGGCGATTGGGCGCAGTCCGCCCCGCTCAATCTCGCCGAGCTCAGGCGCCTGCTGACTTCAGCCGTCGAGCGCCTCGACATCGATGCGGCCCGCAAGGAAGCATTGCCCTTCGTGCGCGACCGCCGCGCCGTGGAAGTCTGGTCGCCGGAATTTTTTGCCACCGTGATCGGCCGCATTGATGCGGCCAGGCCTTGAAATCCGGAGTTCGGTGCCAGGCTTTCTCGTATTTTCCGTATTTTTTAAGCCGCGCGGCCCGCTTCATTAAAATTCGGCAAAAAGAGGATTGGCCCTTGACAGAAGGGCGAATGCAGGGTATATATTAGGGCAGGCCGCGGAAATCCGCGGACCGGCGCACTCCTGGAGAATGCCATGAATCCCAGAACCCGCATGGCGGCGTTCACCGCTCTGATCTTCATCCTTCCTTTTATAGCATCCCAAGCCGTGCGGGC
>JAHFCF010000027.1 GCA_023249645.1 Elusimicrobiota bacterium
CCGGAAGCAGGATTGGACGAGGAATAGGGCAGTCCCTGGTCCGCGCTGCCCCCGTTGGGCCGATAGGGGACCGGATAGACCCGGACGCCGGAGAGATCCCCCGCGGCCCCGGCGCTCAGGGCCGTGTAGATGGAGAGATGGCTCACCGAAGCCGTCACCACCTTGTTCGTCTGGTCCACGCTGGAGCCCGGCACGGGTTCCCAAAGCCCGGTCGTCTCGTTGAGCCAGTAGATCTGGAGGGCGTCCACGCGCGCGGGAGGCGAGACACCGTCCACGAAGCCCGGATTGACGTTGTCCGTGTAGGGAAGCTTCAGCGTCAGAGGACTCGTCAGAGTCCCGGTGGAGCGGGCGTCGTTGACAGCCAGGATGAACTCCGCCATCGCGCCCGACGGCCCGCGCGCGCCGGCAGGCAAAGCATTATTGGCCGCGGCGATGAACGTGGTCGTCTGGCTGGTGAGCGGATAGTCGACCGGATCCTCCGTGACGATCCAGACCGCTGCGGCGCTCAGATCCAGAGAAGGGATGTCGAGCTCTTTTTTGGGATCCGTCTCCCCCCTCAAGGTGTTCGAAGACAGGCCCGCCGCATAGGAGGTCAAATGAGGCGTGGCCACGGTGGCTGTGCTCGAACAAGCCTGTCCGCTGGGGTTGGCGGCCTGGAGATAGCGGGAAGAAAGCGTGAAGGTGGAGATCCCCGTCTCCAGATAAGTGGTGGTCGTGCCGGGAAGCTGAGCCACCAAGGCGCCGGTCGAAGTGAAGAGACGGACCGTGTCCGCCTGCCCGCCGGCAGCCGCCCAGGACCAGAAGACGGAACCGCTGGAGACCGTGACCGCGCTCAAGGCCGGCGCGCCTGGCACCGGAGCATAGGTCCGAGTCGAGCTGACCGCGTCGTAATCCGTGGGCAGGCCGTCCCCATTGAGGGCCCGGACCCGGTAATAGTAGGTGGTCGCCGCGGCCAAGCCCGAATCTGAGAACTGGGAGACATCTCCAACCTGGCCGACCTGGACGAACCCGCCATTGTATGTCGAGCGCGCCACGCTGAAGGAACTGGCCCAAAGCGCCGGCTCCGTCCATTGGACCTGCGCGCTCGCGCTCGTCAGGACGACGGCCAAGGTCGCTGTCGGAGGGGCGGCCAGGGTGTAGGTCGTGGCCGACGGACTCAGCAGGCTGCTCCCGGAATCATTGACAGCCGCGACCTGCAGCCCCGCCGCCGTGTCCGTGCCCAGGCCCGTCTCATAGTAGGAGGTCGTCGTCGTCGAAGCCAACAAGGTCGCGCCCGTGGCGGTATAGACATTGTAGGAATAGGCCCCGGCCACCGCGCTCCAAGACCAGGAGACCGAGGAGATGCCTAAAGCGGTGCCCGTCGGCGCCCCGGGCGCCGGCGGCGCGGGGGAGAGGACCCTCACCACGCTGAAGGTGGAGGGCACGGCGTTGGACTGGACCCAGAAATAATAATACCCCTTGGCCAGGCTTGCGGGAACGTCGAAGCTCAGCGCCGTCGCCGATAAGGAATGCGTGTAGATCGAAGTGGAGACATCCACCAGCCCTCCTCCCTGGACATCCAGCAGATAGGCGCGCGGCAGATCGGCCGGCGAGTCCTGATGGCCGTTGCCGCCGGAACCTTCGCCCACGCCGGTGAAGCTCGAGCCGGTCACAGAGACGCTGTTGGCGACGGTCAGGCTCTGGGAGATGCTGGCGATGGCCGGCTGCAGGGAGGGTAAGACGTCCGCGTAATCGTATTCCAGATAAGGGACCAGCTCCGAGGACGCGCTGTTGCCGCCGACCGCCAGGACCTTGCCGCTCGTCAGCAGGGTCAAAGTGGGGCTGGAGCGCGCCACGTTCATCGAGGACATCGCGGTCCAGGAATTCGCCGCGGGATCGTAGATCTCCGCGCTCGACAGGGCGCTGCCCGCGCTGTCCTGGCCTCCCGCCACCAGGACCTTGCCGTTGGGCAGGAGCATCGCGGCCTGGGCGAGCCGGGCCGTGTTCATGGGGGCCGCCGTGGACCAGGAGTTCGCCACGGGGTCGTAGAGCTCCGCGCTGGAGAGCGCGTTGCCCGAGGAATTGCGGCCGCCCGCAGCCAGCACCTGGCCATTGAAAAGCAAGGTCGCCGTGTGAGTCGAGCGCGCCGTGTTCATCACGCCTGCCGACGCCCAGGTGCCCAGGCGCGAGCTGTAGATCTCCGCGGAAGCCAGCACCGTTCCCGCATCGTTGCGCCCGCCCTCCACGAGCACCTGGGCATTGGCCAGGGGCGCTGCCGCGTGGGAAGACCGCGTCGAAGCCAGGCTGCCGGTCGCCGTCCACGCGTTCGTCGTGGGATCGAAGGTCTCGGCGCTGGAAAGAACGCCGCCCGAGTTGTCCTGCCCTCCCGCGGCCAGGACCAGGCCGCTGGCCAGCAGGCTGGCGGTGTGGTAGGCTCGAGAGGAGATCATGGCGCCCGTCAGCGCCCAGGAGTTCGCCGTGGGATCGTAGATCTCCGCGCTCATCAGGACCGAGGAGGAACCCACGCCTCCCGCCGTCAGGACCGCGCCGCTGGACAGAAGGACCGTCGCGTGATTGCGCCGCGCGGCCTTCATCACGCTGGCCGTCCACGCGTTGGCGGAGGGGTCGTAGATCTCCGCCGTCGTGTCGCCCGACCCTCCGGCCACGAGCACCTTGCCCGCGGGCAGGAACGTGGAGGTCTGGCCGGCACGCGCCTTGCTCAAAGCGGCCGCCGAGGCCCAGGAGCCCGGCGCGGGATCATAGAGTTCCGCGCTGGAGAGGATGCTGGCTCCTGAATTATTCTGCCCACCCGCTGCCAGGACCTTGCCGTTGGCCAACATCGTCGCGCTATGGTCGTAGCGCCCCGCGCTCATCGAGCCCGCCGAAGCCCAGGTGCCGGCGCCAGGATCATAGATCTCCGTGCTGGAAAGGCCCGTCCCGGAAGCGTCGTTTCCCCCGACCGCCAGCACCCTGCCGTTCGGCATCAGGATCGCGGCATGGAAAAGCCTCACCACGCTCATCGAGCCCGTGGCCGCCCAGGTCCCCGCCGAGGGATTGTAGAGCTCGGCGCTCGCCCCGGCGTCCAAGCCGCCAGCGGCCAGGACCTTGCCGTTGGCTAGGAGCGTGGCCGAGTGATAGCGCCGCGCCACGGTCATCGCGCCCGTCGCGGCCCACGTCCCCCCCGAGGGATCGTAGACCTCCGCGCTGGCGAGAAAGCCGGACTCTCCCTCCCCGCCCGCGACCAGAACCCGGCCGTTGGCCAGCAAGACCGCGGCATGGAAATAACGCTTCGAGCCCATCGCGCCCGTCGCCGACCATTGGGCCGCCGCGGGATCGTAAAGGTCCGCGCTGGAGAGGGGATTGCCGGCGTTGTCCTGGCCTCCCGCGACCAACAATCGGCCGTCGGCCAGGAGGATCGCCGCATGCCGGACCCGCGCGGCGCTCATCGAGCCCGCCGAGGACCAGCTGCCAGTCGTCGGGTCGTAGATCTCCGAACCGGCGAGGGCATTGTCCGAGCTGTCCTGTCCTCCCGTCACCAAGACCTTGCCGTTGGCCAGGAGCGTGGCCGTGTGGCGATATCGCGCTGAACTCATGGACCCTGTCGCTGCCCACTGGCCGGTGACCGGATCGTAAAGTTCCGAACTGGAAAGGGCCGTCCCCGATCCATCTTGGCCCCCAGAGACCAAGATCTTGCCGTTGGGCAGAAGGGTGGCCGCTTGATAGACCCGCGCCGAACCCATGGCGTTGCCCGCTCTCCAAGTGGCGGCCGTGCCGGTCGTTACGGACGCGAGGATCATCCCAAGAACGAGGAAAATGCCCCCGGTTCTTTTCATCTAATCTTGCAGTTTGAAAATGATGGCCTGATTCATCTTGACCGCGACCGGGCCGTAGCGGCTCAAGGCCGGCGAGAAACGCATGCGCCGGGCCACTTCCCGGGCCGCGGCATCGAAGGCCGGACCGGCAGAATGGGCGATCTCGACCGGGTCGACCCGGCCGTCCACCCCGATGTGCAGGGTCGCCAGCACGGAGCCCTCATGCCCGACGCGGCGCTCGGATTCTGGATAGAAGCGCCGCAGATTCTCCAACAGCTCGTCGCGGTTCAAGAGCCTGGGCAATTGAAGGAGTCCGGACCCTCCGGAGCCGATCCCGCCGGGCACTCCCTCGTCCGCCCCCAGGCCCATACCGCCTGTCTTGGCCGCGGTCCCCGCTCCTTCGGACGTGCCGCCCGGCGTGGGCGGCGGAGGAGCCGGCTTGTCGAGGACCTTGGTCTGCGGCCCCGGCATCACCCAGTCCTTGGGAGGCGGTGGCTGTTCCACGACCTTGGGCGGCGTGTTGGATTCCACCGGAAGCGGAATACCCTTGGCCCCGGGGACCAGGGTCTTCGGCGCTCCCAACTTGGCGGGAGCGCCTCCGATCATGGGGATCGTCAGGTCCACTTCCACGGCCGGCGGCAGATGGGAAAAGGGACGGAACACAAGCCCCACCATGAGGAAAATCAGCAGGTGGGCGGCAAAGGAGACAACGAGGCACTTCTCAAAAAGGTCCCTCTCGCGAAACCACTGCCTCATCTACTTAGGCTTGACCTCAAGGCCGATCTTGCGCACCCCGGCGGCGCGCACAGCATCCAAGAGCCCCACGATCTCTCCATAGGGGATGCTCTGATCCGCTTTCAAGGCCACTCTCACATCGGAGGAAGCGGCCAGGGATTTGAGAGTGCGGCCGAGCTCATCGATCGTCATGCGCTTGCCCGAGAGGAAGATCTCGTGCTGGGCGTTGAAGGTGACTTGCAGAGCCTCCGTGGCGGCCTTCTCATGCTGGGAGGCCTTGGGCAGATCCACCTTCATGGCCCGGCTGTGGATGAGAGGTGCCGTGGCCATGAAGATGATGAGGACCACGAGGATGATGTCCACCAAGGGCGTGACGTTGATGCCCGTGATGGCTGATTCTTCCGAGGAAACCAGGCTCATCTATTTATGTCCCGCGTGCTGGAACCGGACTTGCGCCAGCATGACGCGGCCCAAGGACTCGGTCTGCGCTAGGATGTCCTTGGCCTTGCCGGAAAGGAAGTTGTAGCTCACCACGCACGGGATGGCGACGAAGAGGCCGACAGCGGTGGCCACCAACGCCTCGGAGAGGCCCTGCATGACCACCTCGGGGCCCGAGCCGCTGGCCGCCAGGTCGTGGAAGGACCGGATGACCCCGAGCACGGTACCGAAAAGCCCCACGAAGGGCGCGTTGTTGCCGAGCGTGCCCAGGATCAGGATGCGCCGCTCAAGGAAACGCTTCTCGACCAATGTGGCCGCAACCAGATGGTCTTCCACGCCTGCCGCGCCGTGGACGGCCTGGGCCAGGCCCGCCTCCAGGATGCGCGCCGAGGCTCCGGGATGGCGGCGCACGGCTTTTTCGATCTCAGGCAGGTCCATGCCGCCCATGAGCTCCGCGCTCAAAGCCGAAAGACCCCCTTCCTCCCGGCGCAGGAGGATGGCCCGCTCCACGATCACGCCCAGGGCCACCACCGAGCACAACAGCAGAAGAGCGATGACCCAATCTCCGCCCACCAACGCCATGTCCACCAGGAATTTCAGGTTCATGTCATTGCTCCGCGTACTTTTGGAGGTTGAGAAGAGCCGAGCACATCTCGGCCTTCACCATCTGATTCGACTCGAAGCCGAACCACTGCAGGATCTTGCGGTATTCCTCGCCCTTCCCCAGCTCTCCGAGGTAGCGGATCGCCATGGAGCGCACCAGCCAGTCCGAGTTCTCGGCCAGACGAAGCAGGATCTCGCGGCCGTAGATGTCGCCCAGGCGCCACATGCCCGACGCCGCGTAAACCTGGGCGATCAGGGAAGCGTCCATGCGCGCCACGTTGCCCACCTGGAACTGGATGGAAGGGTCGTTCATGGTGAGCAAAGACTCCAAGGCCCCGAAGCGCACGGTGATGTTGGGGTCCAGAAGACCGCTCTGGAAGATCGACGCGTAGCTCAGGTCGCGCGTGTAGGCCAAGGCCACCATGGCCGAGGCCCGTATCTGCGGATTCTTCCCCTGGGCCGCCGTCTTCTGCAGCTCGCTGGCAAGCTGCAGATCGGTCACGCCGGCCAGGCCCTCGGTCAGAAGAAAACCCAGCTGGGTGTAGCGGGCCTTGAGCTTGTAGCCGGTCACTGTCGATATCTTGGCGAGATTGCCCACCGAGGCGTCCATGGAGGCCGTGGAATCCGGCCGGGCGTTCTGACGCGTCTGCAAGAGACGCAGGAGCTGCTGGTTGATCTGCGGGTCGATGGCCAACTGCTGGATCCTCAAGCGCGGCGCGGTGATGACGAGGGGCTCGAGCTGGAGCTCGCTTGAATCCGCCGGCGTCTGGGCAGAGGAAGGCCAGGGCAGGAACATGATCAATCCCGCCAGTATCCCTTTCATGTCGATTTCTTCTGAAACAGCTTCAAGGCCGCGATGCAGTACTCAGCCACGACGAAGTCGTTGGCGCTCTCCTGGCTGATGCGCGAGACGAGCAGGTCGTAGTCCTCGGCCGCCCCGTACTCGCCGAGATAGCGCGCGGCCATGGCCCGCACCAGCCAGCTGTTGTGGTCTAAAAACGCGCGCAGGCGCAGGGGGCCGGCCGGATCGCCCAGGCGAGCCATGGCACCGGCCGCGTAGACGCGCAGGATGGGCTCGCCGTCCCGGTCAGCGGCCTGGCTTAAAAGCGGCAAAGCCTGGTCCGGATGGCCCCAGACCAAGAGCGCCTCCAAGGCCCCGAAGCGCACGGCCAAATCGAGGTGCATGAGGGCCTCTTGGAAGACCGGCAGATGGACCGGGTCATGGGCGCCGGCCAGGGCGATCATGGCCGCGGCGCGGGTCTCTCCATCGGTGTCCCAGCGAGCCAGGTTGATGAGCCGCTCGCGGAAGGCCGGGTCGGCGTTGTGAGAGAGGGCGTCTGCCAGGGGGATCCCCAGAGAAAGATAGCGGGTGCGCAGCTGAAAACCGATGGGCGAGCCCAGGGTGATGAGGTCCCCCATGGGCGTTCCGGGGCTCGGCTGCTGGTCGAACTGGACCTGGAACTGACTCTTGCGCTCGACGAGATCCACGAGGGCGGTGGTGATCTGCGCGTCAGTCTTGATCGGCGGCGGGGCGTTGGGCGAGGCCAGCGGCGGATTTCCCGTCTGGATGGACGGCAGTTCGGGGATGGAGCCGATGCAGCCGCAGAGGCAGAAGGCCGCCGCCGCTGCAGCTCCCGCCAGAGCCTTTCTCATCGGTGCGATTCTAGCTTATTCAGAAAAAGATTTCAGGGCTGAAACAATTTCGTCACACGGCTCCGCTAGACTATCACTTGTCAGCAACAGCTAGGCGCATCGAGTACGACAACAGCTTCTTCTCTCCCGACGCGAACACCGCCCTGGGGGCTTGCCCCTGGGGCGGTTTCATGAATGTAGGCTAATAATTCCTTAAAAACTCCAGATAGATGCCCTGTGGGTCCACTCGCTGGACCCTGCCAAGAACAAGGCACGGGGACATGCCCTTATGCCCCTCATTGGGGATCTCCGTCCCGTCGGGAAAACGAACCGGCTTGTTCAGGTCCCCCTCATAATAACAGGTCGTCGCGCCATGGTACTGGCAGCCGAGCTTCCACAGGACGGGTTTGCTCCAGAACGGTTTGGGGGCGAGCCGGACGGCATCGTAGGTCAAAGCCAGGGTACGGGCCTCCTCAGCCTCGGCGCTGAAGCGGTTGCGCCACCCCCGCTGCTGCCAGGCGGCATGGATGACAAAAACCACAACCAAGCCGAACAAGACCCAACCGCAGAGAAGTGAGACCTTTTTCAACCTGGGGATGATCGTTGCTATTTTCCGCAACCGATCCATCATTTATCGCCCCACGTCCACAGCGCCGATCTTCTGAAAATGACTCAGGATCTTCTCCAACCACCGCTGGTCCATCTCGTCGAAAGCCGAGGGTTTCTCGCTCTCAGCGGCCCAAACGGCCCAGACCTGGCCGCTCTTATCCAAGACAGGCACGATGATCCTCGACGGGTTCTCCAAGATGACAGGCTGGCCGTCGGCCGCCGCTGAGACGCAGGCCTCCCTCAAAGAGGACGAGGCAGAGACCGCCTCATCGCGATGGCAGGGCCCCGCCGTCAGGCTTTTTCCGCCCTCGCCGAGCAAAAAGAATCCGCACCAGACATAGGGATGCCCGCCGAAAGAGTCCCAGAGGACGTCGGCCACCTCGCGCATCATACGATCGGCCTTGAGCTCCCGGCGGCGCCAGCGCCGATCCAAGGCCAGGTGCGCCTTGTCGTAGCGCGCCCGCGAGGGCCGCTGGCGGAGCTTCTCATCCGACGGCGGCAGATCCGGCAGGTCTTCTTGCATCTCAACGCTCCTCTGAGATCAGCTGTCCGCAGGCTCCCCGAATGGAAGCCCCCAAGTTCTGCCTGACCGTGGCCTTCAAGCCGGCGTCCAGAAGGATCTGCTGGAAGCGCCGAGCCTGAGCCTCGGGCGTAGAGCGAAAAGGGGCGGACGTGGCATTGTACAAGATGAGATTGACGTGGAAAAGCCCCGGATGGCCCAGGCCGCGCACATAAGCGACCAAGCCCTGGGCGTCGGCCGGCCGGTCATTGACCCCCTCCAAGAGCACGTACTCCAAGAAAACCTTGCGGGAGCTGTGGACCAGATATTTTTCCAGGGATTGCGCGATCTGCTTCAAGGAATAGGCTTTGTTGGCCGGGATGAGTTTCGAGCGCAGATCCTCCTCGGCCGCGTGCAGGGAGATGGCCAGGTTGATCTGCGGGAAATCCGCGCCGAAACGCTCGATGCCGCCGGGCAGGCCCACGGTCGAGACCGCGATGTGCCGTGCTCCGATGGCATATTGCCGCTGATCCATGAGCACGCGCAGGCTCTCGGCGACATTCTCATAATTGGCCAGGGGCTCGCCCATGCCCATGTACACCACATTGTCGAGCCTCCCGGGCAGAGCCTCGCGGCGCATGTGCTGGCGCCAGAAAAGGACCTGGTCGCAGATCTCCTCGGCGCTCAGGTGGCGCACGAAACCCATCTTGCCCGTGGCGCAGAAGGCGCAGGCGAAGGCGCAGCCCACCTGGCAGGAGATGCAGGTCGTCCAGCGCCGCGGGCTGGGCCGGAGCAGCACCGTCTCCACCTCCCGAGCGTCCGCCAAGGCCAAGACCGCCTTGCGGCTGCGGCCATCGTCACCGACGAGGACCTCGCGCTCGGCGACACTCAAGAGGGGCGCCGAACGCGCCAGTCCCTGGCGCAGTTCCAGCGGCAGGACGTCTATTTCCTCGTAGGAGGAAACCGATTGACGAAAAACGGCCAGGCGCACCTGGTCAAGACGCCAAGAAGGAGCCTGCAGATCCTTCAAGACCAAGGCGACGCGGCGCAGATCCATCAGGCGGCCAGAAGAGTGTCCGCCGTGCGCAGGATATCCAGCAGGGCCTCGGCGGTCTTGGCGCGGCTGAGTTTGCGGCGGAGATTCTCGTTCGTCAACAGCGCCGCGATGCGGCTGAGGATCCTGAGCTGCACCACCGGCACTGACGCCGGGGTCAAGATCAAGAACACAAGGCGCACCGGCGCGTTGTCCGGGGTCGCCATCGGCAGGGGCCTGGCCAAGCGGCCCAGAGCGATCATGGGCCTGGAGAGATTGGGCAGCCTCGTATGCGGCACGGCCGCGCCGCGGCCGACCGCGCTGGAGAACTTCGCCTCCCGTTCCAGGATCATCTTCAGCGTCTCCGCTTCGTTGAGCTCGGGAACAGCGGCTTTCAAGAGCGACAGGAGAGCCGCGATCGCCGTCTTGAGATCCGCGGCCGGCAGGCCCACGGCCACGGCGGGAGCCACGACCAGCTCGGAAAGGGACCAGGCTTGGGGAAGGTCGAACTCGTCATTGATCTCGCCGACGAGCTCTTCGAGGATGTCCTCCAGCGTGATCAGGCCCGTCACGCGGCCCTCGGCGCTCTTGACGAGCGCCATATGGATGCCCTTGTCCGGAAAGGTCTTGACGAGCCTCTCCAAGGAGTCCCCTTCCCCGACCGATACCAGCTCCCTCTTCAATGGACGCAGGTCGGGCGTAACGACCTCCTGAGGCTTCAAGAGCAGATCTTTTATATGCACCATCCCGACCGCGCTCTCCAGAGCGCCCTCGCAGAGCGGATAGCGCGAGAAGCGGCGCAGGCGCACGGTCTCCAGGTTCTCGGCCCAGGGTTTGCCCAGGGAGAGAAAGGCCACCTTCTCCGCGGGGATCATGACGTCCGCGGCCTTGGCCGCGCCGAAGTCGAAGAGGTTCTCCAAAAGCAGGAGCCTCTCCAGGGGAAGGGCCCCCTTCTCTTGAGTCTCCCCCATCAGGATGCGCATCTCCTCCTCGGAAACCACGGAGTCCGATCCGGCGGCCGGCTTGAAACCCAGAAGGCGCAAGATCCTTTGGGACAGCCCGGACATGAACACGATGATCGGATGCAGGGTCCGGGTGAAGATCTTCAAGGGCACGGCGCCCCAGAGCGCGACGGTGTCGGCTTTCTGTATGCCGATGGAACGGGGCACCAGCTCTCCCAGAACGATCTGGGTCAAGGAAAGAAGCGCCAGGGCCAGGGCGAAAGAGGCCAGGGTCACGACATGGCTGGGCAGGGAGAGCCCGAGGGGGTGCAGCCAGCTTTCGAGCCAGCGCGCCAGGGCCGGCTCCCCGATCCAGCCCAGGGCGAGGCTGATGACCGCGCTTCCCACCTGCCCGGCCGCCAGATAATCATCCAGCCGGCCCAGCATCTCCTGCACGCGGACGGCCTTGCGGTTGCCCTGGCGCGCCAGCATCTCTATAAGGGAAGAGCGCACCTTCACCAGGGCGAACTCCATGAGGACGAAGAAGGCGTTGGCGGCGATGAGCAGAAGACAGATGAAAAGCAATATAAACATCCGCGAGTATGATATAATAAAAAAAGATAGAAGGAGGACCCATGGCAGAGATCAGGGAATTCAAGCCGCTCAAGGAACTGGGCACCATTTCTCTTTCCGACACGACCAAGATCAAATTCTACGTCGACGAGTACAAGGGCTACAAGTACGGCTCGATTCGGACCTTCATCTCCGGCGACACCTACACGGGGCCGACCAAATCCGGCATCACCCTCAACGCCCCCCTGCTCGACAACATCCTGCCCGTCCTGCAAAAGCTCCCCAAGGAGCCGCAGACCAACGAGGACAAGGAACTCGCCCGTTTCCCCAAGAAGGCGGGCGTGGAGCTGGTCGTGCGCATCACGATCTTCCGCGACACCACGGGCGTGGACCTGCGCGAATGGGTCGAGGACTCCTCCTACAAGGGCTGGTCCAAGAAAGGGGTCCGCATCCCCTACAAGGAACTGCCCAAGGCCGTCTCCTATCTCCAGGAGATGCGCCAGCTCGTCTCCAAGGACTGACCGGGAACGGTCCTTGACCAAAATCCACCGCCTCGTCCTCGCGCTCCTGCTGTGCGCCGTCCCTAGCGCGGCCCGCGCGGCCCCGCAGCCGCCGCCTGCCGCCTCCATCGTCACCCAACTGGTGGCGCGCATCTTCGAGACGACCCACTACAGCCGCCGCCCCATCGACAAGACCGTCTCCCGCCAGATGCTGAAACAATACCTCGACACCTTGGACTACAACC
This sequence comes from Elusimicrobiota bacterium, assembly GCA_023249645.1. Lineage (GTDB taxonomy): Bacteria > Elusimicrobiota > Elusimicrobia > UBA1565 > UBA9628 > UBA9628. Next base: position 11,600 of record JAHFCF010000027.1, read on the forward strand.
ACATGATCTTCGAGAAGTCCGACGTGGACGAGTTCCAGGCGCGCTACAGCGACCGGCTCGACGACCTCGTCAAGGACGGCGATCTTGCCCCGGCCTACGCGATCTTCGACACGTTCCTCAAGCGCCTGGCGCAGCGCAAGGCCCAGGTGGACGCGCTTGCCGCCTCGACCTTCACCTTCACGGCTGAGGAAAGCCTCGTCGCGGACCGCCACGAGCTCCCCTGGCCGGCGAGCGAGAAGGAATCGGCGGATCTCTGGCGGCTGCGGGTCAAGTACGAATTCCTCCAGGAAAAACTCACTGGGACCAAGCCTGAGGAGACGGCCAAGACCGTCACCGCCCGCTACCGGCGCCTCTTGGCCAGCTACAAGGAATACGACGCCACGGACGTGCTTCAGTCCTATCTGGACGCCTTGGCGCACGCCTTCGACCCGCACTCCGAATACATGGCCCCGCCCCAGGCCGAGAACTTCTCCATCAGCATGCGTCTCTCTTTGGGCGGCATCGGGGCCGTGCTGCGCTCGGAGGACGGCTACGCCAAGATCGTCTCGCTCGTGCCCGGCGGACCGGCCGCCGCGGACGGACGCCTGAGATCCAACGACCGCATCGAGGCCGTGGCCCAGGGAGACGGCCCGCTCGTGGACGTGGTGGGAATGAAGCTCGACCGGCTCGTGCAGCTCATCCGCGGAGAGAAGGGCACGCAGGTGCGCCTGCGGGTCATCCCCGCCGAGTCCATCGACGCCTCCACGCGCACGGTCGTGGCCCTGGTGCGCGATGAGATCAAGCTCACGGACCAGGAGGCGCGGGCCAAGATCATCACGACCAATCAGGGAGCTCGCATCGGCGTCATCCGCCTGCCCTCCTTCTACGCGGACTTAAAGGGCCCTGAGGATGCCAAGAGCACCACGCGCGACGTCCAAAGGCTCCTGGCCAAGCTCACCGGCGAGGGCATCGACGGGCTCATCCTGGACCTGCGCCACAACGGAGGAGGCTCGCTCACCGAAGCCGTGGCCTTGACCCGACTCTTCATCACCGACGGCCCCGTCGTCCAGATCAAGGACGGCCGCGGCCTCATCAAGCTTCTGCGCACCTCGGAAGTGCCGGGCAACGGCGTCTACCACGGTCCGCTCGCGGTGTTGACCTCTCACACCTCGGCCTCGGCGACCGAGATCCTGACCGCGGCCCTGCAGGACTACGGCCGCGCGGTCATCGTGGGCAACAAGAGCACCTTCGGCAAGGGCACGGTCCAGTCCGTCGTCGAGCTCGACCAGTACATGCCAACGGCCCTGCGGGGATTTAAGCCCGGCTCGCTCAAACTCACCATCCAGAAGTTCTACCGCGTATCGGGCGGCTCGACACAGAACCGGGGCGTGATTCCGGACATCCAGCTGCCCTCGGTGGCGGACTTCATGGACTTAACCGAGACCTCTCTGCCCAACGCCATGCCCTACGATGAGATCCCTCCCGCCCCCTATGCCAAAACCGACGCGCGGGGGCCTCCCGTGGCCCCGCTCCAGGCGAAGTCGGCCGCGCGCGTGGCCGCTTCGCCGGAATTCGGCTACATCCGCGAGGACACGGAACGCTACCGGAAGCAGTTGGCCCAAAAATCAATCTCACTCAATGAAGCCGTGCGGCAAGCCGAGAAGAAGGCGGACGACGAGCGCATGGACAAACGCAAGGCCGAACGCTTAGCCCGTAAGGAGCCCAAGCCCAAGGAGATCGAGATCACCCTGGCCTCCCTCGACGGCAAGGCGCCGCCCCCCGAGGTCGCGGCCTCCACGGCGGCCAAGGCCGGAGAAGGCCTAGAGGAGACCGAGAAGGACCCCTCGGCCCCGGATGTCTATCTCGACGAGTCGATCCGCATCGTCTCGGACTTGGCCGGCGTCGCAAGCAAACGGCCGGAAGATTGACAGCGCCCGCGATTAAAGCTATTATACAAACATGCATAATGCATATTTGTATAATACAACTTATCGCCACAAAGGAGGGACCCCGTGAAGAACCCCTTTAATTTTGGGAATATCGCTTCGGACAAGATGTTCATTGACAGAGAAAAGGAACTCAAGGAACTTCGACGAAGAATGGCGTCCGCCGAGAAGGTTCTATTGATCTCCCCGCGGAGGTTCGGCAAAACCTCCCTCGCCTTCAAGCTTAAAGAGGAGCTCGCCCAAGACTGCATCGTGGTGTATTTCGACACACTCTCATGCTCCTCCCTGGAGGAATTCCTCAACAACTATTCAGCCGCTCTTGCGAGAACCACGGAAACATCTCTCGACAAGATGGTCAAGATGGTGAAAGAGTTTTTCCCCACCCTCCGACCTCAGGTCCAGATTTCCCAAGAAGGGGAAGTGACATTGCGGATCGTCAGCGAAGCCGACAAAAAGGACATTGCAGCCATCTTTGAGACGGTCATGGATCTTCCCGAAAAAGTGGCCATCAAAAGAAAGAAGCCGGTTGTCATCATCTTCGACGAATTCCAGTCCATTCAAGATCTCGGGGGGAATAAAGGGGCCTCCCTTTTGTGGAAGATCCGCTCCGTCATCCAGCATCACCATCACGTGGGCTATCTATTCTCTGGGTCACAGAAACACATGCTGGAACAAATGGCCGTTCCAAAGGATTCCCCCTTCTACAACATGATGAGCATCATGCCTTTGGGCAAGATCCCAGAGGAGCTTTTTGTTCCTTTCCTGGCCCGGATATTCAAAGAATCGGGGATCAAATGCGAAGAGGGCCTCCTGCAGGCAGCCGTCCGGCGGGCCGACAATGTTCCCTTTTATCTCATCAACATCTGCAATGAGCTATGGGATTTCGGCATGGACCAACACAAGCCCCTGGATACGCAGGCCATGACCCGGTGCATCCTGCAGATCATCCAGAAAAGGGGTCCGGATTATGAGGCCGAATGGGAAAGGATAACGCCGGCGCAGAAAAATGTTCTCCGAGCCGTGGCGGCGGGGGAACGCTCGATTCTTGCCATGGAAACCATCCGGAAATATTCATTGGGGTCTCCCAGCACGGCGCAAAGGGCACTCCTCTCTCTCACGTCTTCACAGTATTTGATGAAAGAACAGGGAAGATATGCCTTTGAAGATGTATGGTTTAAAGAATGGATAAACGGGAAACTCCGATAAAGCGAGCCGATCCTCATCCTCTCGGAATTGCGACTAGTAAAAAAATAGGCCCTTTGGGGAAGCGTGCCTAGGTCCAAAGACTGCTCCTTTGTAGGACCAAAGACCCATGTGGGAACATTGCGCCTTTCCTATAATAACAGCAGTCGATGAAGCAAAGGAGAATCCCGATGAACAAAGTCGCCATGGTCGCCGCTCTCACGATGCTCTTAAGCAATGCCGCTTGGAGCAAGCCCGCGCCTGCTGGTCAGGAAAAGCCCACCGCTTTGCAGCAAGCGCAAGGGCTGGTTCCCCCCAACACGACGATTCCCGAGACCCCGGCCGTGACAGGCGGCCCTGTGAAGAATGAAGCCAAAACCCACAGGATGTCGCAGATGATGTTCGGGTGCGAAGCGCATTTTATCGCAGAAGACGGGAAGGTCGTTGATGGCTTTGGCGGTGGCGGCGACGTAGCGCTCAAAAGCAACGGCGAAATCGGCACGCAGAGCCTCGAGAATTCTCTCGTCAAGTCCCAGGCATCGCTGATCCGCGAAGACAACTCATGCCAATATGTGGCTGTAGAAATAACCGTCAAAAATACAGGGCAGACGATCAAAGCGCAGACTCCCTGCTCCAATGCCGAGGGCCTCGTCCCCTCCGTGGTACTCCCCATAGAAATCACCAATCCGGGAACCGCGACCATCGAGAACGAGGGGGTCAGCTATAAAGCCGCAAAAGCCGTTATCAAATGCGGGCTGATCTATTCGACTGAAGAGCTGGAATATCAGAGGGCAAAGAAATCCTAGCTGCCAGCTGCACCGTAAAAAACCCCGCGATGCGCGCGGGGTTTTTTATTGGCCCAGCCGGACTTGCTCGCGGATCGTATAAACCGAACCCTTCTGCGTCAGGCGGCTCTCATACAGGGACAAGCTGTCGACTGGCTGCGAAATCTCATAAAAAATTGTCTTAGCCACCAGCTCCCGAAGCTTCTCACATCCTCGCCGGCTGCGGACTCGGCCGATGGTCAGATGCGCGGAAAAAGGCCTTCCCTCGGACACACCCAGGGCTTCGGCTAGAACCGCTAATTCTCGACCGCCCGCCGTCACGCCTATCCAGAGAACCTGCGGCTTATCCCAAGAAGGAAACGCTCCCAGCCCATTGAAAGAAATCCGGAAGGCAGATCCCTGCGCGGCCCGAGCCATGAGCAACTCGATCTCCGGCAGACGCTCAGCCGGCGTCGAACCGAAGAATCTCAAGGTCAGATGCAAGTTCTCCGGCTCGACCCATTTCACATCCGCGCCGGAAGCGCGCAGAGTCTCGATAAGCTGGGCCGCGGCCAACCTGACCGCATCACTCACCGGCACGGCGATAAAAAGACGCAAGGTCTCTGACATGGCTCTGCTATAATAGCGTTCCATGCGAGCCCTGGTCCAGCGAGTCTCGAAAGCCTGCGTGCGCCTGCCTGGGGGCGAGAGCCGCTCCATCGGCAAGGGATTCCTGATCTATTTAGGAGTGGGGCTAGCGGATGGCGAAGCCCAAGCTCAAAAGCTCGCTGAGAAGATCGTGAATCTCCGCATCTTCTCCAACGCCGAGGGCAAATTCGACCGCTCGCTCCTGGATGAAAAAGGCGAGGCCCTGGTCATCTCCCAATTCACCCTCTTCGCCGACACGAAGGGAGGACGCCGGCCGGCCTTCACGGCCGCGGCGAATCCCGAAATAGCCAAACCCCTCTATGAAAAGTTCTGCGGGCTCATCTCCGGCTTAGGAGTCAGCGTGCGCGCGGGCGAGTTCGGCGCCCACATGGAGATCGAGTCAATCAACGACGGCCCGGTCACCCTGTGGCTCGATACGGATTCGCTTTAGCCTAGGTCCAGGTCCTAGGCCCTCGGCGGGCCAAAGGACCCAGAAAGACCATTGACACCCATCAATGAGGGCAATCAAGAAGCGCCCTTGACCCCCATCATTCCGGGAAAAGCCGCAAGAACGCTATCCTATAGGCGTGAAAAGCAATTTCTGGCTGATTATGACGGTGGTCGCGCTCTTGGGCATGCTCCTCATGCCGAGCATGGCCAACTCCCTCCCCCTTCTCTAAGCCTTATCGAGATTCCGGCGCTTTCTTCAGGCACCAGAAAGCCGCGCCCATCAACAGCGTTCCAGCCCCCAAGCAGAACAGGCCGAAGACGTTGAGCGCGGAGGGATCGGCGAAGCCGCCGCTGTAGGAAGTCAGACCCACGACGATCAATCCATGCATGTTGTCCTCTGAATGAAAGTATATCCGCCGGGCATGTCCTATTTGTTGCGGGATTGGCAACGCTTCGCCAAAATCGTAAAATAGACTCATGAAGCCCACTTTTGACGCGATTGACGGAAACGAAGCAGCTGCCCGCGTGGCCTACGCCTTAAGCGAGGTCATCGCCATCTATCCGATCACCCCCTCCTCCAACATGGGAGAATCCTCCGACGCCTGGGCGGCCAAGCGCCGCCCAAACCTCTGGGGCAGCGTGCCCTCGGTCGTCGAGATGCAGAGCGAGGCCGGCGCCGCCGGCGCGCTGCACGGCGCGGTTTCCACCGGCGCCTTAGCCACGACTTTCACCTCAAGCCAGGGCCTGCTGCTGATGATCCCCGTCATGTATAAGGTCGCCGGCGAGCTCACCCCCGTGGTCTTCCACGTCGCGGCCCGGTCCGTGGCCACCCATGCCCTCTCCATCTTCGGAGACCACTCAGACGTCATGGCCGTGCGCGCGGCGGGCCTGGCGCTCTTGGCCTCCGGCAACGTCCAAGAGGTGACGGACCTCGGAGCCATCGCGCATGCGGCCTCCCTGGAGACCCGCCTGCCCTTCGTGCACTTCTTCGACGGCTTCCGAACCTCGCACGAGATCCTCAAGATCCAGACCCTCACCCCCGAAGACCTGCGAGCGCTCATCGACCAGAGGTCCATTTCGGAGCACCGCCGCCGGGCCTTATCCCCGGAGCATCCCACGCTCAAGGGCTCGGCCCAGAACCCCGACGCCTTCTTCCAGGCGCGCGAGGCCTGCAATCCCTTTTATATCGCCGCGCCGGACAAGATCCAGGCCGTCATGGACCGTTTCGCGAAGATCACCGGCCGCGCCTACAAGCTCTTCGACTACGTCGGCCATCCGCAGGCCGACCGCGTCGTGGTCATGATGGGCTCCGGCACGGGCGCGACCGAGGAAGCGCTCGAGGCTTTGAACGCCCAAGGCGCCAAGACCGGCCTGCTCAAAGTCCGGCTCTACCGCCCCTTCGATTCCCAGCGCTTCGTCGCGGCGCTTCCCAAAACCGTCAAGCACATCGCGGTGCTCGACCGCACCAAGGAACCGGGCTCTTACGAGCCCCTGCATCTGGATATACTCGCCGCCTTGGATGAGGCCTGGACTGGCCTGAAGCCCAGGGTCATCGGCGGCCGCTATGGCCTCTCTTCCAAGGAATACACGCCGGCCATGGCCGCGGCGGTCTTCGCAGAGCTCCTCAAGGAGAAGCCCAAGAACCATTTCACCGTGGGCATCAAAGACGACGTGACCCATAACTCGCTCGACTACGACGCCGACTTCTCGACCGAGAATCCCGAGACCCAGCGCGCGGTCTTCTACGGCCTGGGCTCGGACGGCACCGTCGGCGCGAATAAGAACTCGATCAAGCTCATCGCCGACAACACCCCGCTCCACGCCCAGGGCTATTTCGTCTACGACTCCAAGAAAGCCGGCTCCATGACCATCTCGCATCTGCGCTTCGGCCCGAAGCCGATTAGGGCCAGCTGCCTGGTCTCGCAGGCCCAGTTCGTGGCCTGCCACCAGGAACGCCTCATGGAGAACATCGACATCCTCCAATGCGCGCTGCCTGGCGCGACTTTTCTCTTGAACTGTGCCGAACCTGCGACCATCTGGCCTCGCCTGCCGGCCCACATCCAGAAGGCCATCGTGGACAAGAAGCTCAAGTTCTACGCCCTGGACGCCTACAAAGTGGCGCGCGAGGCGGGCTTGGGGCCGCGCATCAACACGGTCATGCAGACCTGCTATTTCCACATCACCCAGCTCCTGCCCAGCTTCCAGGACCTCATCAAGAGCGCCATCCAGAAATCCTACTCCTCCAAGGGAGAGACCGTGGTCGCCAAGAACATCAAGGCCGTGGACACCGCGCTGGCGGGCTTGATCGAGGTCAAGGTCCCCGCCGGAAGCATCCCCGCGGTCAAGGCCAAGTCCATGGTCCCGGATCACGCCCCTGAATTCGTCCGCAAGGTCACGGCCGAGCTCATGGCCTACCGCGGCGACGATCTTCCGGTCAGCGCTTTTCCTCCGGACGGCACCTTCCCCACGGGCACGACGAAATGGGAGAAAAGGGCCATCGCCCAGAACGTCCCTCACTGGGATCCGAGCCTCTGCATCCAGTGCGCCAAATGCTCCCTGGTCTGCCCGCACGCCTCCGTCCGCGTCAAGGCCTACCCCGAATCCGCCCTGGCCCAGGCGCCCAAGGACTTCGCCAGCACCCCTTATAAAGGAAAGGAATTCCCCGGGGCCAAGTTCACGGTTCAGGTGGCTCCCGAAGACTGCACGGGCTGCCAGCTCTGCGCTGTCAACTGCCCCGGCAAGGACAAGGCCGACCCCACCCGCAAGGCCCTGATGATGGTCCCGCTTTCCGGAGTCCTGCCAAAAGAGCGTGCCAACTTCGCCTTCTTTTTGAGCATCCCCAACGCGGACAGGACCAAGCTGGCGGCCTCCACGGTGAAAGGCAGCCAGATGATGGAGCCTCTCTTCGAGTTCTCCGGCGCCTGTGCCGGCTGCGGCGAGACGGCCTACATCAAGCTCCTCACCCAGCTCGTGGGCGACCGGCTCGTCATCGGCAACGCCACGGGCTGCTCTTCCATTTACGGAGGCAACCTGCCGACCACGCCCTACTCGGTCAACGCCGAGGGCCGCGGGCCAGCCTGGTCCAACTCCCTCTTCGAAGACAACGCCGAGTTCGGCTACGGATTCAGGCTGGCCATCGACCAGCAGCGCCAATACGCTGAGACGCTCCTCAAGCGCTATGAGAACGTCGTGGGCAAGGACCTCGTCGCGGAGCTGCTCTCCGCCAAACAGACAGATGAAGCCGGCATCGCGGCCCAGAGAGCCCGCGTGGCGAAGCTGCGCGCCAAGCTCTCCGGCAACGAGGCGGGCATGAAAGACCTCGCCCAGGTCGCCGAAGCCCTGGTCAGCAAATCTGTCTGGATTGTGGGCGGAGACGGCTGGGCTTATGACATCGGCTACGGCGGCCTGGACCACGTCCTGCGCTCGGGGCGCAACGTCAAGGTCTTGGTCCTCGACACGGAAGTCTATTCCAACACGGGCGGCCAGGCCTCCAAGGCCACGCCTCGCGCCGCGACCGCGCGCTTTGCCGTGGACGGTAAGAAGACCCAGCGCAAAGACCTGGCCCTCACGGCCCTGGGCTACGGCAACTGCTACGTGGCGCGCGTGGCCATGGGAGCCAGCGACGCCCAGACGGTCAAGGCCTTTGCCGAAGCTGAGGCTTACGACGGCCCGGCCATCATCATCGCCTACTCCCACTGCATCGCCCAAGGCTTCAACCTCGAAGAGGGCACGGGCCTGGAGCACCAGAAGATGGCGGTCGACACCGGCTACTGGCCGCTCATGCGCCTCAACCCTTCGCTGGCCGCCCTGGGAAAGAATCCCCTTCAGATCGACTCCAAGCCAGGGAAGATCCCGCTTGAGCAGTACCTCAGCTCTGAACAGCGCTACAAGGTTCTGAGGACCACCAACCCGGAGGAGGCCAAGAGGCTCGCCCAGCTCGCCGAAGAGGACATCAAGGCCACTTGGAGGATATTAGAAGGCATGGCCAAGGCTTTCGAGCCCGCGCCGCAGCCCTCGGCTCCACAAGACTTGGCTGCCAGCCGCTCGTAAATGACGTTGGCATAGACCATAGTAGAATAAATGCAGGAAAAACGGATGATTCCCTAAGAGCAACTCCATCATGGAAGAAACTCCCCAAAACCCCGAGACGCGCATCGCCCTGTTTCAGCGCAAAGAAATCCGACGAACGATCCATAACAACGAATGGTGGTTCGTCATCGCTGATGTCGTCGCTGCGCTGACCGACTCAGTCAATCCTCATGGATATATAAAGGATATGCGCCGTCGGGACCCGGAACTCGGCAAAGGGTGGGGGCAAATTGCCACCCCCCTTTCCGTAGCAACCGCAGGAGGCCCGCAAAATCTCAATTGCTCCAACACCGAAGGCCTCTTCCGCCTGATCCAGTCCATCCCCAGCCCAAAAGCCGAACCGTTCAAGCGCTGGCTGGCCAAAGTCGGCTATGAACGCATCCAAGAGATCGAAGACCCCGAGCTTGGCACCAAGCGCACCCGCGCGCTCTACAAGGCGAAGGGCTATTCTGACGATTGGATCGAGAAGCGGATGCGCTCGATCGCCATCCGCGACGAACTGACGGATGAATGGAAGAAGCGCGGAGTGAGAGAACAGCGTGAATACGCCATACTCACCGCTGAGATATCCGAAGCCACCTTCGGACTCACGCCCAGCCAATACGCGCAATTCAAGCGTCTCCAGAGGGAGAATCTGCGCGATCACATGACTGACCTCGAACTGATCTTCTCCATGCTGGGCGAAGCCGCAACGACCGAGATCGCCCGCAACCGCGACGCCCTGGGCTTTCCACAGAACAAACAAGCCGCCCATGCCGGCGGAGCGGTGGCCGGCAACGCCCGCCTGGAATTGGAACGGAAAAGTGGACGGAAAGTCGTCACCCGTGAGAATTACCTGTCTTTGGCGCAATCGGCAAAGAAGGTCGGGCAGTTGACGCACAAAAGCCAGCGGGGCAAGAAGAAATTTTAAATTTTAATAACGTGGAAAGCCGATTGACAAGCCGCGGGCAAAACCCTATCTTCTCCGTAGGAGAGGAGGCAACATCATGGCTGAAACAGAGATCGGCAAGTTCACGCATTACTTCGGGCACGTCTCGGCGGGCGTCATCGACCTGACGGACAGCCTCAAGGTCGGAGACACCATCCACGTCAAGGGCGCGCACGACGACTTCACCCAAAGCGTGGACTCCATGCAGGTTGACCACAAGCCCGTCACCGAAGCCAAGTCCGGCGACCAGGTGGGCATGAAGGTGCTCAAAAAAGTGCACCCGCACGACAAGGTCTTCAAGGTCGTCCCGTAAAAAAAGGATACTGAAGCCGACGCGTCCACGCTGATGCTCTACGCCCTGATCGCCTGCAACGCCGCCATCCTCGGCCTTATCCTGTGGCTCATCTTCGCCTTGACACGCCTGGATGAACGGTCGAATCAGTTGCGCGAAGACCTCAGATCAACCAAGGCCGATCTCCAGAATAAGACTGACTCGGCCGTCTCGTCCATGCAGTCGAGCACGGCCCAGTTCATGGAGGGCTTGAAGGCCGTCACCGGCCAGATCGACAAGCGCCTGGAAGGCACGGGCTCCGCCCTGGAAGGCCTGCGCGAGTCGGCCGGCCAGCTCATCACCGGACTTCAAAGCGTCTCGGAGCTGCGCGACGTCTTCCTCGTGCCCCAGCGCCGCGGGCCCCAGTCCGAGGTGCATCTGCAGTCTCTGCTGGAAAACATCTTCCCCCGCGAAGTCCTCAAATTCGGCTATCACCCGGATCCGGGAGCCTCGGAGCACGTGGAGGCCGCGGTCCTGATCGCGGAGCGCTGGCTTCCCATCGATTCCAAGGCCCATGTGGACAAGTTCCTTGAATTCAAAAAGACCAATGGCCGCAAGGAAAAGACGGCTTTCTTGAGCGCGATCAAGGGCTCGATCGAGGACATCTCGTCCAAGTACATCCGACCGGAACGAGGCACGCACGACTTCGCCTTCCTCTTTGTCCCCGCCGAAAGCCTTTGGATGGAGATCACGGAGTTCGCGGCCAACGACGAATCTGAGACCGATCTCTTCACCTACGCGCGCGCCAAGAAGGTCATCCTGGTCTCGCCGCAGACTCTCTACCCCTATTTGAGACTCGTCATCGTGGCCATGGCCGGAAAGCAGCTGGCCAATCGCGCGCAAGAGCTCCAGATGAACCTGCAAGGACTCGTCACGCGCTTTCAGGAAGTGCGCGATTCGGTGGAGAAGGCCTCCAAGCAGATGGGCAACGCCAAGGCCAACCTCGACGAGGCCCGCCAAGACCTCCTCGATTTCGAGCAGGCCTTGAACCGCGGGGTCTCCCTGGCCGCGCCGCAGCAATCCGGACAGATCGAAGAGAAGCAACCCGTCTAAAAGGAGAATGACCCAATGAATAAGACCCGGTGGATCGCCGCCAGCCTGGCCGTCTTCGCCGCCGCGATGAGCCTGGAGACTCTCTTCAACGCCTACTGCCTCAAGGCCGCTTACTTAGAGACAGCTTCTCTGTGGAGGCCGCACGGCGAGATGATGCAGCTGATGCCCATCTATTGGGTGGCCGCTTTCATCGCGTCATTCATCTTCGTCTATCTCTACGCCAAAGGCTGCGAAGGCAAGCCGAGCGGATGCCTCGAAGGCCTGCGCTTCGGCCTGTATATCGGCCTCTTCATGAATCTGACGATGTCGACGATCACCTATGCCACGATGCCCATCACGGCACGGCTGGCCGCCGACTGGTTCATCACCGGCATGGTCGAATATCTGATCTGCGGCGCGTTCGCAGGAGTCATCTACAGAAAGCCGGCCGCCTAAACAAGTTTCATTAGTGACAGCCTGGCACCGAAACGCCGCATCACCCAACGGTGGACGCGCGCCTGGGTGAGGTTGTAGATCGGCCAGGGCAGGGTAGGGCGGTAGTCGTGGATGGCCACCAGAAGCGTGGAGCCTCCCAAGACCTCGCGGAACTCCAGCCGCGGCCAACTGGTGTCGCGCACGACCTTCTTGGCCAAAAGACCGCCACTGATATAGAAGACCTGCCGGTCATCATGCCGGCTGCGCTCGTGATTGAAGGTCAGCTCTAAAAGGCATATCTTAAAAAAAGGCAGGACGAAACGCACGTTGCGGCGGGAGTCCACATCGGCCTTGAGCACGGTGCGGAAGATCTGGGGCAGCCAGGCGCTGTAGAATTCCGCTGCCCAGCGTGCGGATTTCCCCGCCGGCAAGGCCATGCGCTCCACGCAGCGCACGTCGTCCTCGAAATCCC
>JAHFCF010000009.1:0-27671 GCA_023249645.1 Elusimicrobiota bacterium
AAATCCTCAAGGTAGGAATCCTCGTCCTCGCCGATGGGCGTCGACAAAGACACCGGCTCCTGCATGATCTTGATCACGTTCTTGACCTTGTCCATCGAGATGTGCAGACTGCGCGTGTACTCCTCCAGAGACGGGTCGCGCCCGAATTCCTGGCGATAGCGCCGCGTGACCTTGCTGAGCTTTGAGATCAGCTCCTTCATGTGCACCGGGATGCGGATGGTGCGGGCCTGGTCCGCGATGGCGCGGTTGATGGACTGGCGGATCCACCACGTCGCGTAGGTCGAGAACTTGAACCCCCTCTTGTACTCGAACTTCTCCACCGCCTTCATCAGGCCGAGCCCCCCCTCCTGGATGAGGTCGGAGAGCTCCAGATTCGAGTTGACATGCTTCTTGGCGATCGAGACCACCAGGCGCAGGTTGGCCTTGATGAGCTTGAGCTTGTCCGTGAGGATGGTGTTCTCCAAGGACACGATCTTGTCGTCGAGCTCGAGGAACTTTTCCAGAGGGATGGGCAGTGTGTGCTGGATGCGCTCGACACGCTCGACCACGGCCTGCATGTTCTCCAGGGCCGCTTCCATGGCCGCGGGGCCGTAGCCCGTCTTGGCGCGGAAGGCCTCGACCTTCAGGCGCCCCTTCTTATACTGCTTGTAGTAGCCGTTGAGCTGCTCGTAGCTCAGGCCGTAGCGGCGATGATAGCGCTCCAGCTCGTCGTAGCATTCATGGACCTTGGCGGCCAGATTCTTGATCTTGTTGGTCAGTCGCTTGATCTTCTCCTGGTTCAAGTTCAGGCTCACGATCTTGGCAATGACGGCTTTGTTGCGGGCCTCGATGGCCTTGGTGAGTTTGATGCGCGCCAGGGGCTTCAAGCGCGGATTCTTGAGCTGTTCGCGCAGACGATCCATCACCTTCTGGGATTTCTCGATGAACTGGGCCACCGTCCTCATGCGCCGGCGCATGCCAGAGAGCTCCGAGGCAGTCTTGCGGCCGCGGGGCATGAGTTCCTTGGGCGTCATCTCCTGGGCCTCGATGAGGGTCTCCCAGGAACGAATCTCGCGCTGGGTGATGGGCGATTCCAGGACCAGCAGACGCAGCTCCTTCTCGCGCTCCCGGACGTTGCGGGCCAGCGTCACCTCTTCCTCGCGGTTCAAGAGCGGCACGCGGCCCATCTCGGAGAGGTACATCCTGATCGAATTCGAGATGTCCGAGCCCGCGCTCCACTCCTCGGAGAAGCGTTCCTTCTCGACGACGGGAGCCGCGGCAGACCGCTTGCGGTCGACGATCTCGATGCCCAGGTCCTCGAGCGTGCTCATAAGCTCGTCGACCTCCGCGGACTTCATATAGGACATGGAAAGCGTGCGGTTGATCTCCTCCAGAGTGAGATAGCCGTGCTCCTTGCCCAGCTCGATGATGTTCTTCATCGCCTGACTTGCGTGCAGTGCCATATCTTTCTCCTGTCAGCTCTTCGGCGAACCCTTCAATTGTGCCGTCAGCTTGAGATATTCGCCCATCTCAGCCGCCCCCAGGCGCCCCGCGCTCTTGAGAGCCGCGCGAAGCTCCTCATAGCGGACTTGCGTCCGCCGCCGGGCCAGAATCGATTTCAACCGTTCCTCCACGTCCGTCTTGTCGAATTCATCCACCTTAAGGAGGATCCGCTGCGCCGCGGAATTCTCCTCAGGTGAAAGAGAGTCGCGCAGTTTTAAGGCCCAATTCCCGGTCCAGGGCTTCTGCGAGGAAAGGGTTTGCCAGATACGGCGGGCGATGGGCGAAGCCAGGTCGGTCTCTTGAAGAAGCTCGGCCAGATGAGGCTGCATGAAAACGCAGACCAGAATATCTTCCTCGGCGCCGGCCAGCTCTCCGCGGGATATGGCAGACGGGGCCGGAGAACCTCGACGAGCCGGCTGCCCTCGCTTGGCCGACTGAAGACGCAGAGACTCGTCCGTGATCTGCAGCCTCTGGGACAGGCGCCTCATCCACTCGGCCTTGACGATCTCGTCAGGACAGCGGTTGATGGTCTCCAGGACCTGCCGAGCCACGGCGGATTTTTCAACAGGAGTCAGGATGCCCGGGCGCGCGGCAATGGCCAATTCGGTCTGAAACTCGGCGAGGTCCACCGCTGAGGCCAAGCATTCCTCGAATGCCGGCAGGCCATGCGCGTGAAGAAATTCATCGGGGTCCTTCCCCTGGGGCACCGCAGCGATGCGCACCTCGAGCCCCGCGGCCAGCAGGATCTCCGCGCTGCGCAGGGCCGCGCTGCGTCCGGCGGCATCCGCGTCAAAGACCACGATCGCCTCGCCGGCGTAGCGCTTGACCAAGGCGACCTGGTCCAGGGTCAAGGCCGTGCCCAGGGGAGCGCAGGCGATTTTAAGGCCGAACTGATGCGCGGCCATCACGTCCATGTAGCCTTCCATGAGCACGACCCGGCGCTCCTTGCGGATCGTCGCAAGGCCGTGAAAAAGTCCGTAAAGGACGCGGCCCTTGGAGAAGACGGGGGACTCCGGGGAATTGAGGTACTTAGGCTGGGCTTCACCCAAAGCGCGTGCGCCGAAGCCTACGACAGAGCCCTTAGCATCCTGGATGGGATAGAGGACGCGGTCGAAGAAATAATCCCTCAAGCCCGTTCCCGCCTCCCGGGCCAGGCCCGCCTTGACCACGAGATCCCGCGAGAATCCCTTGCGCAGGGCCCGCTGGGCCACGTCGCCCGCGGATGGGGCATAGCCCAAGCGGAACTCCGTGATGGTCTCATCTGAGACCTGACGCTGGGCAAGATACTTGCGGGCCGCAGCCGCTGTCGACGATTGAAGCAGGGTCGTGTGATAGAAGGCGGCGGCCAGCTCCAAGAGCTCCTTGAGCTTCAAGCGCTCCGCGTCCGCCGGCCCCAAGACCTGGTCCTTTTTGACGATCTCGATGCCGGCGCGGCCGGCGAGCTTCTCTGCGGCCTCCATGAAGTTCAAGGACTCCATCTTCATGACGAACGAGAAGACATCCCCGCCCACACCGCAGCCGAAGCAGTGGAAGCTCTGGCGCTCCGGCGTGACGATGAAGGACGGTGTCCGTTCCTGATGGAACGGGCAGCGTGCCTTGAAGTTCCGGCCCGCGCGCTGGAGCTGGGGGACGGACTCCCGCACCAGATCCACGATATCCACGCGCGTCCGGATGGACTCCAGGACGTCGTCCGAGATCATAGCCATAATATCCATCCCCGCCGCGCACCGCGTGCCTTTACGGCACGCGGTACACGACGGAACGTCGCGACGGTCAGGACGGGACGCGCCGGCGCTTGGCCCGACGCATCTTGCGGCGTGCTTCCGCCGCCTTGAGCTTGCGCTTCGCGACGGGAGACAAGTAATGCTCGCGCCGTTTAATCTCTTTCAGTATCCCGTTGCGCTCGCATTCGCGCTTGAAGCGCCGAAGAGCCTCCTCGACGTTCTCGCCTTCACGCAATTTGACAAAAACCATGGTTAAGAATCACCGCCTTTTGTATTGGAATCTCATCCCGGGGGCCAGTTCATGGGGCGACCGCCTAAGAGATGGTAATGCAAATGATCCACCGACTGCCCGGCGCTGCGGCCGTTGTTGGTCAAGAGGCGATAGCCGGAAGCGATGCCGGCCTCCTCCGCCACGAACGCGGCCACACGCTGGAGGTGTCCCAGAAGAGGCTTGTCCTCGTCGCTGCAGGCGGAAAGGCCGGAGACATGCTTCTTCGGCACAATCAAGACATGAGTCGGCGCTTGAGGCTGGATGTCTTTGAACACGACACATTGACTGTCTTCATGTATCAATTGTGAAGGAATCTCGCGCGCGATGATTTTACAGAAGAGGCAGTCGGGCATTTGGGAACGGTGATTATACCGGTATTTTTTCGTCCCGGCAAGCTAAATTGGCCGCTTGCAGCCGGATCCGCTGGAGCCCCGGCGCTGAAACCCCCTCAAGCCGGACGGTCAAAAAATCCTCAGTCAGTGCTTTGGACCCTGTTTTCAACAGCACGATCTCCCGCTCCTGACCCATCGCCTCTTGTGCGTGAGTCTGCCTCAAGGAATGATCAAGCTCTCGCCATGCTTTCAGCCGCTCATGGATGACGCGAGGCGGGATTTGATCCGGCATGGATGCAGCCCGAGTCCCATCCCGAAGCGAGTAGCTAAACACATGCAGGCCGCGCAAGCCCAAGCCGCGCGCGAAGTCGAGGCCCTCTTGGAATTCAGAGTCAGTCTCCGCGGGGAAGCCAACGATGATATCCGTGAAAATGGCCAGGCTCGGGATGCGCCGATGCAGGGCCTCGACGCGATTGGCAAAATCAGAAGCGGTATACGGCCGATTCATGCGCCGTAGAACCACGTCGCTTCCCGACTGAAGAGGCAGATGGAGATGCGGGCATATCTTCCCTTTGGACGAGGCAATGAGCAAAGCCAGATCGTCGCTGGCCTCGCCGATCTCTAACGAAGAAAGACGCAATCGGAAGGTCCCTGGCAGAAGAATCAGCCTCTTAAGAAGCCCGACGAGATCCGTTGCTCCATCCCGGTAGCGCCCCAGCCTGATCCCGCAAAGGACGATCTCGCAGACGCCCTCGGCGACAAAGCCCTCCACCTTCCTCTCGGCAGTTTCTGCGGCCAGGCATTTCAGCCGGGGCCTGACCAGAGGGACCACGCAGTAGGAGCAGGATCCGTCGCAGCCATCCTGAATCTTAAGGAAAGCGCGAGCCCGATCGCGCTCCACTGGTTGCGGCTTCAGATGGGGAAGTTCAAGAATCTCGCAGAGAGCTTTTTTGCGGTCGTTTTCGATAAGGGAAGCTCGGGGAGCGATCTGCCGGACAGATGACGCAGCCCTCTCGACCAAGCATCCCGTAACCACCAAGCGCGCTTGAGGGTTCTCGCGCGTTACCCGACGCAGGAATTTCAGCGCCTCCCGGTCCGCGTCCCGCGTGACCGCGCAGGTGTTGACGAGACAAAGGTCAGCCTCAGCCAGGCTCACCGCCGGCAAGCAGCCCTTGGCGGCCAACTGGGCACGCAACTCATCGGTCTCGCACTGATTGACCCGGCAGCCGAAAGTTCGAAGGAAATATTTGACTGTCACTTTTTCTTGGGAGGCTCGCCGAGCGCATTCAAGTCAGCCACATCCTTCGGCCGGCCTGCCGCGCGCTTGTTCTTAATGAAAGCATCCTTGCCGATATAGAAAACGGCTTGATCGCCGAACGGCCCCTCGCGGCGGCTGGTCCATATCTCATCTTCCGTGACGCCATCCAGAAGCGTGATCAGATCGATGCGCATCGGAGGGTATCCCATCTGGATGACCTTGCCCGAAAGGATGTCCTCTTCCGTCAGCGATAGCGACTTGAAGCCGAACTCCTCGACAGCCCGGAGCAATGCTTTGGCATTGGAAGCCGTCGGCCTCACCCAGATATCGACATCGCCGGTATATCGGGGATATCCCAAGAAGGCCAGCGCATACGCGCCCACGATCACATACTCGACCTCGTTGCGCTCGAGAGCGGCGATAAAATCCGCGAAGTCTGGAGGGATTTTCATGTTTGGCGGTCTCTCACTTGAATGACATGCGCCAGGCGGGGCAGGCTTTTATAGCCTGACATGGCATAGTATTGCTGCCTTAAAACCTCCATCGCGGCGATGCGCTCCGCCGGAGACTTCCCCGACCAGAACAAAAGATCGTCATGATCGCCTTGCTTGGCGACGATGCGCAACGACACATTGTCGCGCACGACAGACGCGCCCCCCGAACCCGCCGAAGGTCTGGCCGCGTCCAACATCCCGCGAAGGATTTTTATTGCCTGCCGATTGCCGTATCGCTCCAGGCATGACGCAAGCTTCTTAAGATCGAATTCGCCCAGGTGGGATTTCAGATTCTTCAGAACGCGCCCTCCCTCACCGCGGAATACCTTGATGTGATTCAAGAGATCAAGAAGGAGATACTCCTTGCTGAGAGTTTTTGGATAAGCCCGGATGACGCGGAACTGAAAGCGTTGCCCCCCCAGGGTAAAATCTCCCGATCGCTTATGGTTGTACACGATTTTCTGGTCATATCGCCGAGCCAACCCCACACCCAGCTGAGTAAAGTAGTCGTACGAAGTGAGAAGGAAGTCGTCGGTCTTAAGAAAGGCACGGACAAGCTGCTGATGATCTGAAGATTCGGCGCCAAGCGTGTTTTTCTTGGAGCGCCCATAGAGCCCGCAGCCGAGCTTGCGCACCTCACCGCTGTCAACGAGCGTCTTGAGGTCCCGGTCCACTGCCGTCGAGACACCGGCCAGGTCCTGGCGGCGATAGACGCGGCCAATCTCCATGAAATTCTTTATTTTCTCGGCATTTTTCATGATGTCTTTCGTTAATCATAGTATAGCATAATTCATGCATTTTTTCAAGTCATTAATATTAAATTTCATGCACAAGCGGCACGAGGCGGCGGCGAGCCGTTAGAACAGAAGCCTCAAACGGATTGTTTCTGGGATGGCCTCCAGCGCTTTGAGCACTCCCGCGTCGTATTTCTTGCCGATGTCCGTGATGGCATAGCCGATGCGGCGGTTGGTTTCGAGGTACTGCCCGGAGATGTTGATGCCTTCAGACGCCAGGATGCTGTCGATCTGAGACATGACCCCTGGGACGTTCCTGTGGATATGGAGCAGCCGGTGGGAGTCCTTCAGTATCGGCAGATGGACCTGCGGAAAATTCACGCTGTAGAAGGTATCGCCGGTCTTAAAATAGCTGGACAGCTTATCCGAGACGTACGCGGCAATCGTCCTTTGGGCCTCCTGCGTGCTGCCGCCGATGTGAGGGGTCAACAAAACGTTGTCAAGTCCGGTGAGTGGCGAAACGAACTTCTCCCCGTTGCGTTTTGGCTCCTTCGGGAAAACGTCCACCGCTGCGCCGGCGAGTTTTCCTGACTTCAAATGCTTGGCTAAAGCCGCCAAGTCCGCGACAGATCCCCTGCTGGCGTTGAGGAATAGGGCCTCGGGCCTCATCGCGCGGAATTCAGCGTCGCCGAAGAGGCCGGCGTTTTTTGGAGCATCATCGACATGGACCGTGATCACGTCGGCCTTTCGGAGAACCTCGCGCATGGAACGGCATCTCTTGGCGTTGCCCAGGCTCAGCTTCTCCCTGATATCGTAATACCAGACCTCCATCCCCAAGGCTTCAGCCAGACTCCCGACTTGGCTCCCGATGTTGCCATATCCCACGATGCCCAGGCGTTTGCCCCTGATTTCGCGCGAGCGGTCGGAACTCTTCAGCCAGACGCCCTCGTGGAGGGCGCGGCTCTTATCAAAGACCCCGCGCAGCAGCATGATGATCTCGCCGATGATCAGCTCCGCCACGCTGCGCGTGTTGCTGTAGGGCGCGTTGAATGCGGCGATCCCCCGGTCCAGGCATGCGTCCACGTCCACGTTATCGGTCCCGATGCAGAACGATCCGACGGCCAAAAGGCTGGGACAGCTTCTCAGCGCCTGGCGGGTGACCTGTGTACGAGAGCGGACCCCCAGGAGCACGACATCCTGGCGCAGCTTCTCGGCGAGGTCATCCTCGGAGAGGGCATGAGGCAAAGTCTCGACAAGAAAGCCCTCATCTCTCAGCTGGACGGCAGCATCAGCATGGATGTTTTCCAGAAGCAAAGCCTTTTTCATAGTTCCTCCCGCAGCACACGGATGATTTCGTCAAAATCATGGGCTTCCCCATCGGCGTGAGCTGTCACGGCGCGCCTGCGGACGCTTTCGGTATAAGCGAAAAAGCGATCCACAAGGCCGGCGCGCTTGAGTTCGTAGTCCGAGTATCCATCTCCGACGGCAATGATCTTTCCCCGCAGCCGCAAGGACTTCAGCGCTTTCACCTTCCCTCGTCGCGACGCCAAAGGATTGGAGGCATCGAAGCCTCGCACGCAGCCCTTCTCGTCGAACAGAAAGGAATTGGCGTGGATGTTGCGCGCAGGGATGCCGTACGGCCGGACCACGGGGATGATGTACTCTTTGAAGCCGCCAGACAAAATATGGATGCGATTCCCATATCTCCTAAAAAAAGCCCTGTTCTTATGGAATGACCTGGACACGCGTCGGCGCAGGATGGGCACCAGACGGCGGATATGCTCGCGTGTCGGCGTAAAGAGGGCCAGACGCCGACACAGCGATACGTCGAAAGGGAGCGTCCCCTGCATGCCCAACCTGGTCGTGGTCTGGATGGCTTTCAATAAGGCCTTTCTGTTCGGATGCTTCTGCAGAGCCAAAGCGGCAAGCTCGTCCAAGGATTCGACGCGCACGATCGTGCTGTCGAAATCCAGCACGAGCCGTATCCCGGGACGCAGGCGGACAGGCTCAGCCATTTCTTTTTTGAAAGTCGGCCATGAAGTCCACGAGCGCCAAGACTCCCTCTTTGGGCATCGCATTGTAGCAGCTCGCCCTGATCCCGCCCACGGCGCGGTGGCCTTTGAGCCCGACAAGGCCGGCGGCCTCGGCTTCTCGGATGAAGCGGCTCTCCAATCCTTCATCGGGCAATCGGAATGTGACATTCATCTTGGAGCGATCGTTGGGCTGCGCCGTGCCGCGGTAGAAGCCCGAGGAATCGATCGCGTCGTAGAGCATCCGGGACTTGGCGGTATTGAGGCGGTCGACGATTTGAAGCCCGCCCAGCTTTTTGAGCCAGTCCGTGACCAACGCGACCATGTAGACCGCGAAGACGGGGGGCGTATTGTACACAGAGCGCTGCGCCGAGTGGGTCGAGTACCTGAGGATTGCAGGCACCTGGGGTGGTACCCTCGACAGCAGCTCCTTGCGGAGTATGACCAGAGTGACACCGGCGGGACCGATGTTTTTCTGGGCTCCAGCAAAGATAAGACCGAATCTGGAAACATCGACCGGACGGGACAAGATGTCGCTGGACATGTCCGCGACCAGGGGAACGGCTCCCGTTTCAGGCCAAACGCGATATTGGGTGCCTTCGATCGTGTTGTTCGTGCAGATGAACGCGTAAGAAGCATCCTGGCGGATCTGCCATCCGGTCGGATCGCCGATGCCGGAGTAGCCTGTCGGCTTGCCGTCGAAGACGACCTCCACCTCGCCCATCAGACGGGCTTCCTGGATGGCCCTACAGGGCCAAACGCCGGTGTCCGCGTATAAAGCGGGCCGGCCAGGCAGCATCAGGTTCATGGGGACCATGGCGAACTGAAGGCTCGCGCCCCCTTGGAGGAAAAGGATCTCATGATCCTCATCGATGGCCAGGAGCTCCCGGATATTCGCCTCGGCGCGTTCCTGGATTTCCTTGTAGGCGGCGCTCCGGTGACTCGCCTCCACGATGCCATGGCCCAAGCCATGGAAGTCCGCAAACTCCGATTGCGCCTGGAGCATAACCTCGCGGGGAAGAGAGGCCGGTCCTGGATGGAAGTTGAATGTCCCCTGAGACAAGATCGGATTCTCTACTTGCCGATCTCGATGGTCAGCGCTTTGAGGCTGAGATTCGCGTCTAAAATCAGGGCTCCGACGCCTGCGATCAGGCTGACCAGGGCGGCTGCGAACAGCAAGGTCAAGGCAACCCCGCTCGTGATGCCGAAGAGCTTGCACAGGAAGATCGTCAGGATCGTGGCCGCGGAACACAGGACGCACACGCTCACAGCGAGTATGCTCCAGCGCAAGAGACGCGCGCGGGCATAGAGCATGTCGATCTGGATGCGCGAGCGGTCGTCTCCGTCCGCTGCGCCGGCCCTGGCGCTGAGGGCGCGGATGCGGACGAGGATATTCGCCATCCGACTGCCGAGGGCCAGTATCAGGAGACTGGCCCCGCTGACCAAGACAGCCGGGGAGATGGCCATCTGAAGAACCAGCAGCACGGCGTTGAGGTCATAGGAATTCATGATCAGAGGCACCCGAATTCATACTGAAGCAACGAAATAGCGGCCAGGGCTGCGGTCTCGGCCCTCATGATCCGCGGACCAAGGCCGAAGACGGTCGCGCCCAGACTCTCGGCGAGATCGACCTCGTCTTCGGAGAATCCTCCCTCCGGTCCGATGAAGAGATTGACCTTCATGGGACCAGGACCGCGGGCTTGGTCCGCCTCACGCAGGTCGAGGCGGATGCCCGCGCCGGCTGTGGCGCCGTTCAAGCCTTCCCAGGCTAGCAGTGTTAAGGCCGTAGGCCCGCCGGATTCAGCCATGCAGGCCTTGATCGCGTCGCGATACTCCACCGGCTCTTTGACCTCAGGGATCGTGGTCAGATTGCATTGTTTGGCCGCGGCCATGACGATCCGACTCCAGCGCGCCGCCTTAGCCTTGCCCTTCTCGGCCTCATGCAGGAGAACCACTGTGCGAGGGGTCACCACCGGCACGATCATGGAAACACCCAGCTCCGTGCCCTTCTCCAAAAGCCAATCCCAATGACTGGACTTGAGCAGGCTCTGGTAAAGGATGATCTCGACGGACGCTCGCTCCTCGCTGCGATGCAAAGTCCCGGTCAAGCTGCCGAGGACCGAACCGTCCTTGCCGATCTCCCGGATGACGGCCTCATAACGGCCGCCCTTGCCGTCGAAAAGGATCAAGGACTGCCCCGGCTGATAGCGCAGGACCTTCGTGACATGAAAAGCCTCGGGCCCTGTCAGGCGGAAGGTCTTGTCTTTGAGCGCTTCGGGCGGCAAAAAGAATTGGGGCATGGTTTCGCCTCCTATTGTCCGAAGATCTTCTTGAAGATCCCGCCGTCATCCTGGCTGCCGTGCTCCCCAGGATCTCCATGCAGGGTATGCGCGAGTTCCTCGAGGAGCTCCTTCTGGCGCTGTGTCAGGCTCTGCGGCACCGTGAGACGGATATCGACGAGCAGATCCCCTCGGCCGCGGCCGTGGAGCTTGGGCATCCCCTTCTCGCGCAGGCGCAGCACCGCACCGTGCTGGGTGCCTGGCGGGATCTTGATGGTGGAGGGCTCGCCGTCCATGGTGGGCACCTGCAGATTCGTGCCCAGGGCCGCCTGGGCGATATCCAGGCTGGCGTGAAGCCTCAGATCATCTTCATGGCGCTCGAAACGAGGATCGTTCTTGATGTGGACCAGGACAAAAAGATCTCCAGAGACCGCGCCGGGACCGCCGGCCTCGCCCTCGCCGGCGATGCGCAAAGTGGCCCCCTCATAGATGCCCGGCGGGATCTTCACGGAAAGCTCCGCGCGATGGCGCACCCGGCCCGCCCCGTGACATTCCTTGCAAGGATTGTCGATGCGCTGACCCTCCCCGCCGCAGTCCGGACAGGTCTGGGTCATGGAGAAGAATCCTTGGGAATACTGGACGCGTCCCATGCCGCGGCAGGTGGGACAGCGCTTAAGGGAGGCTCCGCTCTTGGCCCCGGTTCCTCGGCAGGCCTGGCAGACCTGGTGGCGATCAAAATGCAGAGGCATCTGCGTCCCACGGAAAGCCTCCTCCAGGGAGATCTCGACCTCATATTTCAGGTCGCCGCCCCGACGCGGCCCCCGACGCCGGCCGCCCGCCTCGGCGCCGAAGAACTGCTCCATGATGTCGCCAAAGACTTCATGGAGATTGACGCCGGCGCCCGTGAACCCTTCGCCGCCGCCGAAGCCCCCGCCCGCGCCCGACAAACCGGCTTCCCCGTAGTGGTCGTAGACCTGGCGCTTCTTAGAGTCCGAAAGGACCTCATAGGCGGTGCTGGCCTTGCGGAATTTATCCTCCGCCTCTTTGTTTCCGGGATTCCTATCCGGATGATACTTCAGCGCAAGCTTGCGGAAGGCCGCCTTGATCTCGGCCGCCGTAGCGTTGCGCGGCACGCCCAGGAGATTGTAAAAATCTTCAGCCACGGGACTTTACTTTTTATCCTCGCCCTTATCCTTCTCGTCGACGACTTCGGCATCGACCACATGGTCACCCGCCGGGGATTCCTTGGCCTTGGGGCCATCGCCTGAAGGTTGCGTCTTGGCCGCTTCGGTCTTATAGATCTCCTCGGCCAGCTTGTGCGAGGCTTTCAGGAGCTCTTCCTTGGCCTTGTTGATGCGGTCCGTGTCGTCACCCTTCACGGCCTCCTTCAGATCCGAGACGGCTCGCTCGATGTTGGTGCGGTCCTCTTGGGAGACCTTGTCGCCGTGCTCGCGCAGGGCCTTTTCCGAAGCGGCCAGCAGTCCATCCGCTTCGTTCTTGGCCGTCACTTTCTCCTTGAACTTTTTATCCTCCTCGGCGAACTGCTCAGCCTGCTTGACATACTTCTCCACCTCTTCCTTATTGAGCTTGTTGGGCGCGGTGATGGTGATGTGGTGGGCCTTCTTGGTGCCCAGGTCCTCGGCGCGCACGCTCAAGATGCCGTTGGCGTCGATGGAGAAGGCGACCTTGATCTGCGGCACGCCCCGGGGAGCCGGCGGGATGCCGTCGAGATCGAACTTGCCCAAGGACACGTTGTCCGAGGCCTTAGGCCGCTCTCCCTGCAGCACGTGCACCGTGACCGCGGGCTGATTATCGGAGGCGGTGGAGAAGATATTGGACTTCTCCACGGGGATTGTGGTGTTGCGCTCGATCAGAGGCGTCATCACACTGCCCAGCGTTTCGATGCCGAGAGTCAGAGGCGTGACGTCCAAGAGAAGCACATCCTTGATCTCTCCGGTCAGCACCGCCGCTTGCACGGCCGCGCCGTTGGCCACACACTCCATGGGATCGATGCCGCGCTCCACCTTCTTGCCCACATAGTCCTCGACGAATTTCTGGACGATGGGCATGCGCGTGGGACCCCCCACCAGGATGATCCGGGTGATGTCCGCGACCTTGAGCTTGGCGTCGGTCAGAGCCCGGTCGATGGAAGTCTTGCAACGCCTCACGATGGGATCGACGAGCGACTCGAGCTTGGCCCTTGTGAGCTTCAGGGCCAGATGCTTGGGCGCATTGTCCACGGCCGTCAGATAGGGCATGTTGAGTTCGGTCTCCATGACGGTCGAGAGTTCGATCTTGGCCTTCTCAGCCCCCTCGCGCACGCGCTGGGTCGCCATGGGATCCTTGCGCACGTCCGCGCCGGTCTCCTTCTTGAACTCGTTGGCGATGTAGTCGATGAGGGTGTTGTCCATGTCGGTCCCGCCCAGCTGGGTGTCGCCGGAGGTGGAAACCACCTCGAAGACGCCCCCGCCGAAATCCATGATGGTCACATCGAGCGTGCCGCCGCCCAGATCGAAGACCATGATCTTCTCATCCTTGCCCTTCTTGTCGAGGCCGTAGGCCAGACACGCGGCCGTGGGCTCGTTCACGATGCGCACGACCTCCAGGCCGGCGATGGTCCCGGCATCCTTGGTGGCTTGGCGCTGGTTGTCGTTGAAATACGCCGGCACGGTGATGACCGCCTTCTCCACTTTGCCGCCCAAGAAAGCCTCGGCATCGCGCTTGACCTTCTGAAGCAGGAGGCCTGAGAGCTGCTGCGGAGTATAGGTCTTGCCGTCCGGGGCCGTGTACTTATGGTCCGTCCCCATCTTGCGCTTGAAGGCCATGAAGGTGCCTTCCGGATTGGCCACGGCCTGACGCCGGGCCGGCTCGCCGACGAGGAGCTGTCCGTCCTTGGCAAAAGCCACATAGGACGGAAACGCTTTGCCTCCCACCGATGTTCCCTCCGCTGAGGGGATGATGGTTGCCTTGCCGCCTTCCATCACAGCCGCGGCCGTGTTGGATGTCCCGAGATCGATCCCGATGATCTTGCTCATGATTTCCTCCTATTTTTTTGGCTTGCAGGAGATGCGCACCTTGGCGGTGCGCAGGACCCGGCCCTGCAAAAAGAATCCGTTCTGAAGCACCTCGACGACCAATCCCTCGTCGCAATCCTCTCGATTGACGGTTCCGAGGACCTCTTGGTTCATGGCGTCGAAGGGTTTATGGAGGGGCTCCATCACCATAATCCCCTCCTCCTTGAAAATCTTCTCGAACTCCTTGAAGACGCCTTCCATCCCCTTGGCCAGAGGCGTGTCATTATGCGAGGTGAGCACTTCCTCATGGACCTTCTGGAGGTTGTCGTAGAGAGGCAGAAGCTTGGCCAGGACAGCGACCTTGCCCAGGCGCACGAAGTCAGGCCGCTCCTTATCCACGCGCTTGCGGTAATTCTCGAACTCAGCCTTCAGGCGCAGAAGTTGATCTAGGTAGTCCACAACCGGCAATGCATCTCCTGATGCCGGTTGGGACGACTCGCTCCCGCTCGTCGGCTCTGGCTCAGCCATCCCGGTCCTCCTTTTCCCAGCTGGTGATCTTGCGCGAAACGATGCCGCTCAGATAGTCCACCAGGCTCATCATGCGCGAGTACTCCATGCGTTTGGAGCCCAGCACTCCCAGGACCCCCACAACGCGATCGTTGTACTTGTAAGCGGTGGTAACCAGGCTCAAGTCCTTGAGCTCCGGCAGGCCGCTCTCCACGCCGATCGAGACGTGGGGCCGCAGGGGAGCCGCCCCGGAGCTCTGGGCGTTCTTCTCCAGCCTGAACTCGTGTTCCAGCAGGCCTGCGAGGCGCTTCTTCTCGCTGAAGACGCGCATCAGGGCCTGGACCGTAGAAATGTCGCCGATCTCCTCGGCATAGGAGAGGATATTATCCGCGCCCTCCATGTAAAGGGACTCCGGAGAGACGACCCGCCCGACCTCGCGCAAAAGCTCATCAGCCAGACCCGTGAGCTCCTTGAACTCCTGCTCCATCTTCTGAAGGTGCGCGAGGACCGAGGCCTGTGCGTCCTTGATGCTGCATCCGCGGATCTTGTCGTTGAGAAAGCGGTTGAGGACGTTGATCTGCCGCGCCGAGGGCGCGAAATGGAGATGGATGGGCCAGTGCCGCACCAAGCCCGCCTCGGTCACGAGGATGGCCAGGACATGCTTGCCGCCCAGGGGGATGAGCTCCAGGCGCCTCAAGGTCTGCTCTCGCATCTGCGGGGAAAGGACCAGGCCCGCGCCATGGGAGACCTTAGAAAGGAGCTTCGAGGTCTCCGAGAGCAACGTGTCGAGCTCCTCGACTCGCTCCCGGTATTGGCTCTCGATCTTTTCCTTCTCTCCCGAGGCAAGCCGCTGCACGTCGATGATGTAGTCCACGAAGAAGCGGTAGGCCTTGTCCGTGGGTTCGCGGCCGGCGGAGGTATGGGGCTGGTGGAGGAAACCCTCATCCTCGAGCTCCTGGAGCACGTTGCGGATCGTGGCCGGGGAGAGCCCCAGGCCCGCCTCCTCGGCCACGACGCCGGAAGGCACGGGGCGGGAATTCTTGATGTAATAATGAACGACCCATTGAAGAAGGTTATTCTTGCGAGATTGGACGACCTCGGGCTTGAGCTGGCGCATGGACTAAATTAGCAATCGAACAGATTGACTGCTAATATTATAGATTCAAAGGCAGGAACTGTCAAGACGTCAAAAAAACCGATCAGCCCTTGGCAGCGGGAAGGACCACGTCGATGATCCCGTAAGCCTTGGCCTCTTGGGCGGACATGTAATAGTTGCGCTCCATGTCCTTGTTGACCTTTTCCACGCTCTGCCCCGTGTGCTTGGACATGATCTTCTCCAGGGTCAAGCGAGTGTTGGCCATCTCCTTGGCCTCGACCACGATGTCGGTCGCCTGCCCGGAGATCCCCCCCACCATGGGCTGGTGGATCATGATGCGCGACTGCGAAAGCGCGAAGCGCTTGCCCTTGGAGCCTGCGGCGAGGATGACCGCGCCGAAGGACATGGCCATGCCGATGCAGATGGTGGTGATCGGCGCCTTGATGTACTGCATGGTGTCGTAGACGGCCAGGCCCGCGGTCACCATGCCGCCGGGGGAGTTGATGTAGAGGTTGATGTCCTTGGTGTTGTCGTCCGACTCGAGATAGAGGAGCTGGGCGATGAGGTTGTTGGCCGAGTCTGTGGTGAACTCGCCCTCATAACCGCCGACGAAGATGATGCGCTCCTTGAGCAGCCTCGAGTAGATGTCGTAGCCGATCATGGAGCCTTGGGTGGCCTTTTCAATGACTTGGGGTATGATGTTCATGGCTGAGATTAAAACTTATTTGCTGCCGCGACTCAAGCCGCTTCATCCAATTGTGATTGCCGGCGGAATTTGGTCTAATCTCCCCTGTTCTGCCACGACACATGGCCAGGTAGCTCAGTGGTAGAGCACTGGTCTGAAAAACCAGGTGTCGACAGTTCGATCCTGTCCCTGGCCACACTCAAAGAAAACCCCCGGCCCCGCGCGACGCGGGACCGGGGGTTGCTTTTCTTTGGTCTAGAATCCGCGCACGAGCCTGCCCAGGTCGATCATCCCAGCGCCCTGCGCTATCCTGTCGACATCCGCAAGCGGCTTCGCCGCTTTTCGGAGCTGCGTCTCGACGCCATGAGGACCGCCCTTGCCCACCCACCCCTGCGCCATGGCCAAAGCCGCGGCTGCAGTGACGTGCGGAGTCGCCATGGAAGTTCCCCTCCAGCTGGCGAAGAGGCCTCTCTCCCTGGTCGTCGAAGAGACGACGTCGACGCCCGGAGCGATGAACGCAACCTGCGCGCCCGGGCCGCCATGACTAGAGAAGGATGCCACATGGTCCTCGGCATCGCTGGCGCCCACGGCGATGGTCTCGGGATATGCCGCAGGATAGCCGACAGGGCCTCCCGAGTTCCCGGCTGCGGCCACGATGATCATCTGCCCAGCCGCGTATTGAATCGCCCGATGCAGACTCTCGCTGGGGTGGTCCGAACCCAAGCTCATATTGACCACCTGCACCTGATTATTGGCGGCCCAGATGAGGCCATCGATGATGTTCGCGATGGAACCGCTTCCCTCGGCGTCCAGAACGCGCACCGCGTAGAGACGAGCCTCAGGCGCCACGCCTATCACATTGAAACCTTTAGGCCCGCCCTTCCCCGTAGCCGCGATGGTGCCGGCCACATGCGTGCCATGACCATTCTGGTCCTGATAGCTGCCCTCGCTCTCGGACTTGGTGAATGCATCATAACCGCCGTTCATCTGCCCGGCCAGGTTCGGATGCTCCGTATAGATGCCGGTGTCGATGACACCGACGCGCACACCCCCGCCCTTGGCGCCGGTGCTCCAAGCCGCCGGGGCATGCATGCGCTCGACCCCCCAGGGGATATCCGGCCGGGTCCTGTCCACCATGCCCTTGGGCGCGACGCTGGTGAGCTTCAGGCGCGGCAAGCCCCCCATCATCGCCCCCATCGTCGCAAACGGCACAGCGCCGACCGTGGGCATGGCCTCGATCCACTTGGTCGCGTAATCCTCTTCAACGTCGATGACATCTCCGCGCGGCAGTCCAGAGAGGAGGTTCATGACGTCCTTGTGATGCTGCGCAGCGGCCTGCTGGCCAACGCGATGCGGCAGACGGCCGGCCGGGATCCTGGCGACAAAAGCCAGGAACTCGTTGGACGAATTTCCGCTCGTAGCGATCTTATGTAGAAGCCTCGCACCCAAGGCCTGAAGCACTTTCGAGTGCGCCTCGGCGCTGGATTTAGACTTCATGGTGATGATCACCGTCTGCGTGTTGGCGGCTTGCGTCGGGCACGGGTGAAGCAACTCGGTGAGAACGAAGATCACGGCGGCGGCGACGGTGCTGATCTTCATTTTTTTGCTTTCCCCCTTTCCGGAGTCTTCCTCCGGGTCTTGCTTGGTCCTCATGGCGGCCTCAGTATGGGTCTAAAGGCCCAATTCACGCCTGGGCCTTTGGACCTAGATGCCTATAGGTCTTTGGACCTATAGGCTAGGTCTTAGGACCTAGGCTTCGCCTAGGCCTTTTGGCCCGCCAACGCCGACACGGATTCTAAGGTATAATCCTGACGTGCTTCCTTCAATAAGGCTGGCCGCCGCCGTTTTCCTCGCCTCACGCGCGTTCGCCCAAGCCCCATCGATTCAAATCCCAGCGAACGAAGCCCTACGCATCGGGCATCGCATCTGGCAGAACGAATGCAGCGGCTCCATCCAAGGGCTGACCTCCTGGAATCATAAGGAAGAGTTCGCCTCCCTAGGCATCGGGCATTTCATCTGGTATCCCGAGCAGGCCACCGGCCCCTCTTATGAGGAAAGCTTTCCGAAGCTCGCGGATTTTCTCGCGCGCAACGGCGCGAACGTCCCGGCTTGGTTGAAAGGTCACTGCCCCTGGCCCACCCGCGATGCTTTCTGGCACGACATCGGCTCTCCGCGCATGAACGAACTCCGAAACTTCCTGGCTCAGGAAGAGAATATCAGCCTTCAGGCGCGATTCATGGCCGAGAGGATGCAGGAGTCCCTGCCGAAGATCCTCTCAGCCGCGCCGCCGGAAGAACGAGAGACCCTGCGCCGCCGCTTCGAACTCGTCGCGGCCCGACCCAACGGCTTCTACGCCTTGACCGACTACGTCAATTTCAAGGGAGAGGGCGTCGCGCCCTCCGAACAATTGGATGACGGCACGCGCTGGGGCCTTCTGCAGGTTCTGCAAGGCATGCAGCCTGGAGAAACGCCTCTCGCTGAATTCGCCAGCTCGGCTGATCGGGTCCTCGAAAATCGGGTCAACCATATGCCTCCTGAAAACCAAGAAGAGTATCGAAAGCGCTGGCTGCCAGTCTGGCGCAAACGAGTCGCCACCTACCGCATGGCCTTGACGAAATAAGCTTTTGAGTCTATACTAGCAACGAGGACGCCATGAAAAAAACTCCCAAGAAAAAGACGATCCGGCGCGCGGGCAAGCCGCACGGCGCGAAAGCCGGCGCGGACACTCCCCTGGAATTCGACCGCGGCTGGCAGGAACTGGAAGCCCAGTACGATCGCCAGCGGATGGACTTTTCCAGTCTCGCGGCTCAGCTCGGCGTCGATTCGAAGAACAAATCGGAAGAGCCCGACTAATCCGCTTCCGCGTCCTTGCGGCGATGGAAGCGGAGGATCTTCTTTCTCACCAGTTCGATATGGCTCGCGTGCCGGGCCAATAGGCGCGCGATGATCTCCAGGCCTTCGGCACCCCATTCCTTCCTCTTATAACCCTCCAAGAGCCGGTGGGTGTCCAGACGAGAGACCTCCTTCCAAAGAGGCGTCCCTTTAAGCTCGGACTCGATCGCTTCCAGGGCCTCGGGGGCCTGGGCGCGTGTCGGGAACCGCATCTCCTCCTTTTCAGAGATCGTCACCGATCCCTCGGCGCCCGCCACGCTGGAGAATCCATGCCCTTGGGCGAAGACGATGAGGGCCTGTTCCAAGGCCTCCTGATCCGACTCGATCTGGCGGAGTTTTTCTTTAAGCTCCTTCTTGGACGACTCCAAAACCGCGTACTGGTCGACCAGCTTGACCCCTTCGTCGCGCTTAAGCTCGCCGGGGCTCATCGCCTTGACCTTTTCCGGATGCGCCCACAGGGGACAGATGTCCCGGTACTCGCACCAATCGCAGAGCGCGCTCTTATGCGGGATGAACTCATGGTCGCTCTTGATGGTCTGGATCAAGGCCGCGACCTCGGCCAGCAAGGCCGAACGCGTCTCAAGGCCCGGACTCAAGACCATATCCTTGCCGAAGCGCAGGAAGTGCCACACCAGACGCACCTGGTCGGCCTCAGGCCAGCTGTGCCTGACCGCGATGTCGTAGAGCACGAGCTGCCAGTCCGCCTCCAGGTCCTGCCGGCTGGGGAGGTTGGCCGTGGTCTTGTAGTCGTGGATCTCAAAGGCCTTGTCCGGAGCCAAGGCGAGGCGGTCCACAAAGCCCTCGATGCGGTAAACCTCTTCTGCGACCTCCAAAGGGAAGCCCAAGCGCTTCTCCACGGCCACGGTCTTATCCTCATCGAAGGGGGCATGACCCTCGTAGTAGCCGCGCACGCACTGCTCGCCCACGGACTTATAATCCTGCGGCCCCAATCCGCTGCGCTTGATGAGCACGGCCTCTGACCAGCCCGCACGCCAGGCCGCATGGAACGCTTCCAGGGTCTCCGCCAGGGTCAGCTTTTTGCCGCGAAGAAGGCCGTCGTAGAGCTTTTCCAAAGCCTCATGCACGCAGCTGCCCAAGAGCGCTTCCGCGGTCTCGACAGCCCGCGGAATGCGGTCGACGTAGTGATAGCGGTAGCGGCGCGGACATCCCCGGTAGGTATTGAGCTTGGAGGGAGAGAATTTGCGCGAGGTGTCGGCTTCGATATGGTCGGGGCTCACAGGACTTCCAAAAGGGCGAAATGCAGATATTCCGTCTCAGGCATGGCCAGAAGGATGGGATGGTCCGCGGCCTGGCCGCGCAGCGCCACGAGCCTGGCCGGCTTTTTCGCCTTCGTCTGAGCCTGGCGCAGCATCGACAGAAACTCCTCGCGGCCCACATGATGGGAGCAGGTCGAAGTGGCCAGAAGACCTCCCGCAGGCAAGGCTTTCAAAGCCAGAGCGTTCAATTTGGCATAAGCGCGCAGGGCCTTGGGGAGATCCTTCTTGGAAGGCACGAAGCTGGGAGGATCGAGAAGGATCATGTCCGGCCTGAAGCTCTGCCGGCCTGAAGCGAAGCTTTCCAGAACGACCTCGGCATCCGCCTCGTCGAGTTGGACCAGGGATGAGACGCCGTTGAGCTCGGCATTCTCGCGCGCCAAGTCCACGGCCGGCTTGGAACTGTCGATCGCCAAGACGGCCTGGGCCCCGAACTTGGCCGCATTGACGGCAAAAGCGCCGGTATAGCAATACAGGTCCAGAACGGTGCGCCCGGAAAAATAAGGCCGCAGATACGCCCGGTTATCTCTCTGGTCGAAATAGTGGCCGGTCTTCTGCCCTTCTCCGACGGGCGCCCAGAAACGCAGGCCCCCCTCGCTGATCTGCACCCTCTCCGGCAGGGAACCGCACAAAAGCCGGCATTCCCCGGGCAATCCCTCCAGACGCCGCAGGCGATGGTCGTTTTTAAGGAAGATGCCGCGGGGATGGAGGAGCTCGTTCAAGGCCGCCTCGATCAGGGCGAGGCGCGCCTCCATGCCGGCGGAGAGGATTTGCAGCACCAGGCAGTCGCCATAGCGGTCGACGACCAAGCCCGGCAGGCCGTCCGACTCGCCGAAACAGAGGCGGTAGGAATCCTCTCCAGGACAGACTCTTTCCCGATAGGCCCGGGCCGCGGCCAGACGCCGTCGGAAGAAATCGACGTCGATGGACTCGATCTGGGACGAGAGCATGCGTCCGGCGATGAGGCTGTGGGGATGATACAAGGCCATCCCCAGGCTCTCTCGGCCTGCCGTGAAGACCTGGGCCAACGCGCCGGGTTCGGCGCTGCCTTCGACGCGCGCGATCTCATTGGAAAAGATCCAGGCATGCCCCGCCCGGAGCCTCGCCTCCTGGCCGGGCTTCAGATGCAGCAGGACCGGACTATTCTCCTTCAACGGTCCCGCCTGGATGCCGGCCTGCCTCGGTGAGGGCAATGCCATCCTTGCACTGCGGGCACGCATCTGTGGCATAGACCTGCAGAGGATAAGAGATGAGAGTGCGCACCGGCACGCATAAAGCAAGCCCCTGGACCGAACGGTCCACGATGGCGCCGACCCCGACCACCTTGGCCCCATAGGCCTGGGTCAGGAACACGATCTCGGAGGTCAGATGCCCGGTCGTGAGCACGTCTTGGACCACCAGGGCGCGCTCCCCCCGCGAAAGGCGGAAATCCCGGCGCAAAGCCATCATCCCACCGACGCGTTCCGTGAAGATCGCCCGGCACTTCTTGGCACGGGCCACCTCCTGCGCCAGGGCCACGGAAACCACGTTGGGGGCGATGACCACGTCCACCCCGGCGAGGAACTTCGCGGCCAAGGCCTTGGCGATCTTCTCCGCGACATGAGGATACTGCAGGACCATCGCGGTCTGGACATAGACGGGGCTGTGCAGGCCGGAGGCCAGCTGGAAATGGCCATGGACGACGGCGCCGTGCTCCTGCAGGATCCCCAGCAGGTCCATCTTGTTGAGTGCGGTCATCGTTTCCCTCCTTGATTCACCATCGGCGAAGCTTGTCCAAGACAGCGGTGCGCTTCTTGGCCTTTGCCCGGGCCTCGGCCAGGGCCTTCTCGATCTCGTCGCCGGCCATCTTGCTCAGCCGGGGATCCAGATCGGGGAGATTGAGATTGCCCTTCACGCCGAAACTGATGGCCGGCCGTCCCAGCTCGTCGACCCACCACTCAGGCAGCGGCTGACGGTAGCCGGTCAGGCGCGTCATGATGTTCAGATCCACCGTCTCCTTGGCGAAATCCGCCCAACCGTCGGCGTAGGCAACCACTTGAGGGCTGTCCACGTAGAAAAGGCGCGTGGTGGCCACGCCATGGCGCAGGCTGTAATCACCCTCGATGCGGTTGAAGTCCAGGGTCTTGGGATACGCGGTGGCCGTGCTGAAGACCGAGAGGTTGTTCATCTTGTGCATGTAGACGAACGGCAGGAAGATGATTCGAAGAAATTTATTAGCCGCCTGCACCGCCGGGATGTCGTTGACCCGACCCGAGCCGAAGCTCACGACGACGTCTCCGCTGACGCGCTTGAGGCTAGGCGAGACTCCGCGGATATCCCAAAGCATGTCCACATTGTTCAGGGAGAAGTTCTTGTGAGCCACGGCGCTGATCGTGACGTGGCCCACGGTGTCCGGGAAGCTTTTAGGGATGGAATACTTGAGGCTGCGCACCCACGTCCCCGTCTCGCTGTCTTGCGCGCGCGCCGCGCGCGTCGAGATCCGCGAGGCGAAGTCGGCGATCAAGGCCTGCGCGTCCTCCCATCGCACGCGGTCGATCGCTCCGGCGACCATCACTTCCTTGGGGTTGGCCAGGCTGCGCACACGGGCCTTCAGGTCCAGGCGCGACCCGATGAGGTTCAGGGAAAGGCGGTCCAACCTCAAGTCGTCATGATTCAAGACCGCGACGATGGCCGCCCCGGAAAAAGGCGTCGCGAAGATCCTCCCGCTGCCCCCGGTCATGGAAAAAGTCCATTTTTCGGCATTGTCCGACGCCCCAAGGGAAAGATCGCCGCTCTCCAGGATGAGATTCTTGAACCGTCCGGCGACGCCTGCGGCATGCAGGCGCCCCCCCTTCAGTTTGACCCGCCTCCAAGGCCCGGCGATCACCGCCTCGGCGCGCAGGACCCCGCGCAGGCCCAGACGCCGCCAGGGCGGATAAAAGAGTCCCGCAGACTCCAAGGGAAGATGAGAAACGCTCAGCTCACCCTCCAGCGTGGCGCTGCTCAGGTCCACGGCGCCGTGGGCGACGGCCTCGAAAGAGGGAGTCGTCAGACTCAGCTTCCTGATCTGCAGGGATCGCTCAGAGGTCCTCTGCGCCTCGAAGCGCCACTGCCCGGCCGGCAGGCTGAACTTCACATTCGCGCCCAAGAGTCTCTTAAAATCCCCAGGCCCCAGCTCCGGCAAAAACAGATCCACTTCGACCTGAGAAGGGGGAAGGCCAACGAAGGCTCCCGAACCCTGGACCGCTTTTCCCTCCGTGACCAGCGCGATCCGGCGGGCCCTCAGCGAGACGCGGGAGAGGTCTCCGGAAGCGAGAGAAATCATGCCCTGCGTCTGAAGCACGCTATGCACCGTCCGTCCGGAGAAAGCGCCGGTGTGTACGCAGGAGAAAGCGAAGGCAAAAGGCCGTTCCAGGTCGAAATGGTCGATCTCCACGTCCACGTTCTCGTAAAGATCCACTCTCTGGTGGCGCCGGTCATCGATGCGCACAACCCCATGGGACAGGATCGTGCGCTCCGCGGCCAAGGACATGGAAAAGGAGAACCTCCCCGACGGCAGGGCCTCGACAGGCCGGGTGGAAACGAGGATATCCGCCACGCTCCAGCGCCCTTCTTCATCACGCGCCAGTTCCACGGAGGGAGCGATGAGCTTGACCTGTTCGAACTCCAGGCGGCGGCGCCAGAGAGAGGAGAGCTTGACAGTCGCCAGGACCGTATCGCTGGTGAGGAGATTCTTTCCCGGCATATCCGGCCCCGCGACGATGCGCAGGCCCTTGAGCTTGATGCCGCGCGGAGTGATGAGGACCTTCTCGATCTGGACCGGACGGTGCACCAGCTCCTGGATCTGGGCCTCGAAGAGCGCCTTGATCCTCTCCTCATTCACGCTGGAGCGCACCCCCATATAAACGATCACAGCCAGCAGGAACACCAGCAAGAAAAGCAGCCCCAAGGCCCGGAAGACTCCATGGATCAGATAGCCCAGACCCGTCAAGAAATAAGAGAAGAAGGCCCGGAGGATCTTCATCCCAAGCCTCCAGGCGCCCCCGCACCCATGAAATGCCTACAGAAATCATGGCCCCAGGTCCAGAATCCAGCGGTCGACAGGACCACCTCGCGCAGCGATGAGAACAGCCAGACCGACCTCGGGAAAAGCGCCTTGGCCAGGATCATCATGAAAAGACCATTGGCCGCGCCGATGATGGACAAAGAAAAGATCCGTCCCCCGGCCGATAAAAGATCCGGCTGGCGCCGGCGCCAGAGAGACTGCGCGGTCATGAGCAGATGCCCGGCCAAGGTCAGACCGACCAATCCCAGGAAAAGCCTCCAATCCACGCGGCCCGGGCAGAGCCACATGAGGATGCGCGCCGTCAGCACGACCAGCACCGTGTAGATGGGCACGCAATAGGGCGCCAAGGAGATGAAGACCCCGGTGCGGGAGAGATCCACATGGCCGCCGTCGCAGGCGACCTCCATGTCGTGGACCTTGGCTCCCAGCGACCAGGCGGCGAAGGCATGGGTAAGCTCATGACCGAAAACATAGAGCCAGCGCGCCAGCCGCCCCCCCAGAGCTGCGGGCCCCTGCGGACGGCCTTCAGCGGCATAGCCCAGAAGACAGAGAGCGGCCGCCGTTAAGACGCCGACGGCGAAGGGCCAGGCCGAGGGCTCGCTTAGGGCCAGATGCCCCAAGATGCGGATGGAGGTCAGCAGGGTCAAGGCTGCCGCCGGCAGAAGGAAGAGTCCCAGAATAAGCCGGAACATGGCTACTCCAGCATGTAATCCTGATAGGGGATTTTCTGAAGCTCGAGTTCCTTTTTCCAGAGGTTCCGCGCCACGGGCATCCTCCCCCGGGCAAGCCTGGTCCAGCGGTTCTCCGGCGGAGAAAAGAGCTCGGCAGCCGTTTTGAACCACACGTAGGCGAACTTGACCGCGCTCTCCTTCATGGCCTCATCGCGCCCAAAACGCGCCAGGGCCAGACGTTCTTCGAGCATCCCGCGCGGCAGGCGCCCGGACGCGAAATCCTGGCGGAGCCGCGCCGAATCCTCGGCTAAAAGCTTATCGAGATGCGCCGCCTTGAGTTCCGGACGCTGATCCCACAGGAGGTATTTCTCCCCCTCCTGATACGCCGTACGAGCGCGCAGCCACAGATCGGCGGCGGCGATGCCATAGACGGCCGCCACGCAGGCTACGACCGCCAAGACGACGCGGCGCGCGCGGTTCAAAAATCTCCCGTTACCTTCCCCAATTCCGGGGGCTTGGTCTTAAGGACGCGGTGCAGAGAGAGGGCCAGAAGCGACGGCTTGATGGGCTTCTCCATGAAATCCTTGACGTTGCGTTCCTGGCGGATGATCTCCTGGGTCGTCTGGTCCGTGCGGCGGCCCGTGACGACGATGACAGGGATGGCGGCGGTGTCCTCTTCCTGGAGCTGGCGCAGCACCTCGAAGCCTCCGCAGCGCGGCAGCATGAGGTCCAAAAGGATGAGATCGGGCTTGAGAGATCGCGCCTGGCGCAGGGCGTCCTCCCCGTCAGCGGACGTCGCGCACCGGAAACCCTCCTTCTTGACCATGAACTCCAGGAGTTCCTTGACGCTCTCATCGTCCTCGACGAGCAGGACGAGCTTCGAGGAGCTCTCGACTAAGTCTTCACCAGTAGCCATAAGTGTGCCTATTTTATCAAAGATTGGTCGTGACCAGCGTCTCGGTCGCGGACACGCCATCCACGCCGCGCACTCGGCTGACCACAAGGCCGCAGAGCTTATCCATGGTGTCCGCGTCGGCCGACAGGATGGCGTCCCATCCCCCGAAGACCATGAAGACGTCGGTCACGCCCGGGATGGAGCGGATGGCCTGCACGGCCTTCTGTTCCTTGCCGGGCACCAATTTGCAGAGCAGAAAAGCTTTCATGTTATCTCCTCTTGTTCCACGCATCCGACTGATATTTTACCTCTAACGGCTGAAGTCCTCGCAGCCAGCCCGGGTCGATCTTTCTCGTCAGGCATCCCCATTCGCGAGTCAATCCGCGTTCCACGGCTTCTTTCCAGGCACCGGCCAGACGGAGGGACCCCTGATAGAGACCCCGCCCGGCCCGGCGGCGCAAGGCTCCGCCGAGGATCTTGCGTCCCTCGCCATCCACTATATCAAACGCTTCAGGCCCATGAAAGCACTGATCTAATCTTTCGGAGCCCTCGCGGCCACCTGAAAGAGAAGCTTGGACTCCAGCATCCTTCAACCCTGATAAAACGCCTCGATGGATCTTCTCGTAGATCGTGAGCGGCGCGCTGAGACTTTCCCAGGGGAAGACCAGAGAGAAGGTCAGATCCCCGTCATGGAACACGATCCCCCCTCCGGTCGAGCGGCGCACCACCGGCGCCTCTCCCAACCCTCGCGCCGAGGCGGCCTCGCGGGCCAGCTCATAGCTCTGAGAATACCCGAACGTCGCCGCCGGCCCGGCCCAATGGAAGAAACGCAGTATGACGCTGGCGAGAGGGACGCCGAGGAGCAAAGCCTCATCGAGCGCCATCTGCTGGGACGCGTCTAAGGCCGGCTCTAAAACTTCTCGGGCAGTCTGCAGCAAAAGTTCCTGTCTCCGAAGGCATTGTCCACGCGGCCCACGGCCGGCCAGAATTTTCGAGCGCGAAGCCGCTCGTCCGGATAGGCCGCGAGGCTGCGCGCATAGGGATGGCGCCACTCATCCGCCGTGAGAGCCTCCGCCGTGTGCGGGGCGTTCTTGAGCGCGTTATCCGATCGGTCAGCCTTGCCGTTTTCGATCGCTTGGGCCTCGGCGTGGATCGCGAGCAGGGCATCGCAGAAGCGGTCGAGCTCAGCCTGCGACTCGCTCTCCGTCGGCTCGACCATCATGGTCCCGCCCACGGGCCAGGAGACCGTCGGCGCGTGGAAGCCGTAGTCCATGAGGCGCTTGGCCGCGTCGTCCACCGTCACGTCCGCGGCCTTCAAGGGGCGCAGGTCCAGGATGCACTCGTGCGCCACAAGGCCCGAGCGGCCCTGGAAAAGCACGGGGTATTTGTCGCCCAATCTCTTGGCAACGTAATTGGCATTGAGGATCGCGACCCGCGAAGCGTCGGCCAACCCCGCAGCGCCCATCTGGGCGATGTAGGACCAGGAGATGGAAAGGATCAGGGCTGATCCGAAAGGCGCGGCGGACACCGGACCGGCACCCGAGTAAGCCTCGCCAGCCAAGGGATGGGGCGGCAGGAAAGGAGCCAAGGCCTTGATCACGGCGATGGGGCCCATGCCCGGCCCTCCGCCGCCGTGCGGGCCGGCGAAGGTCTTGTGCAGGTTCAGATGGCAGACGTCCGCTCCCATGTCGGCGGGGCGGCAGAGACCGACCAGGGCGTTCATGTTGGCCCCGTCCATATAGACCAGACCGCCGTGGCTGTGCACGATCGAGCAGATCTCCTGGATGCCCGCCTCAAAGACGCCGTGCGTCGAGGGATAGGTCACCATGAGAGCGGCGAGGTCCTTGGCATGAGCCTCGGCCTTGGCCTTGAGGTCAGCCAGGTCGATGTCCCCTTCGGACAAGCACGCCACAGGCACGACCGTGAGGCCGGCCATGGCCGCGGAAGCCGGGTTGGTGCCGTGAGCCGAGACGGGGATGAGGCAGACC
>JAHFCF010000009.1:27771-102881 GCA_023249645.1 Elusimicrobiota bacterium
TACATCGCGGCCACCACGGCCGGCAGGACCTGCGCCGTGCAGATGTTGCTCGTGGCCTTCTCGCGCCGGATGTGCTGCTCGCGCGTCTGAAGGGCCAGCCGCAGGGCGGGCTTGCCTGAGGAGTCCTTGGACACTCCCACGATGCGGCCTGAGATGCATCTTTTCAAGGAATCCTTGGTCGCGAAATAGGCGGCGTGCGGCCCGCCAAATCCCAGGGGCAGCCCGAAACGCTGGGTCGAGCCCACAGCCGCGTCCGCGCCGAATTCTGCCGGGGTCTTCAAGAGAGCCAGGCTCATGAGATCCGCGGCGACGATGGCGCAGGCGCCGGCCTTATGCGCGCGATCGAAAAACGCGGCATAATCGCAGATGGCGCCGTCGGTCTTCGGGTACTGGACCAAGACGCCGAAGACCTTCGGTGAAAAATCGAATCTCTCATGGGCTCCGACGATGACCTCCACGCCAATAGCGGCAGCTCGCGTGGAGGCCACGGCGATGGTCTGAGGATGGCAGTCCTCGCTGATGAAAAAGGCGTCGACCCGCGGGTCCGGGCGCGCGTTGCGCGCCATGGCCATGGCCTCAGCCGCGGCCGTGGCCTCGTCCAAGAGCGAGGCATTGGCCACATCGAGGCCAGTCAAGTCGCAGATCATTGTCTGGAAGATCAGCAGGGCCTCCAATCGGCCTTGCGAGATCTCTGCCTGATAAGGAGTGTAGGCCGTGTACCAGCCGGGGTTCTCGAGGATGTTGCGCCGGATGACCGCCGGGGTCACGGCCTCATGGTAACCCATGCCGAGATAGGAACGCCAGATCTGGTTTTTGGAAGCGATGGCCTTGAGTCCGGTCAAAGCCTCGTGCTCGCTGAGAGCCTCGGGAAGATGCAGCAGACGCTTGAGGCGGATGTCCTCGGGCACGGCCGCGTCAGCCAAAGCTTCCAAAGAAGGATAGCCCAGAAGCTTGAGCATCCGGGCCCTTTCCTCAGGACCGGGGCCCAGGTGGCGCGAAGCGAAGCTCTCGGACGGCGGGATCTCGGCCGCCGGGGCCTTAGTGGCCCGCATGGGCTTCAGCGGTCTTCAGGAAGGCCTGATAGGCCGCCCAATCCATCAGCTTGTTGATCTCCCCGGGGTTGGAAGGCTTGAGCTTGAAGAACCAGCCTTCGTCGTGCGGGGAGCGGTTGACCACGGCCGGATCCTGGGCCAGAACCGGATTGCCAGCCGTGACTTCTCCGGTGATGGGAGAATAGACGTCGAAGGCGGCCTTGACCGACTCGACCACGCCGCAGGCCTCCCCGACGTTGACCGTCCGACCTGGCTTGGGCGGCTCGGCGAAAACGATGTCCGTGATCTCCTTCTGGGCATGGTCGGAGAGTCCCACCACGGCGACTCCTCCTTCCAGGCAGACCCACTCGTGCGTCTTGGCGAAGCGGCAGTTCTCAGGCTTTGGCATTTTTGAGCTCCTTGGAAAGATAGAACGGCATGCGCACGATCTCGGCCGCTGCCTGGCGGCCGTGGATCTCGACAGAGACCTGGGCGCCGGGCTTCAGATCCGGTCGATCGAGATAACCCATCCCGATGCCGACCTGCAGAGTGGGCGAGAAGGTGGCGCTGGCCAGAGTCCCGGAAGGCTTGCCTTCCACGAAGACCGGGCAGCCGGGCCTGGGGACTCCGCGCTCGCAGAGCTTGATCCCGAAGAGCCGGCGCTTCAAGCCCGCGGCCTTCTGACGGACCAGGATCTCTTTGCCGATGAAATCGCCCTTATCCAGCTTGACCACCCAGCCGTAGCCTGCCTCGAAACTGGAATGCTCCGCGTCGATGTCCGAGCCGTAGAGGAGATAGCCCGCCTCCAGACGCAGGGTGTCGCGGCAGCCCAGGCCGCAGGCAACGGCCTCGAAAGCCTCGCCGCGCGACATGAGATGCTCCCAGACCTGGACCGTGTGCCCGGAAGGGACGATGAACTCGCAGCCCTCCTCGCCCGTGTAGCCGGTGCGGGTCACGATGCCGGGCTTGCCCAGGATGTCGAGCTCCACGGCCCCGAAGCGCGCAAGCTTGGGCACGGACGGGAAATCCAGGCCCACGACTTCCAAGGCCCTGGGGCCCTGGAGCGCGATCATGCCGTAGTCATCGCTCTTGTTCTCCAGGCGGACCTGAAAATTGGCAGCCTGGCTCTTCAGCCAGGTAAAATCATCCTCGCAGGTCGAGGCATTGACCACGAGAAAATAGCGGTCCGGTGCGAAGCAGGAGATGATGAGATCGTCGACCACGCCGCCCTTCTCGTTGGGCAGATGGGAATAGATGGCCTGGCCGGGCTTGATGCGGGAGATGTCGTTGGTGTTGACCTTCTGGAGGAAGTCGAGAGCCTGAGGACCATGGACCCAGACCTGGCCCATGTGGGAGACGTCGAAGAGACCGACGGCCTGGCGCACCGCCTGGTGCTCCTTCAATATGCCCTCATACTGGACCGGCAGCTCCCAACCGTGGAAATCCACGATCCGGCCGCCAAGCTTCTTGTGGGTCTCGTAGAGAGGGGTGCGCCGCAGGATCGCGCTGGTCGTCATGATGGGGTCAAAATAGCAAATTGACCGGGCCAGACGCCACAATACCGCCTAGGTCGAAAGGCCTATGCCGCGCCTACCCAAAAGACCCCTGCGCTAAAACACCGTTTCCTTTACACTATCGTCAATGGTCTTATTGAAGAAGTCATTGGCAAGCGCGCTCTGCGCGCTGATGCTCCTGTCCGCGCCTGGGCCGCAGGCTTATGCCGCCATGGCCCAGCCCAGCCCCGAATCCGTTCCCATCGTCGGACGGATGACTTTCAACGAGAAATATCTCGTCCTGGGCTGTCTCAACCATCACCTCGACACGTTTCCGACATTGACCCCGCTCCCCGAGCCCGATCCGCAGACGCTGGCTGCTCATTTATCAGGCTTCAGCCTAAGCAAGGAGGATGTCATCGCCAAGCAGGTGCTCAGACAAGCCCTCCTTGAGCCAAAAACCCTGCAGGATAGGAGATCCAATAACCCCGGCCGGAAGAATCTCGCCGAGAAAACAACGGACATCGCTGCAGTGCTCCATGCGGATCCCCAACGCCGCC
Source organism: Elusimicrobiota bacterium (assembly GCA_023249645.1). GTDB lineage: Bacteria > Elusimicrobiota > Elusimicrobia > UBA1565 > UBA9628 > UBA9628. The sequence continues at coordinate 30,856 of JAHFCF010000009.1, forward strand.
AAGCTTTTTTCAATGCGCTCACGCCTCTTCCCGAAGTCGATCCAGAGACCATCCGGCTTTACAGCCAGCTCATTTTTGACGGGACAGAACTGAAAAAGACCTATGCGGAAGCCGTTGAAAAATTGTCCAGACCCGCGGAACTCAGGGATGATTCAGGCCCTTTGAATTTCCTGGCAGATGCCATAGAAAAGACCGACCCGCGCGCCGGCCACTTCATCGCTCGGAAAATCATCAAAAAATTGCCGGATGCTACTGCACTAACCCTGTGCCGCATGTCCCTGCTCTTGGGAGATGTTTCCCACGGCAACAAAAGAGAAAACAAGCGCATTGTCCCTGCCCTGCTTTCCCGGCTGGCCCAAGTCTCCGGTGAAGATGCCCTTACTATTATTGGAGATGTCGGCTGGATAGCCAACGAAGACCGGCGCATTCTTCCTAGCGTCGTCGATTTCTTCCTGCAAAGACTGCCTCAGGCCTCTGGTGATGAACTGGAAAATCTCACCCACATGCTAGGGGTGTTGGCTCGCCATGCCAAGCAGCGCCCCAGGATCGTCCAGGCCTTGCTTGCCGGCTTTTTACAAGGCGCGGAAGACCGCTTTCACCATTTCTGGAAACCTTTAGCCACAGCCATGGTTAAAGATAAAAAAACAAGCCATGAGATAGTCGCCCTGCTGCTCAAAGAAGTCTACCCCGACAGCCCGCCATTGAGAGCGATGGACATCGTGAACATCCTCAGCCAACTAGCCAAAGAGGATCCTTCTTTTGTCCCCGTACTCGTGCAGGCTCGTTTGGATAAGGAGTTCCCTAACAACTCACTATTCGGCTGGCTCCATGGGGATTTGTGCAGGCTGGTAGATAACCACCCTCAAGCCAGGAAAATACTTTTGCAAGCGTTGGATAAACATCCCGGGGCCTTTTGCGGCCTGGATCGGCATATCCTAATCGTTGACATGCCCCGGACAGGGCTGGCTGCGGCTAAACTCCTTCTCGGAAAACTCACCCCTGATTCCAGCCTTGGGACGTTTGAATCGATCATCTCGCTTCTGCAGTCGTCATATGCCGCGCCTCTCCAACTGCTCAGGAGCGCATGGAACCGTTTCCTCTTCCTTTTGCCCGACCTTTCCGAAGAAAAATCAGCGGTAATCCGCAATTTTCTTGACCATACTTCGCACAATTTCAAGGACCAGGCTCGCCTCCAACGGATTGCCGCCCAAATAGATGAAGAGCGGCGCCTTCGCGGGGCCATGAAGGCATTGGAAACCGTCGCTGGAATCTCCGCATCTTCCGTCTCTCAAGCAACAAACACTCAAAAATCCAACTCGTTCCTGAAAAAATTACTCGGGGAAAAACTTGTCGCCTATTTCAATTCCAATGGCCCAACATCTCCGCTGCAACACATCCCCGGCTCCGCGCGACAATTCCAAGACGGCCAGCAAACCCTGCAGCGCCGCATGCCTACTCTCTGGCTGGCGCTTCAAAATCCGGACAAAATGGCCCGGCTTCTCTTCATCCTGAGCCTACTTCGGATGGCCTACCCCTACAATCTAGCCAATGCCTCTGAAAAAACGCCTCTTCAATGGGCTAAAGAAAATGGGATTGAATTCGAACTCAACGAACTCCATATCGCCCCGGTGAGCGAAAGTTTCAGAAGGCATATCCTCTACGTCAAAGACACAGCAGGGACTTTCGCCGTGGAGATCAAGATGCCGGGCGAGAGGGATGAGAAAACCATGATTTATCCGGAACACTTCCTGATCCCTCAGCAATTATGGGAAAAATATCCGAATGATCCCGGCGTGGTCCAGCCGCTCTATTACAGCCAATATCAGGGGGAGATCTCCCTCTATGGCGCCAAGATGCAATTCACTAAACTGGCGCCATTGGGCGTCATGATCTTTGCCTATGAAGATGGCAAGCGCCTCAAAAATGCTACTCCCTTTCTCAAAAATGACTCATGGAAAATGATCTTCATCGATCCGGTCGTCACCGCCATCCGGCTGCACCGCGAAGGATGGCGAGGAACTCTGCCCATTGACGGGATTCTCCACACGGACATGCACCATGAGAATGTCAGGGTCTTGCCGAGCGGCCAGGGCATATTGGTCGGAGATTTCGGGATCTTTCGGAAAGAGCGCCTGAGCATGGAAGAGCGCTCCAGGGAAACGCTAGGGCTGCTCAGCAGCGCACAAACCAATATGATCGGCGCAGAAGGGGTATCGGTCTCTCCTTCTATGCGTGAAGCCATCTATCCTGAGGTGGTCAAGCGCCTGGCTCAGGGGGTCACCGACCCCCAACAGCTCAAAGCCATCGAAGAAGAAGTCCGCCAGGAATTGGGTCTGAAAAATTGATCAGCTTGAGAAATGTAGTCGACCTCATTGCTTCGTCGACATTAGGTATATAATTCTCTTCCTTAATACCCCCGTTTGAGCCCTCATGATTGGTGTGATTACTTTCAAGAAAGATGGCGGCACTATCTCGAATTATCTTTATTTTATAAATACTTTTTTTAAAATACCGCCAGCGCTGGCGGTAAAACAAAAAAAGTGATTATAAAATATGAATTTTCCGATATCGAGCCGCCATCTGGGAACTTCCCATCATTCGTAGCGCGATTGGCGCTTTCAGATTATGAAGAATTCAGGTCACTCAAAACTCAAGGCCTGACCCCAGAAGGCTGACCCCAGAAGGACCAGGACCACGAGCACGAAGGCGTTGAGGTGGACGAAAGCGACCCGAAAAGAATCAGCGGCTTGCGCATGACGCAGCAGGCGCACGGCTTGACCCGTGAGCCATACGGATGCGACGAACAGCAAGAGGCACGTCGTGGTCGAACCGACCACGCCGAAGAGGGGCAGGAGCAGAACCGAAGCCGCGACCATGCTCATCCAGACCGCGGTCAGGCGCGCCAGGCGGATCGGCCCGAATACCTCGGCCAGGTGAGGGAATCCCGCGCGCCCGAGGTCAGCCGACTGGCTCGGAACCAGCAGCCAGAAATGCGGCACCTGCCAGAGATAAAAGAAGAAGCAGAGGGCCACAAGCCTTGGATCCTGCCAAGGTCGCCCGGCTGAGAGCCAGCCGAGGATCGGCGGCACGACGCCGACCAGGGCGCCCGGCACCACGGCGAAAGGTGTCACACGCTTCAAAGGCGTGTAAACGGCGATGTACCAAGCCACGGCCGCGGCCGCCAGAACGCTCCCCATCAGCCCGGCCGCTTTGAAGACCAGGGCAAAACCTATCAGCAGAAAAACAAATGCCGTTGTCAGCGCTTGGCCGGGACTGAGACGGCCCGACGGCAATGGCCGATGCTGAGTACGCCGCATCAGCCGATCGAGGTCCCGCTCCTGATACTCGTTGAGCGCGCAGGCTCCGCAAGCCAGCACGAACACGCCCGATCCCAGGAGCGCGGCGCGCCTGTCCAAGCCATGGGCGGCCAAGACAAAAACGGCCAAAGATGAAAGGCTCGCGGCCGCGCAGATGCGGATCTTGACCAGATCCGCCCAAAGCCGCCAGGACCTCACCGGGGCCCCAGCGACTCGATATAGGAGACGACCTCCTCCAACTCGCTCTTCGAGAGCACTGACGGCGGCATGATGGGCGGATAGCCCTTGACCAATTCGTCTTCAGGCCTCAAGATGACGCGCTTGAGGAACTCTTCGTCCGCCACGACCACCCGCTCCCCGCCATCGACGAACACGGTCTGCCGGCTCTTGAAAAGCCCTTTCAGCGTGGGGCCCACGCTGGGGCTGCCGTCCACGGAATGGCAGGCCAGGCAGGCCTTAACGCTCAACAGAGAAACGATGGCCGAGCCTTGGCCCTTGGGCGGGATGATCGGCGCCAGTCGCGACACGGCCTCATCGGAGAAATACCAGGCCTTGAAGTCGGCCTCGGGCAGGACATGGACCTTGGAGAGCATGGCCGAGTGGCTGACCCCGCAGATGACCGTGCATTGGATGTCGAAATCCCCCAAGAGCCAGGGGATGAACCAGACATAGTTGTGCTTTCCGGGCACCACGTCGATCTTCACTCGGAAGGCGGGGATGAAGAGTCCGTGGATGACGTCCAAGGACTGCGTCACCAGCTTCACCGGCCGGCCCAGGGCCACATAGAGCTGGTCGGTCTGCTTGCCGTTGGGATACTTGAAGCTCCAGGCCCATTGCCGGGCCGTCACCTGCACCGCCAGCGCGTCGGGCGGCGGATGGCGCATGGTGCTGAAATTGGTCCAACCGTAATAGAACATGACCAAGAACAGCGCCAACGGCACCACGGTCCAGATGACTTCAAGGAGCGCGTGGCCTTCCACGTCGACGGGCTCGGGGTGGCGCTTTCGGCTGTAGCGGATGCAGAAATAGATGATGAAGAAAGTGACCAAGAGCAGGAACACCACGCAGATCGACAAGGCGATCAAAAAAAGCCGGTCGGTCTGCACGCTGACGCTGGAGGCTTGGGCAAGGAAGGGCATGGTCTTAGGGCCGCCAGGCGATGTCGAAGAAAAGCATCCCGATGAAGACGACGAGCGTGGAGAGCGCGACGAAGAGCATGGTCTTGAGCACGATCGTCTCGTACTTCACATGCATGAAGAAATAGAACACGAGGCCGGCCTTGAGCGGGGTGACGCTGAGCATGGCCCAGACCGCCGCGCCGGAGGACAGGCGGCTGGAGACCACAAGCGCCCCAGTCAAGACGAGCAGAGTCGCCCAGACCTTGATCAAGGTCGCATACTCGATGATGTGGCCCTGTTCGTGCTCGCTCATGCCGCCAGGTAGAACAACGGAAGAAGGAATATCCAGATCACATCCACCAGATGCCAATAGAGGCCGGAATTCTCCAGGGAGACGTAATCATCCGCCCGGACGCGGTCGCGAGCCAGCCAGACCAGCATGACGCACAGCAAGAGAGTGCCTGCCAGCACGTGCAGGCCGTGCAGCCCGGTCATGATGAAGTAAAGGCCGAAGAAGATCGGCTCGCCCGCAGGGCTGTGCGCCAAGGCCGGGCCGTTGGGATAAAAGCCGTGATGGAACTTCTGGCTCCATTCGACGCCCTTGTTGATCAAAAAGAACACGCCGCAGGCGATGGTCAAAGCGACCAGGCGCATAGCCAGCTTCTTGCTGCCTTTCTGGATGGCCGTGATGGCCGCTGCCATGAACAGGCTGCTGGTGAGAAGGATGACGGTGTTGGCCACGCCCAAGAAGACGTTGAGCTCGCGGCTGGCCGTGTGGAACTCCTCGGGGTGCAGGGCGCGGGAGCCGGCATACAGGATGAAGAGACCGCCGAAGAGCATGAGCTCCGTGAACAGGAACAGCCACATGCCGATCTTGGCGCCCTGGTAGTCCTTCTCCGGGACTTCGCTCATCCGGTCCTCGTGGGATTGTAGGAGTAAGGTCCGGCGGTGATGGTCGGGATCTCGGCGAAGTTCTCGGCCGGAGGCGGAGAGGACAGCTTCCATTCCAAAGTCAGGCCGCCCCAGGGATTGTCCTCGGCCTGGTCACCCTTGAAAAGAGCCGCCACGAAATTGCCGAACAGGATCATCAGACCGGCGACCAGGATCCAGGAACCGACGGTCGCGATGAGGTGCGCCGCGTGGAACTGGGGCAGATGCGCGTAGTAGCGCCGGGGCATGCCCATGGTCCCCATGACCAGGAAGGTGAAGTAAAGGAGGTTGAATCCGACGAACATGTGCGCCCAGGCGACGTACATGGGCTTGGGGTTGTACATCCGGCCGAACATCTTGGGAAACCAGTAGAGCAGTGCTGCGAAGAACGCGAAGCCCGTGCCGCCGAACATCACATAGTGGAAGTGCCCGACGATCCAATAGGTGTCGTGCAGGTGCACGTTCAAGCCCAGCGCGCCCTGGATGACGCCGGTCAAGCCTCCGATGGCGAATAGGAAGATGAAGGTCAGGGCGTAGAGCATGGGCGGAGCCATCTCGATGGAACCCTTGTAGAGCGTGGCGGTCCAGTTGAAGACCTTGATGGCGCTGGGCACGGCCACGATGAAGGTCAAGAGCGAGAAGACCAAGCCCGCAGTGTCGGACATGCCGCTGGTGAACATGTGATGCGCCCAGACCAGCGAACCGAAGGCGGCAATCGCGAGGGAGGAATAGGCGATGGCCTTGTAGCCGAAGATGGATTTGCGCGCGAAGGTGGGGATGATCTCGCTCACCACGCCCATCGCCGGCACGATCATGATGTAGACGGCCGGATGCGAGTAGATCCAGAAGAGGTGCTGATAGAGCAGGGGATCGCCCCCCTTGCCCGGGTCGAAGACGCCGACGTTGAAGAAGCGCTCGATCATGACCAGGACCAAGGTGATGCCGATGATGGGCGTGGCGAGGATCTGGATCCAGGCCGTGGAGTAGATGGCCCAGACGAAGAGGGGCATGCGGTGCCAGGTCATGCCGGGCGCGCGCAGGCGATGGATGGTGGTGATGAAGTTCAGGCCGGTCAGGATGGAAGACATGCCCAGGATGAAGGCAGCGAACACGGCCAAGGTGACATTGGTGCTGGTGCGGATGCTGAAAGGGACGTAGAAGGTCCAGCCCGTGTCCGGCGGGCCGTTGCCGGTGAACAAGGATAGGATCGCCAGGACCGAGCCCACGGCGAAGAAATACCAGGAGAGGAGGTTGATCCGGGGGAAGGCGACGTCGCGCGAGCCGATCAGGATCGGCATGAAGAAGTTGCCGAAGACCGCGGGCAAGCCCGGGATGACGAACATGAAGATCATGATCACGCCATGCACGGTGAAGAGAGCGTTGTAGGTCTGCGCGGAGATGAGGAAGTTGCCGGCAGAGAGGTGCTTGAGGCGCATGGTGAAGCCGATGCCGACCCCCACCCAAAAGAGAGTGAGCATCAGGATCAGGTAAAGGACGCCGACGCGCTTGTGGTCCGTGGAAGTCAGCCAGGACCGCAGTCCGCCGCCGGGAGAATCGAGATAGCTCATGATTTTCTCCGGCGCCTGAAGCTGAACGCCCCGATGAGGGCGAGCGCGAGCAAGAGGCTCGCCGCCCCCACGACGCGCGTCACCCGTGACACGAAGACGCGGCCCGCCGGATCGTAATCGTAGCAGAACCGGAGAGTCTTGACGACCGAGGCGCGGACCTGCCCCCGGGCCGCCTCGATCAAAGCCATCTGGAGATCCTGGGGCGGGAAATCGATGCCGTACATGTAGCGGGTGATCTGGCCCTTGGGAGAGAGGATCACGATGACGGCCGGGTGGACGTACTGGCCGCTCGGCGCGGCCTTGTACTTGAAGCCCACGGCTTCGGTCAGGGCCTGGATGTTCTTGGGCTGACCGGTCAAGAAGCGCCAGGCTTCGGCGGGGAAGGGATGGCTGATCTGCCTGAGATAGTTCTGGCGCTTCATCTTGGCCAACAGGGGAGCGTCGTTCGGGTCGAAACTGACGGTGAGAACTTGGTAGGCTTGGCCGGCTTCGAGCGGAAGATCGTTGAGGCCATCGACCAGGCCGTTCAAGAGCGGGGTGCAGATGCCGGCGCAGCTGAAGAAGTTGAGGGTGAGGATGGTGGGCTTGCGGATGAGGGAACCCAGAGCCACGGACCGGCCGTCCTCGTCGGTGAAATGAAGTCCCAGGGGAAGCGCGGCGCCGAGGTGTTCTTCGACCCCGACTTCGAGCGGGGCGACCGCTGATCGGGCAGGCTTGGCAGGAAACAAGAGGAGGGCCAGAAGCAATATCTTCATGATGATTTCCTGAGCTGGGCAAAGAGCGCTGCCCATTCGTTGGCGCTTAACCTCGTCGCAGAAATCTTGAAGCCATTTCCCGGCACCTGAGCCGCGACCGCTTGGGCCAGAGCCGAAGGTCCTTGCCTCCAAGCCGTCGAATTCCTCAGCCACACGGCCGCACGCACGGGGTCTTCGATGATCCGCCCAGCCACACCAGATAATACCAAAGGTTCCGGCATCACATATTCTTCTTCGAACTTCGTCATCGCCAAGCTGACCGGGATCTTGTTCGGCACCCATTCCCCCGCCGTCGCAAAACTCTTCGCCAAGGCGGCCAATGCGGCCGGATCTTCAGGGGGACGCTTGAACGTCGCCAGCGACTGCACATAGTGAACCAAAGCCATACGATCTTTGGTCGGAATATAATCGAAAGCCGCCATCGCGCTGCCTGGGATCCCGGTCGAGATCGTCTTGAATATCCCAGCCAACCCGGTGCCGTTCTTCCAGCCCTGCGGTTGAGAGAAATTCCGCGGCCGTGGATCCGCCGTCGAAGCGGCCGGACCATCGCCTAAACCCGAAGGCCCATGGCACTGCACGCAGTTCTTCGCAAAAAGTTCCTGACCCCGCTTCAATAATGCAGGCGAGGACGTCATCACGGTCTTCGGGTCCACCGGCGGGATCCGGTAGCCCTTCATCGGCGGATATTCGGTCGGATCCAGCCAGCCCGTGGCCCCCTGGGGTAGGACCTCTGGTCCCGCTTCCGGTCGGTTGGCCATGCGCAGGCTCGGCACCACGATGAACTCGAATAAAGCCACCACCGAGATCCCCGCCACCACGGTCATGAAGACCGCGGCCAGGCGCTTCAACTCCTCAGGACTGGCGTAGTCTTCGATCTTCATAGTTTGAACGCTAACCCCTCTTCCAGGAACGGATCGCCCACCGGCATATCCGCCCCCTGGCTCATCGAGCGCCTCACCCAAAGCACAGCCAGTCCGACGAAGAAGCAGGCGAAGCTCAACTCCGGCCAGGAGAAAAGAGGGCGATCTCCCAGGACCGGGAACACCAGCCAGTAAAGGTCGAGGAAATGCGCGGCCAGGACCAGCACGGCCACTCGCTTGAGGCGCTTCAAGTCCCCCTTCGCATCCTGGGGGACCAAGGCGAAGAAAGGGATCACGAAATGCGCCAGAGCCAGCACCAAGCACAGACCCCGCCAGGGACCGTGGCTCCGCTGCTGATACCAGTACACTTCCTCAGGCAGATCCGCGTACCACATCAGCAGATACTGCGCGAAGGCGATGTAGGACCAGAATACCGTGAAGGCGAACATCCAGGCGCCCAGATTGTAGAGATGGTCGAAGCGCACCTGAGGCAGCCGGCCCTTCTCGATGAGATGGCTCACGGCCAAGACCACGGCGGAGAGGCCCGCCAAGAACATGCCGGAAAAAAGGTAGACCCCGATCACGTCGCTGTACCACTCAGGCTCGAGGCTCGAGATCCAATCGAAGGCGACCACCAAGGTGGTCAATCCCATCACGACCAGGAAGAAGGGAGAAAAGCGCCGCAGCCTCAGGGTCCAAACCAGAGCCCGACTCTCGTCCTGCTTCAAAGACCCGCCGGCCAAGACCTTCCAAGACAGAAGCCATAAAGCCACGCAGACCAAGGTCCTCGCGATAAAGAAGGGGATATTCAGCCAGCCCGCCTTGGCCATGACCAGCGGCATCGTCACGGCTTCAGGTCGAGCCCAGGGATAGAGGACTTTCAAAGAGAAGAGCGCGACCAGAGCCGCGACAGAACCCGGCACCACCAGGCCCGACACCCGCTCGGCCGTCCGCCGCAAGGGCACGCTCCAGCGCGCGTCTGTCAGATGCTCCAAAGCCACGACGAAAAGCGCTCCCAAGCCCGCGCTCAAGAGCATCAACATCCAGACCAGCCAATTCGCCCAGAAACGCTGGATCGTCAACGCTGGCATCATGGCAGATCCGTGTCCTGGGCGTGCTGCGCCCTCTGCAGAGCCCGGACATAATGCACCACGGCCCAGCGTTCATCCTCAGTGAACCCGAGACCCAACGCCGGCATGGCATTCTTACCATGCATGATGGCATGGTAGATCTCGCCATCCGTGTAGCTGAGGAATTTCTTGGCTTGCAGATTGGCGGGCTTGGCGCCGTAAGCCGCGGTCAAGATCGGCGTCCCATTGGCCAGCGGCCCGTGGCAGATCAGACAGTTGTTGGAGAAGACCTTCCTGCCCAGCTCCAGCACCGCCTTGGTCCTCGGCAGGGGATTGCCCAATGCTCCAAGGTAAGGCATGCGCCCTCGCGCCACCGTGCCCGCGACGGGCGGCCTCATGCCCCGCTGCTGCGCGTCCAGCCTGGGCTGGACCAGCATGTGCGACATGGGCGGCAGGACAGGGAAGAGCTTGACCGCCCCATACATGCCGGCTCCGGCAAGCGCGCAGGTCAAGGCCCCGGCCGCGGAGAGGGCGAGCAAAGCGTTGAGCGAGACTTTGGAGGCTGGCGCTGGAAAGGCAACGACTTCGACGGAGAGCGCGCCGGCTTGCCTCAGGATCGCCTGAGCGGCCGCGACATCCAGGCTTCCGCTCTCGGCTTCGATCGACAGAGCGAACTTGTCGCGCGTGACCTCGGCGCAGGACTTGGACAGCAGGAAGGGATGCCAGAGATCCGGCAGCCGATTCAGCAGCAAGAGCATCCCCAACCCAGCGGTGAAAGCCGCGAAGAGCACCGTCACCTCGAACATGATGGGCACGAAGGCCTGCCAGGAAGACGGATCCTTGCCCCCCACCACGAGCGGATAGTCCACGGAGTTCATCCACCATTGAAAGAGGAAAGCCGTCAGAGTCCCCAGGGCTCCCATGACCAGGACCATGCCTCCCAAGGGCGAGCGGCTCAGGCCCAAGACTCCCGGAAGTCCATGGACCGGATAGGGCGTGTAAGCCTCGAGCTTGCCCAGACGCTTGGACTGGACGAGGGGTACGGCCTTGAGCAGGGCCGCGGGATCCTCGAAGAGACCGACGACACCGAAGATATTCTCAGTCATGCAAGGAACCCTTGACTTCGCTCGTGGCGATCACAGGCAGGACGCGCGAGAACAGAAGCACGCAGGTGAAGAAGAAGCCGAAGGAGCCCAAGAGGATGCCGTAATCCACGAAGGTCGGTTTGTAGACGAGCCAGGAGGACGGCAAGAAATCATGGTAGAGCGAGATGACGATGATGGTGAAACGCTCGAACCACATGCCGGCCAGAGCGGCCACGCCCACGATGGCCATGACCGGCAAGCTGCGCCGCGCCCGACGCAGCCAGAAGATCTGGGGGACCAAGGTGTTGCAGGCGATCGCCAGCCAGCCCGCCCAACCGTAAGTCCCCGAGATATACTGCAGGAAGGTGTGGTGGATGTAGGGGTTCATGCTGTACCAAGCCGTGAAGGCCTCGCAAAGATAGGAATAGCCCATCAGGCACGAGCAGCCCAGGATGACCTTGTTGCCCAGCTCCAGATGGCGCAGCGTGATGAGGTCCTCCAAGGCCATGACCCGCCGCACCACGGCGAGGACCAGAACGACCATGGCGAAGCCCGAGAAGATGGCTCCGACGACGAAATACGGCGGGAAGATGGTCATGTGCCAGCCCGGCACCACGGAGACCGCAAAGTCGAAGGAGACCACGCTGTGCACGGAGAGGACCAGGCCCGTGGCCAGGCCCGCCAACAGCAGATAGGCTTTCTCATAGTGGCGCCAATGCCCGGCGCTGCCGCGCCAACCCAGACTGAGGATGGTGTAGAGTATCCGGCGAGCGCGGCTCGTGGTCCGATCGCGCAGGGAGGCCAGGTCAGGCAGCAGGCCCAGGTACCAGAATAAAATGGAGACCGAGAAATAGGTCGAGACAGCGAACACGTCCCACATCAGCGGGGAACGGAAGTTGGGCCAGAGCCCCCGCTGGTTGGGATAGGGGAAGAGCCAGTAGGCCAGCCAGGGCCGTCCGAGATGGATGAGCGGGAAGAGCCCGGCGGTCATGACCGCGAAGATGGTCATGGCCTCAGCGAAGCGCGCCAAGCCGTTGCGCCAGCGCGCCCGGAACAAAAAGAGGATGGCGGAGATCAAGGTGCCCGCGTGGCCGATGCCGATCCAGAAGACGAAGTTGATGATGTCGAAGGCCCAGGCCACGGGCCGGTTGTTGCCCCAGACCCCGATGCCGGTGACAATGGTGTAGCCGATCAAGGCGAAGCCCAAGCTCATGCAGGAAGCAGCAGCGGCAAAGGCGACGAACCACGCCCGCGGCGGCCGGCGCTCCGGAAAAGCCAGGACGCGCTCATCTAAGACCGCGGCCGAGATCGAACCTTCGACCAAAGGCTCGGGCCTCAGGAGTTCAGGAAGCATCGGCCTGGGGGGGATTGCGGAGGTCGGCCAGATAGGTCACGGAAGGCTTCACTCCGAGTTCTTCGAGCACGCGGTAGCCCCGCTCGCTTCGCGTAAGTTTTGACACCCGGCTCGTGGAATCCTTGAGGTCTCCGAACACGATGGCGCGCGCCGGGCACGCCGCGGCGCAGGCCGGCTCGATGTCTCCATCCTGCAAAGGGCGGCCGCGGACTTTCGCGGCCTGCTTGGCCTCCTGGATGCGCTGGACGCAGAACGTGCATTTCTCCATGACCCCGCGCGGCCGCACCGTCACCTCGGGATTGAAGGCCAGACGCGCCGAGGCGGGGGTCTGGGCCGTGTACTCGAAGAAGTTGAACCGCCGCACCTTGTAGGGGCAGTTGTTCTGGCAATAGCGCGTGCCCACGCAGCGGTTGTAGGCCATCTCATTGAGGCCCTCGTCGCTGTGGTTGGTCGCGGCCACGGGGCAGACGTTCTCGCACGGCGCGTCGTCGCACTGTTGGCAGAGCATGGGCTGCATCAGGATGCGAGGATTCTCAGGCGAGCCCTCATAGTAGCGGTCCACGCGCATCCAATGCATCTCGCGGCCTTTGAGCACGCGCTCCTTGCCGACGGTCGGGATGTTGTTCTCGGACTGGCAGGCCAGCACGCAGGCCTGGCATCCCACGCACAGGCTCAGGTCCACGGCCATGACCCATTTGTGCTTCGGGAACTTGCGGGGCTCATAGAGCGAAGCGAGGTCTTTTCTGGGCGCCAAGCGTCCCTTCGGCCAAGCCAGGCTGCGCACGACATCCCGTCCTTCGAGCGTGTGATGCCTCTGCATGAACGCCAGGACTTCTCGACGGCCCGCATCCTTCACAGCCACGGGCGCAGCGTTCCAAAGCGGGAAAAGATTCGCGCCGACTCCCTGGGCGATGGATCCGGTCCGGCGGCCGTAGCCCAGGGCCGCTGAGAGTACGCCAGGCGCCTGGCCCGGCTGGACCACGACGGGAAGCTCGACCTCCCGGCCGGAGGCCGACAATCTCACGACCTGCCCATCCTCCAGGCTCAGGCGGCTTGCGTCTGTGGGACTCATGGAAACGGCATTGCCCCAAGAAAGCTTGGTCACGGGATCGGGCAATTCCTGAAGCCAACCATTGTTGGCGTAGCGGCCGTCGAACAGATTGGCCGAAGGCGAGAGGAGCAGTTCCCACTGCGGCCTCTCGGACTGGGCCGCGACCTGAGCCCAGCGGTTGACGGCTGAACCATTCAAACGGCGAGGAGGCTTCGCCTCAGCCTTCCTCTGGCAGACGCCGTCGTGCAAAGCCGCGGACCAAAAACTCTCGAAAGGAACCAGGGATCCGGAAGGCTGGACTTCCCGCTGCCAGCGGGCCATCAGGTAATGGCGATAATCGATCGGGGCTCCGCCGCCCAAACCGCGCAGGATGTCCAGCAGGATATCCTCGGCCTGCTTGGTCTCATATAAAGACCCCACCGCCGGCTGCTGCAGGCTCAGAAGGTCTTCCGCCGTCTCGAAATCATTCCAGGACTCAAGCCAGTGATGCTCCGGCAAGACCAGCTCGCAGTCTTGAGCTGTCTCGTCTTCATGCAGCCCGATGCGGACCTTCAAGGGGATGGCGGCCACCGCGGCCTTCCAGAGCTTCGCGTCTGGGAATGAATAGGCGGGATTGACCTGCCAGAAGATGGCCGCGCCGAACTTGCCTTCCTGAGCCTCGCGCAGCGCTTGAGCGACCGCGTCCGATCCAGAAAGAGGCTCCGCGACGGAAGAGGAGGCGTCCACGGTATGACCTTCAGCGCCCAGCATGGCGTTAAGGAGAAAAGCGGCGGCATGGGCCTGCGGCGGCAGGGATGGGCCGGCCACGACAACGGCTTGGTTCCTGGATTTCTTCAGGTCGCCTACCAACGCGCGCAAAAGTCCGGAGTCCAATCCCTCCAGGCTGAAATCAGACAAGCTCGAACTGTCCACGCCTGAAGGCCAGGGGACCCCGGCCTGATGCAGCTCGCGCGCCAAGGCAAAGCCCAGGGCCGCGGCCCGCGACGGTCGCCAGGCAACGCGGACATCCGCATTGGCTCCGGTCAGGCTCACACTGCCTTCAAAGGCGTAGAGGCGGTTCATGGAGCGTTCGGTCCTGTTCGAGGCAAACCCACCGATCTCCTCGGTCCGCCCGCCGGAGAGGAGGTCCGCCTCCAACGCCACGATGACCTTGGCCCGCTCCAGACGCAGGCGGGGACGCCGCGCCGAGCCGTAGCAGTCTTGCAGCGCCGCGGTTTGGCCGTCGCCCAGCGCGGGCTCCCAGGACACATGCCGAAGACCGGGAAGGACCTTTTTCAGATCCATGATCAGGGCCCGACGCGCGGGAGAGAGCAGGGCCCCGGTCACGAGAAGGACTGACTGATCCTTGAGGGAGGAAACGAGCTTGGACTCGACCGCTGACCAGTCCGCAGGATGTCCGTCCATCAGCGGGTGCTTGAGCCTATCCGGGTCATAGAGGCCCATGATGTCGGCGATGGCGGCCGGGGAAGTCTTGGACTTGAAGGCGGGGTGCCTGTCGTTGCCCTGCACATGGATGGGGCGGCCCTCACGGGTCTTGACCAGCACCCCATAGGCGCAGAGCCCCTCTTGAAAAGTGCTCGCGTAAAAATCAGCCACGCCCGGCTTGGCGCCTTCGGGCCGCTTGGTGAAGGGAACGATCTCGCCGCGGTCCTTCGAACAGCCTGCGACGAAAGTCGCGGAACCAATCAGGCCCAGGAACTCCCGGCGCGAGAATCGCGGATCACTCATGTCGTTTCACCGAATCACGCGGAGGCCTCGGCTGAGGGGCGGCCCCTGAGCGGATCGTCGCCATCAAACCCAAGCATGCGGCAGGCAGAGCGAGCAGGCAGCTCTTGAGGAAATCCAGACGGCTAACGATGGCAGGCATTGCAATTCTCCGGAGCGCGGACGATGGTCGAGCCCGCGGGCAGGGCCGGCCGCGGGTCGCGATGGCAGGCCAGGCAGTTGCCCATGCGCAGGGACATGTGTTGGGAGATGACCGCCATCTCCTGGACCGGTCCATGGCAGGTCTGGCAGGCCACGCCGGCCAGGACATGCGGACGATGGTCGAAGAAGACGTGGCTGGGCAGGGAGTGAACCCTCTTCCAGGCCAACACGCCGCCAGATTTCCATACCGCGGCGAGCTTTTGGATCGAGGGACTGTCGGTCTTGGTCACACGATGGCAGCCCATGCACTCCTCAACAGAAGGGATGCCAGCGGCGCGCGATTTCTCCGCGCCTGAATGGCAGTGCAGGCAGGGGATGGCCAAGGACCCGGCATGGAGCCGGTGCGAAAAAGGGATGGGCTGTGTCGGAGCAAAACCGCGCGCCAAGCGGTCCGGCTGGGTGAACCAGCCGACGAAGACGACGACCAGGACGACGCAGACCGCCGTAGCTGCGCAGACGACGCGCACGACCGGGTCGCGCAGAGCCTGCCAAAAGGCTTCAAGCATCCGGTCCAAACCATGAAAATCGATTTCTTAAAGACATGCTTTGAGCATGTACATTTTATTATAAATCCAGCCGACGAGCAAACAAAGCTTGACTCACCGCCCGCCTCCTGCAATAATCTCCCATCATGGACCAGTCAGCTCCCCCCCAGCGCTCCAGCCGACCGGCCGCGATCCTCGCCGTCCTGGTGCTCGCCGCCTCGGCCGTCGGCGTCATCGTCTATCAGCTCATGCCGAAGGAAAAAAGCACGGCGGATCGGGCCGGATTCGACATCTCCCAGATCCAGGAAGGGCCGCAAGCCGCAGCGACGATCCCCCAAAGCCCCAGCAGCCAGTCCAGCCTCGGCATGATCAAGAAAGGCGCCATGGGCCCGATGCGCTTCGGCGCGGGGGCCGTCCAAGCCGGCGCAGGCCGCAAGGCCCTGGATTTCACGGCGATCGCGCGCGCCAGCGAGGCCAAGGTCCAGGCCTTGGCCGGGCGCTACACCCGGCGCTATCCGCTCATCGCCCAGTACGGGCAGGATTGGATGAGCTATCCGGATCTCAAAGAGCTCAACGACGGCTACATGCGCGACCACGACCCGGTGAGATTCCTGCACGGCGTGGCGCGGTCCAAGAATTTCGGAAAGCTGGCGGGCAAATACGCCGCGGCCTCGCCCATCCAAAACTTCGTCAAGGACGCCATGAAGGACGCCGGCGCAGACGCGACCTCAGCCGCCATGAGCTTGATAAAGGACGACAGCCTGGTCAAAAGCCTCATATCCAATACGGCTTCCAGCCTTGGGCTGCCGCCGGCTTTGACCGCGGGGCTGTTCAGCTCGGGTCAAGTGGATGAGAAACAGATCATGGGCCAGATCATGCAGAACCCCGATCTGCAGAAGTCCCTCCAGAATCCCAACTCGGGGAAGTAACCCGGCCTTATTGCGACGGGCCGCAACCGGGCTGTTTGGGCGATGACGGCGTTGTTGAGTTAGGACTTACCGCCGCCCCGGTCTTATTGTTCACGCACCCTTTTCCCTGCTGATGCGATCCTCCAGGGCAGTCCGGGGGAGTCGGCTCCGGTTGCGGGCAACCCATGCATCCGAGCATCCCGAAGAAAAAAGCCGCGGCCATCAATTTTTTCATAGCCCCCCCATCGCCCCACCAGTTTAGGGCAGAAACAAGACGATGTCAAGAGGAGCCGCCGTTTTTTATTGAATTTTTATCGGGAAAAAAGTACGCTTTTTCCCTATGACCCATGTCATCACGAAGAACTGCCTCGGAGAGACCTACGCCCGCTGCGCCGCGATCTGTCCGGTCGATGCCATCCATCCCGGGACCTACCAGGGTGAGCCCTTCATGGCCATCGACCCGGAGACCTGCATCGACTGCGACGCCTGCACCGCGGAATGCCCCATCGGGGCCATCGTCGCCACGGCCGACGAATCCCCTGAGTGGGCCAAGATCAACGCCGAGCTCACGCCCCAATGCAAGGGCAACGCCGCGCTCACGCCCCGGCCGGCAGACGATCCGCCGCGCAAGCCCGATCACAAACTGGTCAGGTAATTGCGCTTTGACAACCACTGCCGAACGCGCCGTCTGGTCCTGGCCTTGGCGGCCATCGCCGGCGCGCGAAGCGTCCAGGCGATGAACCACACCTTCGTCCTGCGCACGCCCCTGGACGCCGACGGTTTCCAGATGGAGGGATTGACGCGCGTCCCCTTCAGCGAGGGGCTCTTGCGCACAGCGCGCTCCAGCGCCGTTCTGGAATCGAAGATCATCCGCCCCCCCGAACCCTTCGACGACCTGGTCGGATCCTGGAATGCCGTGCTCCCAGCAGGCGCGCGCGTGGAGATGCAGGTCCAGGTTTCCTCGGGCCCGGATTGGTCCACTTGGTATTCTTTGGGAACAGCCATCGGCCAGTCCAAAAAACACCTGGAGATGGGTTCGCCCGCCTCGCAGGAAGACAGCCGCGGTCTCGTGGACGTGGACACTCTCAAGCTGAAATCTCCCGCCGAGGCCTTGCGCTACAGATTGATCTTCTCGGCTCCGGACCGCCCGATCCTTCTGCGCCTGGCGGCTGTCACGGTCTCGGACTCCTGGGCGCCGGTGGAGCCGCCGCCGTGGCGTCCCGATTCCTGGTCGCCCGAGGTGAAGGTCCGCGGCCGCTCCCAGATGATCGAGTCTTCGGACTACAAGCATGACATCTGCAGTCCCACGGCGCTCGCCGCGGTCCTGGAGCGTTGGGGCGTTAACCGAAGGACATTAGATATCGCGGAACGCGTGCGCGACCAGACCACGGGCGATTTCGGCGACTGGGCCTTCAACGCGGCTGCCGCGGGCGCCTTGGGCTTTGAAGCTTATGTCTCTCGGCTCAACTCCTTGGATGATCTGGCCGAGGAGATCGCCCTGGGCCGCCCGATCGTCGTGAGCGTCACCTTCGGCGCCGGTGAGCTGGCCGGATCTCCCATCAAGGCCTCGCGCGGGCACCTTCTGGTCGTGACCGGCTTCACCCGCGAGGGTGACGTCCTGGTCATGGATCCGGCAGGCCCTTCGGACAAGAAAACCCGCCGGATCTACGACCGCGGCCAATTCCATCGCGCCTGGCGCGTGAACAAGCGCGGCCTGGCCTATCTCGTGGGACCGCTCTTCGACGACCGCCGCCTGACTGTCGGCGTTCCTGTCGCGGACCTTTGGGCCTCGCCGCGCCGAGAATCGAAAGCCAAGCCGGCCTTGGACGATCGCGGCCATCTCACGCAGCTCCTCTATGGAGAGAGCGTGACCGTGCAAAGAGCCCGAGGAGACTGGGTCCAGGTCCTGGCCGACGAGCAGGACCATCTGGTCCGGGGCTCGTGGCAAGGCTATCCGGGCTGGCTGCGCGCTGATCAGCTGACCGCGGCCCTCCCGTCGACCCCGAACGCCGTGGTCCGCACGCGCCAAGCCATCCTTCATAAAGAAGATGGGCTGCTCGTCCTTTCCGTGGGCACCCGGCTTTCGCGCCAAGGCTCGCGCGTGAGGCTCCTCGATGGCAGCCAAGCCCAGGCCTCCGAAGATGCGCTCATCGTCCTGGAGGCGGTCCCCAACGAATCCTGCCGACCCCTCATCCTCAAGACCGCGGAGCTCTTTTTGGGGACCAGCTACTATTGGGGCGGCCGCTCAGGCGTGCAGCCGGACCACACCTGGGGGGTGGACTGCTCCGGCCTGGTGAACCTGGCCTATCACGTCTGCGGCATCGACACGCCGCGCGACGCCGACAAGCAGCGCGCCAAGAGCCGTCCCATCGCCCGCCAGGATCTTCGTCCCGGCGACCTGGTCTTTTTGACAGAGAAGCCCCGCTCTAAAAAAGTCGACCATGTGTTCATCTACACGGGAGGCGACGGCTTGATCGAGAGCTGCCCGGACCGCGTCACGCGCACCACGTTTGCCGAGCGCTTCGGCGTCAAGCTCGACCAGATCGAGGCGGGCCAGATCGTGACCACGGCTTTGCCCAAGCCTCGCCAACGAAAGATCTTCTTCGGCTCGTACTTCTAAATCTATCAGGGCGTCGGAGGCGGGGGCTCCGCGCTTTTCCTAGAATAAACCCCCAATTCGGCGATCAGAGACTCATTATCAGTTTCCAACCGCCTTGCCGCCGCGCCCTTCCAGGTCGCCTTCTCACTCTTGGAATCCGGGATGCGCAACTCTCCCAAAGAGGTCTTGATATGGGTTGCCAAGAACCGCGTCCTGGAGTTGCCGACACGGTGTGCGCGTGTCAAAAGATCGATCTTCGCTTGCACCATCCGGCCCGGCCTGCCGACAAGGAGCCGAAAATGTTGCTTGTTCCTATCGGAAATAGCCTGCCCCTTCACAGCATCCACATAAACATAATCCCCATTGCTCGACTCAAGGATATACAGAGGTTTTCTATTTTCAGGGATCACGCTTTTCTTGGCAGCCGGCCCGAGCGAAACTCCCCTGGATGTTGGCTGCAGGCCAGTGGCGTCCACAGCCTCTCTGGACTTGTCCCAGCCCTTGGTGCCCTCAGCGACCATTTCACAAGCATCCTCGAAATGCTGCCGGAACTCGAAACCGATGAATGCGCTATAGGCTTGCGTCAGGTGGCGCAACTTCTTCAGGACCTCTTCGTAGCTCTTCACGGATGCTTCATACGCCGGCCTATTGCCCTCATCGAGGTATGCATAGGCTTGCCTTCTATACATCCTGCCTACAAGACTCCAAGAGCGAATCTCCCTTCCCACAAAGTCACGCATGTAGGCCTGCACCCAAAGATGGGAATAGGCCTTGATGACCCGCATATCAGGATTGGTCTTCCAATCCTTATTCTTCTCCGACTCAAGTGGGCTAAAGCGGATGTCAGCAGAGGCTTTCACAGTTCCTAACCGCAGCCTCTCAGTCATTTCTATCAGAGGCCCCTCTTCTCCTCCCCACCCGAAATCGCGCTCAAATTTTTTAAGGATACCCCCCTCTGAGTCGGCAAGATAACGCATCGCATGGCGCCATCCAGGGTCCACGGCGGAGATGCGCGTGGCCACCCCGCCGCCCAAATCTCCCGGCTTAGGGGAGATGGGAATGGGACCAGAATGCACTCGGGCAAGAGGCAGGCTGAGAACAAGCAGGGCAATCAGGACTCGATGCCGCAGGTTCAATCGGCGCATACTTTTAGGCTTTATTTTTCAGCTGCGACTTCGGCTATCCGATATGCGTGAACCATGCCATCACCATCCAACACAATCTCCACCGACAGCAAAGAACCTGGCAGTGCGTCATGTGTGAAACCGGAGAAATCAATCTCCATCATTGCCCCGCTCAATTCCCCTCCAGAAATCTTGCCGACGAATTTGCCATCTTGAAAAGTCCAACGCCCCGAAAGAGAAGCTGACTTTCCATTACCCGCGAGCTGAACTGCCAAATTCCCATCAGACAGGATCGACAGCCTCATGGTAAAATCAGTATCAAAGATGCCGCCCTCCGGGGAGACTTCCTTGAGAACGTAACGACCGGGCAGATTTGCAGCCGTGATCGGGGAGCCTGCTGGTCCGACCATCTTCGCCAGTTTCAGTTTCAACCGAGACCAGAGAAGCAGCAACTCCTGGAATCGGCGCTGCACGCTCTCTTTGATGGAACTCCATCGGTCGTCAGAAATGAGAGGTTTGGGGTGGCGCACGAGGAACAACCACTTTCGCACGCTCTTATTTATCGAGTTCCCTTGGGTTCTAGAGTAGACCCCTAGTTTGGCGATCAGAGCCTCATCTATTTCAAGCTGCTTTACAGCCCTCCCATTCCACGTCGCATGCTTCTCCTTCTCAGACATGGGCGGAAGGTAGAGCTCCCCCAAAGGAGTCGTGATGAAGGTGGTACCGCCATCAAGGTAGGAACGAACATATATGCTTTGAGTCTCCACCATGCGGTCTGGCTTACCGACAAAGAATCGGTAACGCTCATGATATTCACGATCAGAATACCCCTTCAGACTTTTAGAGGTATCCACATAAATATAGTCTCCGTTTCTCAACTGCAGCGCATAGCGAGGCTCTCGATCTTCCGGGGTCACGCTTTGCGCGGCAACCGGCGCGAGAGGAACTTTTCGAGTGGTTGGCTGCAGGCCGGTGGTGTCCACAGCGCCCGCATCGGCCTTGTCCCAGTCCTTGGTGCCCTCGGAGACAAGTCGGCGGGCAAGCCTGACCTTCGATTCCGCATCGACGCTTGGCATGAATGTCTCATAGGCCTTCATCAGATGCTTCAACTTTTCCACAACCTCCCGGAAGTTCTCGATGTCTGACGGCCTGTGCGGATGATTCGCATATTTATAGGCATCCGCCCGAGCGGCGAGTACCCGGAGCTGCATCTGGACCAAACTCTTCATATGTTCCCGAATTAAAACAGATGCCATCTTCTTAATGATCTCCATGTCCGGATGGGTCGCCCAATCCGCCTTCATGTTCTTCGCATAATCGTAATAGGGAGAGCGCGGGTCCTCGGCGCGTTCCTTCATCCCCTGAAGGTCCCTCGTTAGACGCATGAGAGGCGACTCTCCTCCGGCGAACGCAAACTTGCCTCCCTGTGAAAAATCAAGCTCGAACTGATTGAGGATACCCCCCTGTGAGCTGGCAAGATAGCTCACCGCATTGCCCCATCCCGGATAAGCCTGCACCACGGAAGCGATAGGAGTCAGCACTCCGCCGCGCAAACTGCCCGGCACAGGTCCGGCGCCTCCAGCCGAGTGAGCCGTGGGAAGGGCAAGTCCGAGCACAAAAATCGATGATAAGAAATGCTTCATGTTTTATTGTTCTCCTAGGCATGGCCGGCCAACCATGTCTATATCATAACTCAATCGTCCAAGAACCCCTTAGAGCTTTAGACCTAGAAAGGTCTCAGCAAAAGGCCTAGGACTTTCTAGGCCTTTTGGGTAAAAGTTTATGTAAAATAGCCGCATGCTCCTCGCCCTCTGGATCTTCCTGGCGTCTTCCGCTCCGGCCGCAACCCTCATGCCCGAGCGCTCCACAGCGACCATCAACATCGTCTGGCCGCCGGAAGGCCTCTCCATGCCCCTCGCCGAAGGCGAGTTCATCCTGGGCTCGGTCAAGCCCTCCTCGGCTCCCTTCCTCATCAACGGCGCCACCGTGCCCGTCCGCCGCAGCGGCGCGTTCTTGGCCTGGCTGCCCATCACACCGGGCACATTCACCTTCCATGGCAGTGTCGGCCTGGAGCCTCATGCCACGACCTTCGCGCGCTCCATCTTCGTCGTGCCGCCGCTGACCGCTCCGGCGACGGCACCGCTCACCATCGACCAGGATTCCATCTGGCCCGGCCAAGACACGGACTTGCGGCCCGGAGACTATCTGACCTTCAAGATGCGCGCCAGCCCCGGACGCAAGGCCAAATGCCGCCTCGGTTCACGGTCCTGGCAGGATCTGCGAGAGGCGCGCCCCGGCTTCTACGAAGCCCTACAGGCCATCGATCCGGGTGAGAATTCCGCACCGGCCTCTGTTGAATGCAAGATCAAATCAGGCCCCAAGGCCTTCAGCCGCGCCAAAACCTCCATCGCCTCCGGCCCGCCTGCCGTCGCCGTCATCAAGAACCACGCCGTCGTGCGCACCGTGGCGGAAGGCTACATGGCCTTCCCGCTGCCCGGGACCAAACTTCCCATCGCCGGCCGCATGGGCGACGAACTCAAGGTCAGCCTGGGACCCCTGGACGGACTCATCGACGCCAAGGACGCGGATATCCTGCCCTCCGGCGCTCCGCTGCCGCGGGCTACGGCAGGCACCATCCACACGACCACCCTGCCCCGCGCCACTCAGGTCCGCATCGCCTTGACGGAAAAAGCCCCATTCACCGTGGAAGAAGACGCCGCCTCCTCCTCGATCATCCTGCGCCTTTTCAACTGCGCCAGCCGCATCAACTGGATCATCTACGACCCCCATGACCGCTTCGTCAAGGAGATCCGCTGGAAGCAGGAAGCCTCCGGCGTCGTGGCCGTCACGATCAAGCTCAATGACCGCATGACCCTGTGGGGCTGGCAGACTTCCTATGAGGGAGGCTCGCTCGCACTCGAGCTGCGCCGGCCGCCGGCTCTGGCCGCGGCTCCCGCCTCTCCCTTGAAGGGCCTCACCGTGGTCGTGGATCCCGGACATATGCCCTCGGCTCCAGGCGCCGTCGGGCCCCTCGGGACCAAGGAGATGGACGCCAATCTCGCCATCGCCCAGGCCTTCTCCCGGGTCCTCTCCGAACGCGGGGCCATCCCGATCCTGACGAGGAGCGCGGATCAGGAAGTCGCCTTGAGCGATCGTCCGCATATCGCCATGGAAAAGAGCGGCGACATTTTTGTCAGCATCCACAACAACGCCCTCTCGGACGGCGAAAATCCTTTCGCCCAGCCCCGAGGGTTCTCGGTGTTCTACTACCACCCGCACAGCCTGGCTCTAGCGCGCCAAGTCTACCGCTCCTATGAGAAGCGCATCCCTTTGCCCGGAGAGGATCTGCGCTACGGCAACCTTCTGGTCGCGCGCCTCTCGGCCATGCCCGCGATCCTCGTGGAAAACGCCTACATGATCATCCCCGACCAGGAAGAGAAGCTCAACGACCCGGCCTTCCGAGGGATACTAGCCAGAGCCTTGGCCGATGGGATCTCCTCCTTTTTGGAAGAAGAACGCTCCAAGCAGCCCGCGGTCCAGGAAACACCCGTACAATCCCCCGCACATCAATCTCCCCAAAACAAGAAGCGCCATCCGGCTAAGCCATGACGGCGGCGTCTAAAAAAAAGAAAGCTCCCGCGCTGGAGAAGCCCAGCACTCTTGTCCAAGTCTTCTGGCTCCCGGCAGCTGTCTTTATCTTCATCGCGGCCTACGTGATCATCGGCTCCACAAGCGCGCACAATTACCCGCAGCAGGCATTCTTCGTCCACAATGACGTCTTGAACGGCTTATCTCTGGGCTGCTTCATCCTGGCCGGACTCTTGACGCTCGTGCCGCCGCTCAGACGCACCCTCTCCCGGCATCTGGATAAATTTTCCGCTCTCCCTGCCAGCACGCACTGGATCGGAGTCGGCTTATGTTTCCTGGGAGTTTTCACCTGGTTGTCCTTCATTAAATTCTGCCAGTACCGGGCCTACCTCCTGCCCATCGACACGGCCAACGACATCAACGCCGCCTACACCTTCCTGCATCACGGCGTCCTGGAATATCCGGTCTGGGGAGCCAAGATCCTCAGCATCCATTTCTCCCTCCTCATGGCGGTCTTTTCCCCCTTCTTATTGATCTATAACCATCCGCTCACCCTCCTCTTGATCCAGAATATCTTCATCGCCTCTGTTCCATTCGCCATGTACTGCCTCATCTGGATGCTTACAGCCTCCTCCATGGCCGGCGCCGCGGGCATGATCCTCGTCTTGTCCATCCCCTATCTCTATGAGCTTCTCACCTCCAACCTCAATGCCTTCAACGCCTCTCTCTGCTGTTTCCTGCCTTGGGCCATGGTCTTCTTCTATTTGAAAAGATGGTGGCTGGCGGCCCTCTTCATCGTCCTGATGATCTGCCAAAAAGAGCAGGTGCCGTTCATCTTCTTCGGCATGGGACTTTATGCCATCCATGCCTGGCAAGGCAGAACGCGTTGGAATTGGGCCGCCGGCGGCCTGATCTGCGCAGCCTCCATCGGCCTATGGGTCGCGGAAATGGCGCTCATCTCTCATTATCAAAAGCAGCCGGGGGCCTTGCCAGAGGCATCGACCTATTTCGCCATGTTCGCTCATCTAGCGCCGCGAGGGACCCCCGTGGACCGCATTTTCACCGAGATCATCGGTCATCCGTTCCGGACCGCCGCCCTCACGTTGTCTTCCCAATACAGATTCTTTCCTCTGCTGAGAGTCCTTTTTTCCGTCGGATTTTTATGCCTCTTGGCGCCCCTGCAGATGCTGCCCTTTTGGACGACCATCCTTCCGCAGGTCTTGGCGACGCCGGGCAATCCCATCGGTTTTTTCGATCACAGCCCCATCACCTATTGGGATTTCGGGCTGCATCATCCCTCCTATTTCTTCGGCCCCTTGGTCTGGGCCACGGCGCACGGCATCGCGGTCCTTCATAAAAAACTCTCCCCCGCCCGACGCCAAAGCTGGCTTCTGGTCGTCATCCTGTTCTTCAGCGGCTTCGGCTTCAAGTACGCCAACCGAACCTTGCTGCCCAATTGGAACCCGCAGTGGTTCGATGCCGCGCCCCGCGTGATGAGCCGCATACCGCCTCAAGCCAGGCTCTGGACCCTGGAATATCTCGCCACGCCCTTATCCGCCAGGCGATGGCTGACCTGGATCATGTGGGGACCGGATGACCCGACGGGCTGCAAGCGCCTCTTCAAGCCGGACTATGTCTTCTTCGACAAAGCGTTCGTGGTTTACGCCAAACCGCCCTACCGCGACAAGATGCTGACCTTCTTCGCCCAGAACAAGTACGAGAAGATCGCCGACGACCACAATCTCATCCTGCTGAAGTCGCCCAATCCTTCCGCTGAGCCGGATGCCGATATCTCCGAGTGGATGCAGCTTCCAGCTCCTGACATGAAGCTGATCCAGGACTACGGCAGATATCTGTTGAGCGGCGGTTCATAAAGCCCGCCCTTGTGCTTCTGCTTGCGCCAAGGCCTCTTGGTCTTGTCCGGAATGATCTTCGTGACCGGCTTGATCGGCCAGAATCGGCGCACCTTTACTTTTTTTCTCACAAAAGCCCGTTCAAGACCAGGGCCATGAGGGTGCCGACCGTGATGCCCGAGATGTTGACGCCGGCCACGCCCAGTCCCTTCAAGCCCAGGCCCGTGGCCACGATGACCGAGGAGCCGGCCACGATCAGGTTCTTGTGCTCCGAGAAATCCACCTGGGCGTCCACCCAGATCTTGACGCCCATGATGGCGATGAGGCCGTAGAGGACGATCGTGACTCCCCCCAAGACCGGCATGGGGATGGACTGGATGAGGGCGCCGAACTTGGGGCTGATGCCCAGGATGAGCGCGATGGAAGCCGCCATGACGAAGTTGTACACGCTGAAGACCTTGGTGATGGCCATGACGCCCATGTTCTCGGCGTAGGTCGTCTGGGGCGTGCCGCCTCCCATGGCGGAGACGAAGGTCGCCACGGCGTCTCCCATGTAGGCCCGCCCCAGATGCGGGCTTAAGTCGCGCTTCAAACACGAGGAGATGGCCGTGATGTGCCCCTTGTTCTCAGCCACGAGGACGATGAAGACCGGCGCGATGACGCCGATGGCCTGCCAGCTCCAACTAGGCGTCTGGAATGGCGGCAGGCCGATCCAGGCCGCGTTCTTGATGGCTGCCAAGGCCGCCGGGTCGAGCCTTCCCAAGACCGCGGTCAGCCCATAGCCAGCCACGACTCCGCTTAAGATGGGCAGGAGGCTTAAGAAATTCCTGAAGAAGATGGAAACGGAGACCGCCGTCAGGAACGTGACCGCGGCGATGAGAAGCCGCACGGCATCGTCGCCCGTGCGCAGGGCGAAGTCGCTGTTCAAGCAATTTGCGACCGAGGAGGACGCCAGATTGAGGCCGATGATCGTCACCACGGTGCCTGTCACCAAGGGCGGCATGAGCTTATCCACCCAGCCGGAGCCCCACTTCATGGTCGCGGCGGCGGCGATGCCGTAGAGGACCGCGGCGCCCGCGATGCCGCACAGAGCGAAGGGGATGTTCTCAGGCCTGCCGCCCGTCACGGCTAGGACCGGGCCGATGAAGGTGAAGCTCGAACCCAGGTAACTTGGGACATGGAAGCGGGTCAAAAAGAGGAAGATCAAGGTGCCGACGCCTGAGAAGAAAATGGCGGTCTGGGGATTGAAGCCCATGATGAGAGGCGCTAAGACCGTGGCCCCGAACATGGCCACCACATGCTGAAGGCCCATGGGCACCAGCTTGGCCCAGCCGATGCGTTCTTCGGGATAGATGATCCGTCGAGCCATATCAAACCCCCCGTTGGGGACAGACCTTATTCAAACTGCAGCCCGGGCAGTCGGGATGGCGCGCAAAGCATACGCGGCGGCCGTGCCAGACCAGGCCGTGGCTGAACATGATCCAATCCTTCTTCGGCACGAGCTCCATCAGATCCCGCTCGACCTTCTCCGGATCGGTCTCATCGGTCAGTCCCATCCGGAAGGCGAGACGCTTGACGTGCGTGTCCACCACGACGCCCTCGGCCTTGCCGAAGGCTGAACCCAGGACCACATTGGCCGTCTTGCGCGCCACGCCGCGCAGCTCGAGCAGATCCTCCATGCGGTCGGGCACCCGGCCTTTGTGCTTGGCGACAAGGCAGGCAGCCATCTCGCGGATGGACCTCGCCTTGGCCCGATAGAAACCCGTCGAGCGCACCAAGGCCTCCAGGTCCTCCCTCTTGGCTTTGGAAAAGTCAGCCGCTGTCTTATATTTTTTAAAAAGTTCTTTGGTCACGACATTGACGCGCTTGTCCGTGCACTGGGCGGAGAGGATCGTCGCGACCAGAAGCTCCAGGGGCGTTTTGAAATCCAGCTCGCAGTGCGCGTCGGGATAGAGTCGGCGCAGACCCTTGAGGATCAGGCGGCTGCGCTCCAGGGCCTTCATCAGTCCTCCCGACCCTCCTCATGGACGCGTATCCAGCGCTTGAAGACCAAAAGGCCGATGGGCGTGGCCAGGGCCATGAGCCCGACGATGAGCCACAGGGTGCCTGAGTCCCGAGGCCCCTGCGCCGGACAATAGGCCTGCAGGAGCGCGCCGGAGAGCCCGCCGGCGAAGAACTTCGCGACGAAATAGGGCAGCATGGACAGGGCCATGTATGAGGCTTCCTGCCCCTGGGGCGCGATGGCGGCGGGATATTCGTAGAGCCGCGGCGACCAGAAGGCCTCGCCGATGGAGTAGACAACGGCCATGAGCGCGATGGAGACATAATAGGGATTGACCACGCCCTGCACCCCGAGCCAGCGATGCGCGAGGATCGCGCCGAACCAGCCATCGGCCAGAGGCTGGAAGACCGACGGCGAAAGCGCCAGAAGGAAGACCGAGGAAGTCGAGATCAAGCTGCCGATGACCACGGCTTTGTAGGCCGAGACCTTCTGGGTCAGAGCCCCAATCAAAGGCGCCAGGATCACGATGAGCACCGGATTGATGACCAAGAACAGCCTGCCGACCGGCGCGCCCGGCCCCAGCTCGCGGATGGCGAACTTGGGGAAGGTGTAGTACATGTGGTAGATGATGAGCCGCACACCCACGACCAGGGTCAAGAAAAGGAGGAAGCGATAGAACGCCGGCTGGCTCCAAAGGCTCGAAAAGATGCGCGTCCAAGCCCGGAACGCGTCGCGGCACGCCAGGCCGATCCTTTTGAAGATGGGTTCGCCTAAGTACTTCGACTCCTCCGGCTTGATGGAAACCCCCTCATCAGTCACCTCCACGCCCGGCCTCAGCCCGAAGTAGACGATGATCAAATTCGGGATGGTGCACAGACAGCCCAAGAGGATGATGACCTGATAGGTGCTCAAAGAGGCGCCCATCAGAGAAAAATGGCCGTACTCACCCAAGGCCCCGCGCACTCGGTCGAAGGTCCAGCCTGCCACGGCAAAGCCCACGTTCATCATGGCGTAGTAGACGGAGAAAGCCATGGACCGCTGGCGCGTGGTGGAGAAGCGCTTGACCGCGGCGACCAGGACCGGGGTCTGCAGGGCCTCCCCCACGGCCAGGGGCAGAAGGCCGAGCAAAAGCGCGATGCCCAAGGACACGGAGACGGACATCACCCCGCGCGAGACGACGCAGAGGGCCAAGCCCAGGAGGAATGCCCGCCGGATGCCCACGGCGTCGGCCAACGAGCCCACCATGACCGTGCAGAGCGTCAGGACCGTCGACCATGTGGCGACGACAAAACCCGCTTTCACGTCGCTCAAGCCCATGTCCGAGGAGAGCCAGAGCACCAAGGTCGAGTTGACCAGGCCGTAGGCCACGATGGTCAGGATCTTGACGCCGAAAACGACCCACAGCTCGCGCACCGCGCCCTTCAAGACCAGGAATTTGCCGATGAAGGAGGAAAAAAGACCTTGTGGTTCGTCAGGCTGAAAACTCATCGCGCTCCTTGTCGAGTTATCCACCAACTCGGTGCGCACCGAGTTTGTGGATAAGTTTTATAGCATTTTCAAACTTTCATTGCGTCAGTGCGCTCACACCGCCACTTCAACCTGAAGCACGCCGACAAATGCGTTCTGAATGATCCGCCCCTTTTCATTTTTCAGGCAAAGCCTGATCGCCTCTCTGAGACGTTTCTCCAGTGCGTTCAAGTTCCCAGCCTGGGTATGGCAACCCTTGAGATCCGGAACGATTCCCACATACCACCCGTCCTCGTCGTGTTCAATGATGGCGGGGAAATAATATTTCTTCATGATGCTCATAGGTTAGCAGGGATATCAGGCGGGCGCAAGGGGGCGGCCTCTATCATTGTATAAGCAAAACTTATATTGCTAAAATCCGGAACCGCGCTGCGCGGCAAGGAGATTTACTCATGCGCTGGCTTTTCGATTTCCTCAATTCCTCCATCGGCAAGAAAGTCACGGTAGGCCTGGCGGGGCTGCTTTTGTGCGGCTTCCTGCTCACCCACCTGGCGGGCAACCTCATCCTCTTCGCCGGCCAGGCCAAATTCAACGCCTACGCCGAATTCCTCGAGAAGAACCCGCTGCTGCCGGCTCTCGAGATCGGTCTCGCGGCGCTCTTTCTCATCCACATCATCGTCACCCTCTACGCCCGATGGCAGAACTGGCAGGCCCGCCCCGTCAGCTACGAGATGACTGTCTCGAAGGGCGGCCGGACCTGGGGCTCTCGCACCATGACCTACACCGCCTTCCTCCTTCTCGGCTTCATCATCCTCCACGTGGCCACGCTCAAATACGGACTGGCCACCTCCTTCACGGAGGACGAAGTCTTCCAGCGCGTCATGACCTTCCTCAAAAGCCCCTGGATGGCCGGCTTCTACGTCCTGACCATGGCGGGCCTGGGCCTGCACTTAAGCCACGGCTTTGAGAGCGCCTTCCAGACCCTGGGAGTCAACCATCCCAAATACACGCCCGTCATCAAGGCCGCGGGAATCCTCTTCGCCGTCGCCGTCGCCGGGACCTTCGCGGTCATCCCCCTGTGGGCCTATTGGCAAGGAGGTCTCAAGTGAAACTCGACGCCAAGATCCCTGCCGGATCCGTCTCCCAGAAATGGGACAAATACCGCTTTGACTTAAAACTCGTCAATCCGGCCAACAAGCGCAAGTTCGACGTGCTCATCGTGGGCTCGGGCCTGGCCGGAGCCTCGGCCGCGGCGACTTTGGCCGAGCTCGGCTACAACGTCAAGGTCTTCTGCCTGCAGGACAGCCCCCGGCGCGCCCATTCCATCGCGGCGCAGGGCGGCATCAACGCGGCCAAGAACTACCCCAACGACGGCGACTCCGTCTGGCGGCTCTTCTACGACACGGTCAAGGGCGGCGACTACCGGGCCCGCGAGGCCAATGTCTACCGCTTAGCCCAGGTCTCCAACTCCATCATCGACCAGTGCGTCGCCCAGGGCGTGCCCTTCGCCCGCGAATACGGCGGCGCCTTGGACAACCGATCCTTCGGCGGGGCGCAGGTCTCCCGCACCTTCTACGCCCGCGGCCAGACCGGCCAGCAGCTCCTTTTGGGCGCGTATTCCTCCCTCATGCGCCAAGTCAACAAGAAGCAGGTCCAGATCTTCCCCCGCCGGGAGATGGCGGAGCTCGTCGTGATCGACGGTGTGGCGCGCGGCATCGTGGTCCGCAACCTCATCACCGGCCAGTTCGAATCCTACGCCGGCCACGCCGTTCTCCTGGCCACCGGCGGCTACGGCAACACCTTCTATCTCTCGACCAACGCCAACTCCTGCAACGTCAGCGCCGCCTGGCGCGCCTACAAGAAGGGCGCTGGCTTCGCCAATCCCTGCTTCACGCAGATCCATCCGACCTGCATCCCCCAGTCGGGAGAGCACCAGGCCAAGCTCACCCTGATGAGCGAGAGCCTGCGCAACGACGGCCGGGTCTGGGTGCCGAAGAAGAAAGGCGACACAAGATCCCCCGACCAGATCCCCGACTCCGAGCGCGACTATTATCTGGAGCGCCAATACCCCACCTTCGGAAACCTCGTGCCCCGCGACGTCGCCTCCCGCGCGGCCAAGCGGATGATCGACGAGGGCCGCGGCGTGGGCAAGACAGGCCTGTCCGTCTACCTCGACTTCGCCGATGCCGTCAAGCGCCAGGGCAAGGCCAAGATCGTGGAGAAATACGGCAACCTCTTCGACATGTACCATCACCTGACCGCCGAAGATCCCTACCGCGTTCCCATGCGCATCTATCCGGCCGTGCACTACGCCATGGGCGGGCTCTGGGTGGACTATAACCTCATGACCACGATCCCTGGCCTCTTCTGCCTGGGCGAGGCCAACTTCTCGGACCACGGAGCCAACCGCCTGGGAGCCTCGGCCCTCATGCAGGGCCTAGGCGACGGCTACTTCATCATCCCCTACACCTTGGGCGGCTATCTGGCCTCTACCAAGCTCCCCAAAGCGGGCACGGACCACCAAGCCTTTGCCGAAGCGCAGCGCCTGGCCCACGAACGCGTCAAGAGGCTTCTTTCCAGCAAGGGCAAGCGCACGCCGGTGAGCTTCCACAAGGAGCTGGGAAAACTCCTCTGGAGCAACTGCGGAATGTCGCGCAATGAGAAGGGCCTCAAGGAGGCCCTGGCCAAGATCCCGGCCATCCGCGAGGAATTCTGGAATAACCTGGTCGTCAGCGGCTCGGGCAATGACTTCAACCAGACCCTGGAGCGGGCCTCTCGCGTGGGAGACTATCTGGAGTTCGCCGAGCTTCTGGTGCGCGACGCCCTGGAGCGCAAAGAATCCTGCGGAGGACATTTCCGCGAGGAATCTCAGACCCCGGACAACGAGGCCAAGCGCGACGACGCGAACTTCTCGCACGCCGCGGTCTGGGAGCATGCGGGCGAAGGCAAGGACCCGATCCGCAATCAGGAGCCCCTGACCTTCACCGATGTCGTGCCTTCGCAGAGGAGCTACGCATGAACCTCACTTTACGCGTCTGGCGCCAGAAAGGACCCAAGGAAAAGGGCCATTTCGAGACCTACCAGGTCCAGGATGTCACGCCGGAGATGTCCTTCTTCGAGGCCTTGGACAAGGTCAACGAGGAGCTCATCACCGCGGGCCGCGAGCCCATCGCCTTCGACCATGACTGCCGCGAGGGCATCTGCGGGACCTGCAGCCTCACGATCAACGGCCAGCCGCACGGCCCCGATGAGGCCGCCACCGGCTGCCAGCTCCACCTGCGCGCTTTTAAATCGGGGGACACCATCACCATCGAGCCCTTCCGCGCCCGGGCCTTCCCCGTGATCAAGGATCTCGTCATCGACCGCTCGGCCTTGGACCGCGTCATGACCGCCGGAGGCTTCGTCTCCGTCAACACCGGAAGCGCCGCGGAAGCCAACTCGATTTTGGTCCCCAAGGACAAGTCCGACGCAGCCATGGACGCGGCCGCCTGCATCGGCTGCGGGGCATGCGTCGCCGCCTGCCCCAACGCCTCGGCCATGCTCTTCGTCTCGGCCAAGGTCTCCCACTTCGCGCTTCTGCCGCAGGGCAAACCCGAGCGAGACCGCCGGGTCTTGGCCATGCAGAAACAGATGGACCTCGAAGGCTTCGGCAACTGCTCCAATGAATCCGAATGCGAGGCCGTCTGCCCCAAGGAGATCAAGGTCTGCAACATCGCCCGGATGAACCGGGAGTTCTTGCGGGCGATCTTCTGGTCGAAGGAGTGAACCTCGGCGAGCGCTTCGACGTCTCCCCGGCGAAGGTCGAGGAACTCAAAGCCCGCATCGCCAAGCTCGGCATCCACGTCTCCCTGATCGAAGAGTCGTTCGTGCGCGGCTCAGGCAAGGGCGGACAGAAGATCAACAAGACCGCTAACTGCGTCCAGCTTTATTATCCCCCTCTGGATGTCCGAGTCCGCTGCCAGCGCGAGCGCAAGCGCACCATCAACCGCTTTTTAGCCCTGCGAGAGCTTGTCGATCGGATCGAGATGAAGGTGTCGCCTGAAACCTCGCAGCGCCTGCAGGACTTCGAACGCATCCGCCGCCGCAAGGCCCAAAAAAAGTATCGGGGCACTCGGGGTTGAACCGAGAACCTCCTGGTCCCAAACCAGGCGCTCTGCCAATTGAGCTATGCCCCGTCTCCGCTGATTTTACAATAATCTCGCGTACTCTTTAATCAACACGTTCTCCTCTCTGGAAATCCGATCTTTAAGCACGGCGACCATCCTGCCGAAATCGGCGGGGATGTCGACCGCCGAGGGATTCTTCTCGTATTTTCTGAAGAAAGACAGGACCGTTCTCGTGACCTCATCCATATCCTTGGCAAAAACGTCCAAGATCCATTGCAACTCCTGATGGTCCATGGCGCGCTTTCTTAAAGGCGGATACAGATGCTGTTCTTCATTGCGGAGATGGTCCAAGATCATCTCTTTGGCGGCCAGCAATCGCTCCTTTCCCCGGGCGCTGGCAATATCGAGCTTGGGGATCGCCTCCAAAACCGTGGCAATAGCCGCATGCTCGGATTTCCATGCTTTCTCGAATTCAGGCACATCCATACCGCTGACATTCTATCACTTAGCGAAAGTGTTATAATCGCCTTTCTCCACAGATGCCTTCCCCGAACCTCCAAGTCCTGATCGGCCCGGTCCAAGAGACCCCTCTGATCATTGGGCTGCCCGCTGTCCTGCGCTTGGCACAGAAGATCTCCGAAGAGGTGGTGCCCGAACGCATCGTCCTGGAAAACATCCCCAGCGGATTCACTGAACGCTGGGCACCTCAGCTCTCCAGTTTGGACAAGTTGGCGCCGACGCTGCGCAACGGCGACCCGGTTCTGGCGTTTTCCTCCAGAGGACTTCCCCAAAACGGAGCCCTCAAGCGCTTCCTTCTCGCCGCCCAAGGCGCGGGCCAGCCTCTGCGCTGGATCCATCAAGGCCAAGTCGTGGCCTCGTGGGTCCCCTCCTCGGCTGTCCAGACCGAAGGACGAACTTGGGAAGGAAAGGACGATGATTGGGAAGATCTCAGCAGCCCGGGCGCCATCGCCCGCGCCGAGCAGGACATCTTCGACGGCCTCGTCAAGGACGTGGACGGCTACATCGCGCGCTTCGACCGCCGCCTCTCCATCCCTCTGTCCCGCTGGATGCTCAAAGCGCCGATCACCCCCAATCACATCACGCTGGCCAGCCTCCTCTTGGGCCTCGTGGGAGCGGCCGCTCTCGCCTTCGGTTCCTACGCCGGGCAGGTGGCCGGCGCGCTGCTTCTGTGGTTCTGCGCCATCCTGGACGGCTGCGACGGCGAGGTGGCTCGCTTGAAGCTCCTCTGCTCGCCCTCCGGCGCGGCCTTCGACCTCAGCGCCGACCACATCGCGCATCTGGCCATCTTCGTGGCCATCCCGCTCGCCGTGCGCTCGGTCAACCCGCAGGCGCAGATCCTGCTTCCCGGCCTGCTCATGGTCTCCGGCATGCTCGCCTCCATGTTCACCGTCTGGAAGCTCATCTTAAGCCGCCCCCTGCCGGCCGCAGACCCTCTGCGCCTGATCTTCGAGCGCATCGCCAGCCGCGACTATGTCTATCTCATCGTGGCCCTGGTCGTCCTGCAAAAGCTGCATTGGTTCCTTTGGGCCGCGGCTTTCGGGACGCACTTCTTCAATCTCTTCCTCTGGTGGACCTTCCTGCGCCGCCAGAAGGCCTAGCCATGGCTCAGTTCTTCTGGTTCGACGGTCAGGCGCCGCAAGGACCTTTCGAGATCCCCGAGCTCCTCGATAAGCCCGGCTTCGGTCCGCAGAGCATCGTCTGTCCCGTGGGAGCCAGCCAACCCGAGGATTGGAAACCGGCGGCCTCCTTCGAGCCTTTCCGCGAGGTGTTCGCCCCGCCGGCGCCTCCTCAGGAAAAGCCCGCGGAGATCCCCGAGCCGGAAGAAGCCTCGATGAACATCGGCCTCATCATCGCCGCCGTGCTCATCGCCTGTTTATGCGCGGCCCTGGCTGGGCTTTATCTGAGGAATCCCTCGGCGCCGCCGCAGCCGGAGGGTCCGGTCGTCAACTTGGCTCCTCCGACACCTGCCAAGCTCCCGGTGCAGCCGGGAACGCCGATCCAGGAATGACCGTTAACGCCTAGACTTGGAAGCGGCCCTCATCTGGTCCAGATTCCGAGAGGCCCGGTAAAGAAGTGCCGCGTAGGACTTCCGAGTCACGATCTCGAGCTCCTCGCTGACATGGTTGACCGCGTAGATGTGGAATTTCCCCGCCTTGACAGCCTCAACCACCGCGCTGGAAAGCTGGAGGTTGGCCACGTTGCCCACGGGGATGATGACGCCCTGATCGCCGGTCAAACCATGCGCCTTGCAGATCTCGAAAAAGCCTTCGATCTTCTCATTAGCCCCGCCGATGACCTGCAGATTGCCGTATTGGTCGGCTGAACCTGTCATGGAGTATATCTGCAAGATGGGCGCGTCCGCGAGGAGGGACACAGTCGCAGTCATCTTCGCCCCAGTCGAAGAATCGCCATCGATGCCCCCATAGAGTTGCTCTTTTTTCACATGCACTCGCGCGGGGAACGGCTGAGACCGGCCTTGCCGATCCTTGCTAAAGAGGGAGAGGATGAAGCTGTCGATCTCTGCAACCCCGGCCCGATAACTGTCCCCAGCCCAACCGACTTTTTGATCCAGATCCTCCACGCCCCCCTCCCCCTTGGGTTCGGACTGAGTGGCGGTCGCTCGACTTGCCACACCGAATTTTCCCAAGAGGATGGTGAGGCTATTCACCTGGCCGACTTTCGACCCGGAAGTTTCCACGCGCACCCTCCCCGTGGAATACTCTTCCATATGGGCCTTATAGTCGATGTCCCGCGCCTGGCGCTCAGCCAGGACTGCCTCGACATGCGCCCGGGAGACCAAGGCCTGCGCCTGACCCCACTGGCTCGCCTCTCGAAGGAGCTTGTAGATCTCGCCGAACTCGGCGGTCAATTTCTCATTGCTTTCCGCCAAACGCGCGGCATACTCGAGAACCGCGGCGATGCCGCTCTGCTCGAAATCCCTGATCATGCCGGCGCTCTTGACGATGGAGCTTTTTATGAAATCCACATACCCGGCGATCGTGGCGTCATCGATCTTCAGCTGCAGATCGAAATTCACCGAGGCATTGAAATGCTTGCGAAAACCCCTATTATCCTCAGCCAACATATCCCTGAGATGCGGCGGGCCGATGAGGATCACCTTCACCGTGGACGGCACATAATGCTGCTTGCCGCCTTCCTCGGCCATAGGGCCGGCGCCATCCTCCAAGAGGCCCGCTTGGCCCGAAGTCAGCGCCTGCATGATCGCCTCGAGAACGTCGGTCTTCTGCTTCAGGACATCCACGACATCCAAGATCAGATAGCCCCCATTGGCCCTGGCGTATGCTCCCGGCTCGAGGGTGGGCCCTCCGACGGATGGTCCTCCCCTGCCGTGCGAATTCGGAGTGAAAGAACCGAAGATATTATGCCGGGTGGGATCCTTCACCATGATGACTGGCGCACCCGCGCCGGGGGTGTTCTCCACCATGACGCTGGCCCGATACAATTCCTCCGGCGGCATCTTCTCCTCCTTCGGGTCGTCTGGAGGAAGAAAATCATTGAAGTTCCCCACCGCATGATGGAACAACTGTTGGACATACTTGCCTGCCTCGGCATTGTTCTGCGCAGCCAACAGCACGGCCCGGCCGATGCCAAAAGGCTTGCCCAATTGCGCCTTGAGGGCCGCTTTGAGTTCTTCAGAAGCGGCTTTACCCTTCTCCTCCTGATAGGCGTCCTGCGTTCTGATCATCCCATCGAGGATCGGCTTGGCTTTGGCCAGCATCTCGGCTATGGCCTGCTCGATCTCAAGCGAGGTCGCTTGTTTCGTCTCGATCAGGTTTTCGATTTTTTCTTGCGAATCCAGGGGCTCATCTCCCAAGGTCAGGAACATGACATACCGGCCATTCTCCTCTGCCCGTTTTTGAATGGCCACGCCAAAGCGCCCCCGTCCCACCTTGAGCTTGGCGACCAGGGCTTGGATCCCATCCAAGGCCTCAGCCTTCTTTTGATCAGCTTCTGCCTGCAAGGATTGCGACATCTTCAGAAATAGCGCAGGCGCCTTGGCCTGCATGTCTTCCAGGAACTGCTGCATGCCGGCGACAAAGTCTTTCCCGCGGCCCGCGTCGAATCTCAGGGTCACCGGCTGATCCATGTCCTCGAAATTGGTGACAGACACCAGATCCGGAGGGGTAGGCATCTTGGGCGCGAGCTCTGAGAGGACTTGCGAAACCGCCTTCTCCCGGCCCATGCCGTCGAAACCGGAGACATAGACGCTGTATCCCGGACCAGGCATGCTCAAAGCCCGGCGGAGATCCGCCATCGCCTGCTCTTGACCGATGACCTGATCCGGCTTCCCAGGGAGATCCTTCGTGCTCTTCGGGAGCAGCTCAGGCGCGGGCGTCCAGCGCAAGCTCTCGACAGGCAACTCGAAATCCTTGGCCGGGCGAGCCGCAGGCAGGGACTTCTCGACCTTGGCCAGCAAAATCTTCTGGATTGGCGGAACCATCCACAGATGATTCGCCAGCCTCTCCCATGGGCCGGCGATCAAGGCTTCTTCAGCGGCCTTGATCACAGCGGTATTGTCATAGATTGAAGACAGATCGATGCTGGAGACACTGCCTCCCGGGGGAGCGGCGAGCATCGCGGACATGCGCATCAAGCGCTCGCGCGCCGGTCCTGACGGGAGAGACGAGACCGCGGCGCGTATCTTCATCACCGTCCCCGGAGTTCTGGGGAGCTGAGCGAAGTCGACGCCGATCGTCTGGAACTGCCGGGAGAAATCTCCCGCGGGATTGGCGGCCATGGCCTGGCGCAGGGCCTCGATGGAATCCAGCGCCGGAGCCAGCCGTATCGAGCCCATGCCGCCGGGAGTCAGCGGCTGCGCGTTCAACCTCGAATGCGGGACATCCATGCTCATGGCAGCCGCCAGGCCAGGGAAAATCAGAGCTGAAGAAAGGACAAGAGAAAGGATTTTCGCGTTCCATGGAGAAATCTTCATGATAAATTCCTTTTCAACTATTTTCTTGCTCCTATTATAGACAGGAAGAGCATGAAGCCGTATAGGTCCAAAGACCTTCTTCCCGTCAGACAAAAGGCCTAGACTCGCCTAGGCCTTTTGGGCCTCATTGGAGGGACTGGGAACTGCGGAAAACCACCGCCAAACCGCTCGCATCGTCGGCCGAAGTGTAAGCGGAGAGCTCGGCGGCCGCGATCTGGACGGCTGGTTCGAAATGGATGCCGCGCTGGGCGCCGGGCAGGACCTTGCCGTCCGCGATCAGAGCCTGAAACACGACGACCGGCGCGCCGACGTCCTCCGAATCGAGTTCCACCGCCTTGGCAAAGGACCGCGCTTCGATGCGGCAGCTGGCGACCACGGAGATGCCGCCGGTAAGATAATTGACGTTGGCATGGAGCTCCCGGCTGGACCCGGCCTTGCACGCGTAGTTCCAATGGCCGCCGCCTTTTTTATCGATCCGCAGCGTCAGGCGCGAGCCGTCGGCCAGAGACCGCCCGCTCGCATCCAGGGAAAAGTCAAAATCGACCTTGTAGCCTTGCCAGCCGAATCGGTCGGCGAACTCGACGCGCTGGCCCAGGGGCTCGAATTCCCCTGCATCGGAGAGGGAATACCTCTGCGCCCAAGCCACGCTCGGCGCCAGCATCAAGACGGCAAAAAGGAGGTTTTTCATCGCCCTGGGATACTCGGGATGATAACAGGGCTGATTTACGGATTTATTACAGGAGTTAGACAGGGTCTTTCAAAAATGTTTTAATTTTTTGTCGCAGAAGCCGCAGGAGGATAAGACATCGTGAGAAAGAAAGGTTTGTTGTCCGTGAAGATACCCGGTCCGAGCAAGACCGTCAAGACCAAGCCGGTCTCAAGCGCGCTCGGCATCGACTATCCGCAGCTGGGCGAGACGGTGTGCCGCGGTCATTACGCCGTCCGGATCTCGGGAGGCGACGGCTCATCCCAGGTTTCCATCGACTCCGGCGCCTGGCAGGAATGCCGCGCCGATGCCGGCTATCACTGGTACGATTGGTTCCCGGAAACGCCGGGCAGCCACCTCATCTCGGTCCGATCCCGCGTCAACAGCAAGTGGG
This sequence comes from Elusimicrobiota bacterium, assembly GCA_023249645.1. GTDB lineage: Bacteria > Elusimicrobiota > Elusimicrobia > UBA1565 > UBA9628 > UBA9628. The sequence goes on from JAHFCF010000009.1 coordinate 70,097, forward strand.
GCAAGGCCGAGCGGACCTGCAGCGTCGAGTAAACCCAGGCCTTCCCGCGCCAACCGCCTCTCCCCCTTCGCTTGAGCAAGCGGAGCAGGATGTTTTTATCTTAAAATAGGGGCATCATGAACACAGACACCCTCCCCCTGAAAAAGCCCAAAAGCCTCAAGCTGCGCTCGCGGAGAGGAGTCTTCCTCAAGGCCCCACGAGCGCCCTTGCCGGACCAATCCTTCTTCGAGGAACTCGACCTCGCCTACCGCACCCTCTGCGCCGTCCTTTTCAATTTCGTACCGACCTCCGGCCATCCGGGAGGCAGCATCTCCTCCGGCCGCATCGTGGAAGGACTCCTCTACGAGGGTCTGGCCTATGATTTCTCCCAGCCGGAGTGTCCTGAGGCGGATCTCCTGTGCTACGCGGCCGGCCACAAGGCCATGGGCCTCTACGCCATGTACGCGCTGCGCAACGAATTGGCGCGCATCGGCGACGCTTCCCTCTTGGCTCCGGAAAAACGCCAGCTGCGCCTCGAGGACCTTCTGGGATTCCGCCGCAACCCGACCCAGGAGACCCCGCTCTTCAAGCGTTTCCATGCCAAGGCCCTGGACGGCCACCCCACCCCGTCCGTCCCCTTCGTGTCCATCGCGACCGGCGCCAGCGGCGTGGGCGTGGCCGCCGGCCTCGGCCTGGCCCTGGGCGCGCTCGACTCCTATGGCGGCGGCGCGGCTCCGCGCGTGCATCTCATCGAAGGCGAGGGCGGCATGACGCCCGGCCGCGTGCATGAGGCCGTCGGCATGGCCGGCACGATCGGCCTGTCCAACGCCCGGATGCACGTGGACTGGAACCAGGCCTCCATCGACTCCAACCGCGTGTGCGCGGCCGAAGGCTGTCCCGGCGACTACGTCCAGTGGGATCCCATGGAATTTTTGGCCCTGCACGACTGGAACGTCATCGACGCGGGAGACGGCTTCGACTTCAAGCGCGTCGTGGGCGCCCAACGCCTGGCGGAAAGCCTCTCCAACGGGCAGCCCACGGCCGTCGTGTACCGGACCACGAAAGGCTGGAACTACGGCATCGAGGGCCGCTCTTCCCACGGGGCGGGCCATCCCTTCTGCTCCGAGGGCTACTACAAAGCCGTCGAGCCCTTTGAGAAGAAATTCAAGGTCCAGTTCCCCCGCTTCGAGGGAGACAAGACGCCGGATCGCGTCGAGCAGGCGTATTTCGACACCCTCATGACCCTGCGTTCCGCCCTAGAAAAGCGCCGCCAACTCCCGGCTCAAGCCGCTCAGAAGCTGCGCGCCGCGGCCGAGCGCCTGAAGGCCAAGGCGCGCACGCCCCGACCGGACGCTCCTGCCACGGCCCTCCTTTATACGGACGCGGTCTCGCCGCAAAGCACTCCGCCTGAGCTCGGCATCGTGCCTGGCAAGTCCATGACCCTGCGCGCGGCCCTGGGAAGTTCGATGGGATACCTCAACAACCTCACCCAGGGGGCCTTCCTCGCCTGCGCCGCGGATCTTTTTGAATCCACCAGCATCTCGGCTGTCAGCGGCACGGCGCCCAAAGGTTTCTACAACGCCCAGACCAACGCCGCCTGCCGCCTCGTCCCGGTCGCCGGCATCTGCGAGGATGCCATGGGCGGGGTCATGGCCGGGGTCTCGAGCTTCGGACGCCACGTGGGAGTGACGAGCTCGTACTCCGCCTTCATCGCGGCCCTGGAGCACATCTCGGCGCGGCTGCACAGCATCGGCCAGCAGGCGCGCCATGAAGCCACCGGAGAGCCCATGCGGCCTTGGATCATGGTCAATGCCCACGCCGGACCCATGACCGGAGAGGACGGACCCACGCACGCGGATCCGCAGTCGCTGCAGCTCCTCTCTGACAATTTCCCGAAGGGCGCGCTCATCACGCTGACGCCTTGGGAGCCGCAGGAAGTCTGGCCGCTCCTGCTCACGGCCCTGAAGGCGCGGCCGGCGGTCATCGCCCCCTTCGTGGCGCGGCCCGCCGAGCCGATCCCCGACCGCGCGGCCTTGAAGATCCCCTCCGCCCAAGCCGCGATCAAGGGGCTCTACGCCTGGCGACGCAGCGACAAGACGTCAGCGACCATCGTGTTGCAAGGCTGCGCCGTGGCCCTCCTGTTCGCGCGCAAGGTCCTGCCGGAGCTCGACAAGCAAGGGATCGCGGTCAATGTCTTCTATGTCGCCAGCGCCGAGCTGTTCAGCCTGCTGCCGCAGGCCGAGCAGGACGACATCTATCCGGCCAAGCTCGCGCAGAACGCCATGGCCATCACGGACTACACCTGGCCGACCATGGCGCGCTGGGTCCACTCGCAGGAAGGCCTGCGAGCCTCCCTGCATCCCTTCCGCAAGGGACGGTTCCTGGGAAGCGGCGCCTGGGCCAAGGTGCTCGAGGAGGCCGGGCTCGACGGCGCCAGCCAGCTTAAGGCGGTGCTGGAGTGGTGCCGCAGAGGGCGGCAGTGAGCCCGAACTTCATCCGCTACGCCTACCTGATGTCGCATCGTCTAGGCGGAAGAATAACCCCAGAGCTGATCGCCGCGCATATCGCGCATCTGCGCCAACTCGATGAGAACGGCCAGCTGGTGCTCTGCGGGCCGTTCAAGGATCACAAGGGCGGAATGGTGGTGGTCAAGGCGGATTCTCGCGAAGCGGCCCGCCAGATCGCCGAATCTGATCCCTTCATTAAGGAAGGATTCGAGACCTATGAATTAAGGACCTGGGAATTGGCCTGCCGGGAAAACGATTACCTCGGATAAGCAATCGCACAAGCGACCCGCATCCCGATCGGTGGCGACTTGAAAACAAAATTTTACTTTAAATATATGACTTTTTTACATTTCACTGTCAGCGCTGACAGTGACTTATTAAAAAATACTTAAAAAACCTACACTTCTCTTCTCACCAGTCGCCATGTGGGAACTTTTTTCAAGGTCGATCGTATGTATATCATGGAGCTGGAACTCACAAAGCTTTCCAATGATGCCTTGCTCGGCAAGATAGAAGCGCTGGCCGAGACAGAACGATTCAGCCTGATCGATCTCCTCATCCATCTGGGAGAACTGGACCAGCGTACTGCCTGCCAAAACTGGGGCTACCCTTCCGTGTTCGTTTTCCTGACACGCCGCCTTGGCTATTCCGAGTCCGATGCCATGAGACGCATTCGGACCGCCCGTGCGGCACGGAAATACCCATCGATTTTGCGCATGCTCGCCGCAGGCGAACTGCACCTGGTCAGCGTGTCTCTCTTGGAACCTCTGCTCACGTCCGAAAACCATGAGCGTCTGCTTCGGCAAGCCTCGCGCAGGAGCACGCGAGATGTGCAACGCTTGGTCGCTGACATTTCCCCTGCGACAGCAGAGCCGCGCGACCAAATCCGACAACTCCCTCCGCCATGCGCTGCCGCGCCAAGTCCCCCCGACGCGCCCCACTTAGAAAGCCCCTTTCTCGATCTGGAGCTTGTCCCGCCAAGCGATCCCGTCGCCGAGGCGACTCTGACAGACAAGCGTGTGGCATTCTCCTTCACCGCTGACGCGCAGGTTCAAAGCTGGTTCGAGCAGGCGCGCGACTTGCTGCGGCACCGGTTTCCCATAGGACGGATGGAAGAGGTATTCGGCGAGGCCCTCAGACGCTTGGTGACGCAAGAGCTCTTCGCAAAACCGAGCCGGCGTAAAAAGAAGAAGCCCACTTCTCCTGGAGCTCGGCATATCCCAAAGTGGGTGCAGGACGAGGTCTGGCAGAGGGATGCGGGCCGATGCAGCTACACTGGGCCGGACGGCGTGCGTTGCGGAGCGACCGCATGGCTGGAATACGACCACATCATCCCGGGGGCCCTGGGAGGAAGATCGGACGATGCGTCGAACATCCGGCTCCTGTGCCGCGCGCACAACAAATCAGAAGCGCAGCGTCTCGGCTTATGGAAGGGTCCAAAGACCGCTTGAAATCATTGTAGAATAGGCGCATGCAAGTCATTGAATCACTCCTGGCCGCGGCCGCCACCGAAGGCCGTTGGTCTCTTTCCGAAGCCGAGGTCTACGACGTCCTCGACGCGCTGGGCCTCGAGACTCCCCGGCGGATCCTCATCTCGCTCAAAAAAATCACATCAAAGATCGATTTAAGTTCTTTTGCCGGTGACAAAGTCGTCCTCAAGGTCTCCTCGCACAAGACCCTGCATAAGACCGAATCAGGCGGGGTGCTGGTCTGCGCCAAAACAGCGGCGGCCTCGGCTTTGGCCGAAATGAAGTCAAAATTCAAGGACGCCGAAGGCATCCTCATCGTGGAATTCGTCCCCCACGCTGTCTTTTCCCTGGGCCAGGAGCTCATGCTCGGAGGCAGAGCGGACGCGGCCTTCGGCCCTCTGCTGACCCTGGGCCTGGGCGGCACGGACGCCGAGGCCCTGACCGCGGCCTTGAAGCCCGGCTTCTCTCCCGCCATCGCGGCCGTGAAGCTGCTCTCGCCAGCGAAAGGCTGGCCCAAGTTCCTCGACCAAGCCTGGATCTGGCGCTATGTCTCTGGACGCGTGCGCGGCGGCAAGCGGCTGGCGGCGGATGCCGACATGCGGCGATGGCTCGAGGCCTTCAGCCGGCTCCTTATTCACTTCTCTGACGGCGGCTCGTCCGCCTGGACCATAGAGGAAGTCGAGGTGAACCCCTTGGCCGTGTCGCAGAGCAAACTCGTGGCCTTGGACGGCGTCTTGCGCTTTAGAAAATCTACAAGCATGAAGAAAGACTTCCCCTCCCCCAAAGCCGTGCAGTCGCTTTTGAATCCCAAGACCGTCGCCGTCGCCGGGGTGAGCGAGAAGAAGATGAACATGGGCCGCATCATCTTGAACAACGTCCTCGCGGCTGGGTTCGACAAAAACAAACTTTTTGTATTGAAGGACGGTGTTGCAGAGATCGATGGGGTCCGATGCTTCAAGAGTCCCGCCCTTTTCCCGGAGACCGTGGATATGTTCGTGGTGGCCGTGCCCTCAGCCGAGACGCCGGCGGTGCTCAAGGCCGCGGGCGAGAGCGGCAAGGTCCGAGGCGTGGTCCTCATCTCCGGCGGCATGGGAGAGAAAGCCGGGAGCGAAAAAATCCAAGAAGAGGTCCTGCGCGCCATCGCCGCTGGCCGGCGCAAGAATCCGGATTTCGCGGTCAGCGGCGGCAACTCGCTGGGCATCGTCTCGGTGCCGGCCAAGGTCAACACCTTCTTCATCCCCCAGGCCAAGCTTTCCCTGGGAGCCGGGGAGAACCCCGCCATGGCCCGCACGGCCTTCATCAGCCAGAGCGGCGCCTTCGTCATCTCGGCCCTGAGCAAGATGGACTGGCTCAAGCCCGCCTACTGCGTCTCCGTGGGAAACCAGATGGACGTGACAGCCTGCGACTACGTCGAGCAGGTCGTTGAAGATGCGACGGTCCGAGTCATCTTGGTCTATTTGGAAGGATTGAAAGAGACCGACGGGCTCAAGCTGAGGCGCGCCATCTCACGCGCCCGCAAACTTAAGAAAACCGTGATCGTGTACAAGGCCGGCCGCACGCCCACAGGGCAGAAGGCGGTCATGGGGCACACCGCTTCGCTCGCCGGAGACTTCGTGGTCGTGCGGTCTCTTCTCGCGCAGGCGGGAGCCCTGCTCGCCGAGACCTTCGACGATTTCGAGGACCTCGCCCAGCTCGCCTGCTTCAGCCATGGCCGCCCAGCGGGACAAGGACGCTTCTTCTTCATGAGCAATGCGGGCTTCGAGAGCGCCGGAATGGCCGACGCCGTCCTGCCGCACGGCCCGCTGAGCGCTCCGCCGCCCGACACCCGGCTCGCTCGGCATCTCCAGGATGTACTCGCCCGGCACGGTCTTGACTCCATCGTGGACGCGAAAAATCCACTCGACGTGACGCCCATGGCCACGGATGCGGCCGCCATCGAGACCGCCGCCGCTGTCCTCTCCAACCCCAGCCTGGACGGCTTGATCGCCGCCATGATCCCGCTGACGCCGACCATGAAGACCCTCCTGGAAGAAGGTCTTGGGGAATCCTTCGCCGCCCGACTCGGCGACCTGGCCAAAAAATCAGGCAAGCTCGTCGTGTTCTGCGTGGCCAGCGGCTCGCTCTACGAGCCCTATGTCGCCGAGGCCCGCCAGCGCGGCCTGCCGGTCTTCCGCTCGGCCGACCGGGCCGTGCGGGCCTTGGCCGCTTTCGTCGCCTAAAGCGCTACGGATTCGATCTGTAGTCCTTCAAAACATCTTGGGAGGCATGATTGATCTTGATGTCCTTATACCCGATGCCGATGGTCTCGACGATCTTGCTCTTGATCGCGACCCGGACCCCGTTCGATTCCCTGATCTTGATCGCGGTCCTTCCGATCTCCGCTAGAACGTGGATGTCCTGGAGATCCCCCAACTGGCCCTTGCGGATAGCAGCTTCCAGATCCCAGGTCCGTCCATTGCTATCATAAAGTTCCTGATGCCACTGCCTGACTTGGGCCTTGGTGCAGATCCCCTCCGCGACATATTGTTCGATGGCCAGAGTATGATGACGATACTCCTCCTGCAGCCTCGCCTTGTCTTCAATATTCTCGATCCTCTCGATCTTGAGTTGGGCGATGGATCTCTTGTCCACCAGTTCATCCAGGGGATACCTGAGATCGTTCTTTTCCATGATCCTTAACCTCCGCCAAAACGCCTGTAGACTTCCAAATGCCGGCGCGCCGTCTGCTCCCAGGTGAATCTCTTCGCCCGCGCGATGCCGGATGCGGACTTCTTCTGCCTCAGAGCAGGGTCCTTGAGCAGCGACGCGACCAGGGCGGCCAGCTCTTGCGCATCATCCCCGGCCGCCAGAAGGGCGGCGTCCGCAGCCACCTCCGGCACGGAACTCGTCGCGAAGGCGACCGCCGGGCATCCGCACGCCATCGCCTCCAGCACGGGCCTCCCGAAGCCCTCATATCGGGTCGGATGGACCAGCGCCTGGGCCAGACTATAGATCCCCGCCAGCTCTTCATCCGAGACCTTGCCCACGAACAGGACCCGCGCCAAGCCCCTCTCGCTGACGATGCTCTCCAAGCGGGCCCGGTAGGGGGTCGGATCCCCGACGAACACCAGCGCCAAGTCGGGGACGATCTCCCGCCACCGCGGATAGGCTTGCAGCACGACTTCGAAGTTCTTTCGCGGCGTGAAAGGGCCCACGCACACAATGAAGCGGCTCGGCAGACCCAGCCGTTGAGCCAGTCCGAAACGATCCTGCTCAGGGAGCGGCCGGAAGATCCCATGGTCCAGCCCGAGCGGGATGGCGGTGACTTTCTCCTCCGGCACTCCATAGACTCGGATCAGATCGCGTTTCGTGCACTCGGAAACGGTGATCAGGTGCATCGCCCGCCGCGCATTGATGCGCATGATCCGGCGGATATCCGGGTCGCTCCATTGGGGATAGAGCTCCGGCATCAGGTCATGGAACGTGACGATCGATGGAAAGCGCGTCGGGGCCGGATAGATCTGCTCCGAGATATGAAGCAGGCAGGCCCCCCGGCGCCGGAGCAGCCATCCCCGAGGATCCCAGCCTAGCCGGTCTTCGGCCCAGTGCACGATCCTTTGAGGCAGTCGCGGAGTGAAGACCGAGAAATTCGGGGCGTGGGGATTGGCGAGCCGATCGGCGATGTCGGAGCTCTTGGCTCCGTAATTGAACAGGAGATACCGGTTCTGCGTGTCGATTCGGGCCAAGGCGTTCAACAAAGCGCTGTCCATGCTCCAGACCGAGCTATGGACTCCCGACGCGGACCGCAGACATCCTTGATAGGCGATGACCATAGCAGACTGCCTATTTCTTCTTGACCGCTTTGACCACCAAGGTCCCGGTCACAATATGGTCATTGTGCAGGATCCCCGAACCTGTCTCCGCATGGTAGTAGAGGCATACCCCCAAGCGAAAGACCCGCCAAAGCTGACACCGCACCCAGCTGCGAAAATCCTGCGCCACAGGCCCCGCAGGACGGAATATGAAATCCTCGAATCCAGTCACGGTGAGGATCTGGGCCAGGCTGTAGCGGGTAAAAGCGTTCTCATGGGTGAAATCGATATGCCGCAGCCTCCCCCCAGCGATCCCGTCGGCATTGAGCGTGTGCGCCACGAAGACGCCCCCGGGCTTCAAGGCCGCATGGCACGCATCCAGGAATTCGACCGCTTCATCCTTGAAGAAATGCTCTAAGACGTCCATGCACAAAAGGACATCGAAGCTGGCCGGATGCGCGCGCAGATACTCCAAGGCATCCGCCTGCTCGACCTGGACCTGGCGCTCGCGGGCCAAGCGGACCATCTGCGGACTGCGGTCCACCCCCTGCACATGGCGGTAGCCTTCCTGCTGCAGCCAGGCCAGCAAAGAGCCCGTGCCGCACCCGACATCCAGGATGCAGGCGTCCTTGCTCGCGGGGATATGCGGCAGGAAATGCGCCCGATAGATGGGGCCGAAGGCGGCCACGGGATCCGCCGGCGACGTCAGGGTCAGCTCCCGGGCGATGGAACTCTGATACTCCTGGAAGATCCGTTGCCGATAACGTTCCGCAGCCTCATGCAGACCCATGGTCTCTCATCTCCTCATCGGCGCGTCATGCGCGCTGCGCCGCCGCCTCTCGATAGACTTCCAGGGTTTCCCTGGCCGCGCGTTCCCAGGTGATCGGGCGCGTCAGTTCCAGTCCGCGCCCGCGCATCTGAGCGCGCAGATCGGCGCTTTCTAGGACGAGAAGAAGCTGCGCTTGCAGATCGTCCAGGAGGTGGGGATTGAAATAGACGGCCGCATCCCCGAGGGACTCCCGGTTGCCCCCCGCCTCCGAAGCGATGACCGGGGTGCCGCTGGCCGCGGCCTCCCGCAGGGCCGTCCCGAATTCCTCATAGTAGGAAAGATGGATCATGCTCTCAGCCAGATTGTAGACCGAACACAGGTCTTCGTGAGGGACATACCCCGCGAACTTGACGCGGCTTTGCAGCCCCATCGCCTGCACGCGATCGACCAGCTGCAGGCCATGCTCCTCGAGACCTCCGGCGAGCACCAGATCCATCCCGCGCAGCAGGCGATGGTCCTGCAGGCGCTGGAACACGCACAGAAGGTGTTCGATGTTGTCTCGGAATTGGAAGGGACCCACGGCCAGAAGGAACTTCTGCGGCAATCCGTATTTCCGGCGGACCGAATCCAAGCGGGCTCGATCGTCGATGGGCTGAAACAGGCTGTGGTCCACTCCGAAGTAGACCAAACGGATCTTCTCAGGACGCAGGGGATAGTATTTCAGCAGGAAGTCGCGCAGCACTTGGCAATGGGCGATGATCCGGGTGCAGCGGAACAGGTGCGGCACCACGCGCTTCTCGAAGTCAGGGGAAAGGCGCGCCAATCCGAAGCCGCTGCCATGCGACGTATAAACCAGCGCCGTGCGCCGCGTGTCGACCAGATGCGTTCCCGCGTCATGGAAGACGTCGATCTTCCTCGGCGCCAGGAAACGGCGATCGACCCAAGGATAACCCAGTTTTTGCTCGGCCAGGCCGACCAGCCTCTGGGGCCAATGGGGGATGTCGAGGCGGACGTTGCTGCCGGCTAAGGAAGAGAGCCGTTGGAAATGCTTGGGATGATCCCGATAAAAATAGGTAAAGGCGATGAACTCGTCTGAAGGCGCCACGACCCCCAGAGCGCGCGTGAGGTTGCACCCGTACTGATAGGCGCCTCGCGCTCCCTGGGCATAATAGGGTATTTCGATTCCCACACGCATCAGACTCGTATTAGGCCATTTTATAGACGGAAACTTCAAGGTGCCTCGCCTCATTCCACCGACGCACCCAAACGTGCTACCATCTCCACATTCCGCTCCCAGCGCCCATGAGTCACGCCCATCACTCCCGATCCGTGCGCTTGGCCTGGAACGCCGGCTGGAACATGTCCGGGCAGCTCGGACTCGCGGTCCTGACCTTCTGGCTGATCCCCTACATCGTCAAGACGCTCGGACCCGAGGGCTACGCCCTCTACAGCCTCTTGGGCATCCTGTCGGGTTATTTCATGCTCCTCACGCTGGGAGCGGGCGCAGCCACGGTCAAGTATATCTCAGAGCATGTGGGCGCCCAACGCCGCGACGCCCTCGCGACGATCCTCGGGGCGTCTTTCTGGATGCATGGCCTGGGAGTGACGCTGGGCGCCGTTGCCGCCTTCGCCTTCCGCCACCAACTGGCCTCCCAATTCTTCAGAGTGGGACCTGAATCCCTCGCCCCGGCAGCCTGGGTGATCGCCTGCGCCGCGGCCGGCGCGGCGTTCTGGGCTCTGGCGCAATGCGGGCTATCGATCCTGCAGGGCCTGCAGCGCTACGACCTCTCCAACATATTCTCCTTGGCGCAGTCCGCAGTCTTCCTGGGCGGGGTGGCGATCCTCCTGCGGCGGGGCCATCACATCCACGCCATCGGGGAACTCTATATCGTCGTCTACGCCGTGTTCGCCTGGGCCGTCCTGAGAACCATCTCGCGCCTCTCTCCGGTCCTGCCGTCCTGGACTCTCTGGAAGCAGAGGCGCTCGCCGGCCGTGCGGTCTTTTTTCAACTACAGCGTCAGCGCATTCATCCTGCAGCTGACCTGGTCGGTCACCTTCCAAGGCGACAAGCTGTTTATCGGCCACATGCTGCCCTTGAAGCAATTGACCTACTATATCATCCCCTCGGCGATCCTGCAGAAGTTCTGGCTGATCCCGACGGCCATCACCTCGACGGCGTTCCCGATGCTCAGCGAACTCCACGGCGCGGGAGACCGCGAAGCCCTCAAGCGCTTCTACCGCAAGTGCTCCCACCTCGTGCTCTGGCTGGTGGTCCCCGGTTGCGTCATGCTGATGGTGCTGGCCCCGCAGTTCTTGACCCTGTGGCTGGGAGAGGAATTCTCCCATTTCGGGACCTGGCCGTTGCGCCTTCTGACCATGGGCTATTTCATTTATTTCTTAGGGAATGTGCCCAACCTCGCTTCGGCGGGCATGGATCGGATCCATTACGCGGTGCGGGCGGGCGTGGCGCTGGCCCTATGCTGTCTGCTCTTCTGGAGTTTTCTTATCCCGCGGTTCGGCATCGTCGGAGCGGCGTGGGGATTCTTCCTGGCCTGCGCGTCGGTCTATATCCCGTTCCTCTTCCTCATCAACCGGGATTTCTTCGGTATGTCCTGGCGGGAATATCTGGAGGACGTCTGCTTAAGGCCGTTCTCGGCCGGGGCCGTTCTTCTGGCCGCCGTCTGGCCGGCCCATTTCTGGGTTTCCAACTGGACCTCATTGCTGCTGCTCGCTGGAATCTGCACCGCGCTCTATGCCGGCGTGGGCTTCCTGCTGCTCGACCAGGAAAGCCACGACAGCCTGCAGGCAGTCCTATCGAACCTGCGGGGCCGTCTGGCTCTCCGATAAATCAGCATAAAGGATGTGCCGCGCCGCTCGAACGCGGTAGCCTCGATCCTCGAGGAATCGGCGCACCGCATCGATGGGCCCGGCGCCCCCCTCCACTTCCATGACGATGCGGGGCCCGCGGGCGAGCGCCGCGGCGGCGCCCTGGAGCACCGCCAGACCGGCGAATTCGACATCGATCTTGAGGAGATCCACGCGGGAGATCCCGAGCTCCGCGAGGATGCCGTCGAGAGTCCGGCCACGGACCGTGACCGGGACGCTGCCCTCTTCTTGGACGATGATGGAATTGCCGGCGGAACCCAGAGGGTGCTGGTAAAGAACGACATCCCCTTCGGCATCGTTGGCCGCGGCCCGCACCAGGGTCGCATGGGCAAATCCGTTGACGGCAATATTGCGCTCGAGGATGTCTTGATTGCGCGGCGAAGGCTCGATGGACACCACGCGGCCTGTCCCTCCCACCCGCGCAGCCGCCCTCATCGAGAAGATCCCCTGGTGCGCCCCGACGTCCACCACCACCTGGCCGGGCTGGGGGATGAAGCCGGGGTAGGCCTCGTACATCCCATCCACGACGAATTCCTTGACAGCGAAAGCGGCAGTCACCAGGTCGAACTCCGCCCGCACGCCCCCCGGAAGGCGCACCCGGACCAGGCGAGAGGAAAGACCGAGACGCGGGCCGAGCCAGACCTGAGCGGCGTGTTGGCTCTCATCCTGGGTGCGGCCGGTGGCGCGATAGACGCCATAGACGGCATACCAAAGGCCGACGTAGAAGAGCCGCGAGGCCAGGGCCCCCTGCCATTGGAATTGGGCGAAGAGGTCGCGAAGGATGTTTTTTGCTGCTTCCAAGCTCGCCACAGACGCCCATTATACTGCTTTTACAGGAAGGACTCGTAAACCCGGAGTGTTTGGGCAGCCGTCCGACGCCAGTCGAAACAGCGCAGGCGCTCGAACCCTTTCGTCACGAGCTCGCGGCGCAGCTCGGCGTCCTGGAGGACTTGCGCCATCCGGGCGGCAAGATCATGAGGATCCTTCCCTTCAAAATAAAGCGCCGCATCCCCCGCGATCTCCGGCAAGACCGAGGCGCGCGCCGCGATGACGGGAACGCCGCAGGCCATGGCCTCCAGGAGAGGCAGTCCGAAGCCTTCCAGGAGGGAGGGATAGACGAAGAGATCCGCCCCGCGATAGAGCGCGTTCAATTGCTCATGGCTGAGAGAGTCGATGAACCGGACCTCGCCGGCGATCTTCAAGCGGTCGATCTCCCCTTGCAATTCACGGAAGGCCGCCTCCTCGCGCCAACCGGCCAGGACCAGGCTGTGAGCAATGGAGCTCCGGGTTTTCAACTCAGCAAAAGCGCGGATCAAGGTGGACAGGTTCTTGCGCTCGTTGATGGCTGAGACGAACAGGATATAGGGTTTGCGGATCGCAAGACCTGCTAAAGACGCATCAGAGGCCGGGCTTTTGAAGACTTCCGCGGGGCCTCCCTCCCAGATCACCTCGACCTTGCAAGGATCGATGCCGTAGAGACCGAGCATGTCCGACTTGGTCTGATGGGAGATCGCGATGAGCTTGTCCGCCTCCAGGCACGCTCGCCGGGTCAGCTCCGCGCCATAGAACCGGCTCCACCAGGTCTCCCGGTCCGGCTTGTCGCTGACGTGATGGATGGTGACGACGGACGGCAGGCGCGCCAGACGCGGCAGGATGCTCCCCGCCCCATGGAAGAGATCAGGCTGAAAAGGCAGAAGCCATTTCTCTTGGATCCTCCAGCGCAGGCGTTCCTCGATGGGCAGAGCCAGCTTCTGCGGCAGGCGCCGCAGGGCCAGTCGGAAATTGGATTGCCGCGGAAGATCTATCTGGCTGATCCGGTCGGGAAAACCCGACCAGAAGGCGGCATAGAGCAGATACTCGTTGGCCTTGTCCAGCTCGGCCAAAGCCCTCAAGAGTTCCTCGATATAGCGCCGAAATCCCGAAGGAGATCCGAGCGCCCCGCCGATATCGATGACAATGCGCATAAAATTGAATCGTCAGCGGGAAAAAGATAGCATTTCAGCCTCATGCACCGCTGGCACGGCCTCTGGCGCACAAAGCCGATCGATTCCCTCATCCACGAGGCCCATGTCCGCGGCCACACTCTCGAGCGCGCCCTGGGATCCTTCGACGTCACCATGATCGGCATCGGCGCGATCATCGGCGCCGGCATCTTCGCCATGGTGGGAGAGGCGGCGGTCGGCGCCTCCAGCGGCCATCCGGCCGGCCCGGCCCTCATCGTCTCCTTCGTGCTGACCGCGATCGCCTGCGCGTTCACGGCGCTCTGCTACGCGGAGCTCGCGGCCATGGTCCCGATCTCGGGCAGCGCCTACACCTACGCCTACGCGACCCTGGGCGAGCTCGCGGCCTGGATCATCGGCTGGGATCTGATCCTGGAATACGCCATCGGCAACGTGGCCGTGGCCATCTCCTGGTCCGGTTATTTCTGCCACCTGCTGCAGAGCACCATCGGAGTCACGATCCCCGCCTGGCTCAGCCTCGACTACAGAACCTTCCTTCAGCAGGGGCTCGACCTGGCCTCCGTCCCGCACCTCTTCGGCGTGCCCATCGTCTTCAATTTCCCCGCCGTGGCCATCGTCGCGGCGCTGACGGCGCTGCTCATCATCGGGATCAAGGAGAGCGCGCGCTTCAACTCGGCCATGGTGCTCTTCAAGCTGGCGATCCTGGCCGTGTTCATCGGCGCGGGCTTCCATTATTTCCACAAGGAGAACTGGGTCCCCTTCGCGCCGGGAGGCTGGAAGGGCATCCAGGCGGGCGCGGCGACGATCTTTTTCGCCTACATCGGCTTTGACGCGGTCTCCACCGTGGCCGAGGAGACCAAGGACCCGGGACGCGACATGCCCATCGGCATCATCGGCTCTTTGGCCGCCTGCACGGTGATCTACATCCTCGTCACCATCGCCTTGACCGGCATGATCCCGTTCTCCGAGCTCAAGGGCCAGATCGCCGAGCCCCTGGTCGCGGGCCTGGCCTATAACCACGCCCCCGCCTGGCTCACCGCGCTCATCTCCGTGGGAGCCGTCGTGGCCAACACGGCGGTGCTGTTGGTCTTCCAGCTCGGCCAGCCGCGCATCTTCTTCGCCATGAGCCGCGACGGCCTCCTACCCCCCTATTTCGCGCGGGTCCATCCGCGCTTCAAGACGCCGCACGTGACCACGATCTGGACCGGCGTGGCCGTGGGCACGCTCTCGGCTTTCTGCAACCTCGACGAGATGGCCAACCTCTGCAACATCGGCACGCTGTTCGCCTTCATCCTGGTCTGCTTGGGCGTCCTCATCCTGCGCGTGAAGGATCCCCACCGCGCGCGACCTTTCCGCATGCCGGGAGGCATGCTCTTCCCGCTTCTGGGCGTCGCGTTCTGCCTCTACCTGATGCTGGGCCTGGGCGTGGTGAGCTGGGTGCGCTTCTTCGGCTGGCTGGCCGTGGGCCTCGTCATCTACTTCTTCCACGGCTCCAAGAAGAGCGTGCTGCGCGCGACGCCCCGCTAGAGATTCTTCTCCGCTTTCTTGCCGATCACGATGAGAGAAAGGCCCGGCAAAGGAAGAACCGATTCGATGACGCGGAGCAGGGGAACCAGCATGTCGAATATCTTCAGCTGTATCCTGTCGATCTTCTCACGCTTCAGGATCACGGCATTCAACCACCATCCGAACATGGAAAGGAAATTGAAGCCATGCGTATATTGGACATCGTAGCCGCATTCCCGGAATAGGCGCTCCAATCCCTGGCGATCGTATCTTCTGAAATGCCCCAACATTTTGTCATAGGATCCGTAGAGCCACCGGAACTGAGGCACGAGGATGATCAGCTTCCCGTCGCGCTTCAGGGGCCGCCGCATCCGCAGGAGGGCCGCCTTGTCATCCTCGATATGCTCCAGCACGTTGAGGCATACGACCGTATCGTAGCCAGCCGCATCCAGGCTATCGAAGTCTGAGTCCTTGCTCAGATCGAGCTTGGACACATGGACGATGGAATTATCGGCGAAGGCGTCTTCCAGGATCTCGAGATACATGGGGTCGTTGTCGGCCACCGTGAGGCGTTCCTTCTTAGGCAGAAGACGAGAGATGTTGCCTATCCCCGCGCCGACTTCCAGGATATTCTCCCCCATGAAGGGAAGGAGCATCTTCACCATCCATTCGTTGAAGCGACGGGCGCGCGACAGATCGCCCAGGATCGCATGCCCGTAACGGTTCTCGTAGCAATCGTCTAAGACCCCGTATTTGAGGATCGTGTAGATGGCGGCTATGCCATCCTTCCAATCGATCTTTTTCCCATCAGCGTAGGACCTGCCGTAGTAATTGATGGGCACTTCGTAAACCACGCAATTCCGTTTCGCTATCTTCGCCGTGATCTCGGGTTCCAGACCGAATCTCTGCGACCGGAGCGGGATGGTCTTCAGCACGTCCGTTTTAAAGACCTTATAGCCGGTTTCCATGTCCGTCAGGTTCAGGCCGGTCATGAAGTTGGAAAGATGCGTGAGGAATTTGTTGCCCAGGGTGTGGTGATAGTTCAACACCCGGACCATTTCCCGAGGCAAGAACCGCGATCCATACACGACGTCGGCGCGTCCTTCCAGTATCGGCTTCAGCAGCCGGGGGTACTCGTTGGGATCATACTCCAGGTCGGCATCCTGAAAGATGATGTAGTGCCCTCGCGCGTGCTCGATGGCCGTGTGCATGGCCGCGCCCTTGCCCATGTTCTTGGCGTGAAAAAAGGAACGTATGACATCAGGATGGTCTTCAGTCCACCGACGGATCACCTCCTGGGTGCCGTCCGTGGATGCGTCATCGACCAGGATCACATCTTTTGTCAAGCCGTCAGGAAGGGGCGCCTGCAGAACCTTGGAGACACATTTTCCAAGGTAAGACTTCTCGTTATAGGCGGGGATCAGGATCGAGACGACATTTTTATTCATAAAAACTTCCCCTTGAACTTCGCTGAATTTTATTATACTTTTCATTCCTTCCAACGACAAGGGAAGCTGACTGAAAAAGCCATGAAGGATCTCTGGATCATGCTGAGAAACTGGATCAAGGAGCGGGTGCCGGCCCCGCTGGTCTATGCCTGCGCTTTCGGCGTTGCCATCAGGCTGCTGCATATCTTCTGCGGTCCCATCTACGCGCCGCACGACGAAGCGACTCTCTTCGATGCCATCGGATTGAACCTCGCCTCGGGGAACCATTTTGCCCTGCCCGGCAGTCCTCCCATGGTGACGAGGGCGCCGCTCTTCCCATTCTTCCTGTCGCTCATCTATCGCACCTGCGGCCACCACTTCATCGCGGTCTACCTCATCCACACCGCGCTCTTCATCTGCACGGCCCTCGTCCTATTCCAACTGGCGCAAGAGGTCTTTCTGGACCGGACGGTCTCCCTCGCCACGGTCTGGCTCTTCGCTTGCTTCCCGGGATTCATCGGCTACACGAATGGACTGAAGAAGGAGATCCTCCTATGCTTCCTTCTCATCCAGATGACGTATCTTCTGGTCCGGGCGGTCAAGTCCGGGAGCTTATGGGCATACTGCTTCGCCGGGATCTGGCTGGGCCTCTCGGATCTCATCCGTCCCATCGGATTGCTGTTCCCTCTATGGTTCTCTCTCTTGGCGTTCTTCTATCCGCCTGCCCGTCGACGAGCGGTCTTCGCGGGGGCTGCGGTGTTTTGCATCAGTTCATGGCTCGTCATCATGCCCTGGACGCTGCGCAACCGCCTCCTCGTACCGGACCAATGGATCCCCGTTTCCACGGACGCGGGGGTGATGCTGTTCGGGGGCAACTATCCGCCGGCGCAGGGAAGCTGGATCGACTGCGCCCAGGAACCCGTCAAGGGCATTCTGGAGCGGGCCGGCTACAAGCCGGAAGATTGTCTCGAGCCGGGTCCGGACCGCGTCCTCATCCGGGAAGGCCTCAAGCTCATCGCCGCGCATCCCGCGACCTCCCTGCGACTCTACTTCAAGAAGATCGGGATGCTCTGGCTCAGCGGCTACAGCAGTTCGCTCGGCTTCTATGCGCCGATCCAGAGCCGGGGCGAACTGATCGCCCGCTACGGATACTCCATGCTGGCTTTCGTGGCGCTCTGCAAATTCTGGAGCCTGCTGATCCTGGCCTTCTTCGGCTTCGGGCTGTACAAGGCGTTGCGTTCAGGCTCGAACGCTCACGTCCCGATGATCCTGCTCCTCGCCTACCTCACTCTGCTCCACGCGGTGATGCTGGGGATCGAGGAATACACCCTGCCGGTCTGGCCTCTGGTCATGGCCTACGCGGCCTACGGGGCCGCCAGGATTCGAGACAAGTCGCCTATCTAGCGGCCGCAGTCGCCTTGAGCAGGCCGGTGCGCTCGTTGAACGCGCCAATCAGCTTGTCGTACTCCGTGACCTGGGCGAAGGTCTTGTCCCAGAACTCAGGGTCCCAGAGGGCGTTCAATTCCGCGACGGTCTTGCCCTGCTGTTCCACCCAGGTGAAGTACTTCAGGTTGTGCAAGGCCTTGCGGTCGTAGTAGCCGAGCTCCTTGAGGTTGTCGGTCCCCACCCCGCGCAGCCGGCGCTCCAGGTCCGCCACGGCGGACATCTCGCTGTAGGCGCCGCGCTCCTCATGCATCTCCTTCAAGCGCGAGCCGTAGAGCTCGGAGGAGTCGGTGAAGACGGTGAAGATGACGTCGTCCTTGCCCAGCTCATAGTACTTGGCCATCTGGATGCTCGCCAGCATGTTGCAGATGCCGGAGAAACCCAACAGCGGCAAAGAGTCCAAGAAATCCTGACCCAGCCCCTGGGCCTTGAGGAGCTTGCGGCCGGCCGGCTCGTTGAAGAGGCGCAGGATCCGCACCACGGCCTCGTCGTCCACGGCGACGACCATGTCCGTGTTGCGCACGTTGTGGATCCAGGGCACGTGCTTGTCGCCGATGCCCTCGATGCGGTGGCCGCCGAAGCCGTTGTGCAGGAGCGTCGGGCATTGCAGAGCCTCGACCGCCGCGACCCTCGTCTGCGGGAAGTCCTTCTTCAATCGGTCACCCGCCGCGATCGTGCCGGCCGAGCCCGTGGCCGAGACGTAGCCGGCCAGACGGCCCTTCTTGCCCTTCACCTGCGCGAAGACCTCCTCGATGGCCCGGCCCGTGACATGGTAGTGCCAGGTCGGGTTGCCGAACTCCTCGAACTGATTGAAGATGACGCAGTCCTTGCGGTTCTTCTTGATGTCCCAGCACTTGTCGTAGATCTCCTTGACGTTCGACTCGCAGCCCGGCGTGGCGATGACCTCGGCGCCGATGGACTTGAGCCACTCAAAACGCTCCTTGCTCATCTCCGCCGGCAGGATCGCCACGGGCGTGCAGGCCAACACCGCGCAGTCAAAGGCCCCTCCGCGGCAGTAATTCCCCGTCGAGGGCCAGACCGCCTTCTGTGTGGACGGGTCGAACTCGCCGGTCACCAGGCGCGGGACGAGGCAACCGAAAGCGGCGCCGACCTTATGCGCGCCTGTGGGGAAATATTTTCCGACGATGCCGATGATGCGGGCCTTGACCCCGGTCAGTTCGCTGGGGATCTCCAGATAGTTCACGTCACCGAACAGGCCGCTTTTCACGTCGTTTTTCCAGTTGATGCGAAAAAGGTTCGCCGGCTCCACGTCCCACAAGCCCACGGACTTAAGCTTCTTCTTGACGCTCTCCGGCGTCAGGGAGGGATCGGCCATCTGAGCGAAGGTCGGGATCACGATGCCGCGTTCACGGCAGCGCGCCACGGTCTTCTTCAAAACAGATTCATTGATCTTCATCATCAGGGCACTCCTCCCATCCCATGTTCTTTGACCAGCTTCTTGAGTTCAGAAATCTCAGGCTCGATCAGATGCGGCTGACCCACGGCTTTCAGGGCGCTGGCCACGTCCTTAAGACCGCTTCCGGTGACCAAAGCCACGATCTTCTCGTCAGATTTCACCAGTTTGCGCGCCACCGCCTGGCGCAGGCCCGCAATCGACGCCACTCCCGCCGGCTCTCCGAACACGCTCTCGCGGCGGGCCGTGTCTCGCATGGCGGCCAAGATCTCCTCGTCCGTGACCGAGATCGCAAAGCCCTTGGATTCTTTAAGAGCCTGGACGGCTGCCTCGCCGTCTCGCGGCAGGCTTACCGAGATGCTGTCCGCGATCGTCTCACCGCTCACGGGCCTGATCTTTCCGTCCGACTCGAAGGCGCGCTTGACCGCGTCGCTTTTCTCCGCCTGCACGGCCACCAACTGCGGCAGGCGGTCGATCAGGCCCAAGGCCTTGAAATCCCTGAAGCCCTTCCACACACCGCTCAAAATGTTGCCGTCGCCCACAGGCACGAAGACCTTGTCCGGGCATTCCCATCCCAGCTGTTCGATGATCTCGAAAGAAACTGTCTTTTTCCCCTCCCGGGTGAAGGGGTTATGGCCTGTGTTGCGGTTATACCAGCCGAACTCTTCCGTGGCCTTGAGGCACAGGTCAAAAGCCTCATCATAGCTGCCCTTGACCGCGATGACCGTTGCCCCGAAGATGAGAAGCTGGGCGACCTTGGCCACAGGGGCTTTTTGCGGCAGAAAGATGATGGTCTCAAGACCGAGTCCAGCCGTGAGGCAGGCCATCGAGGAGGCCGCGTTGCCCGTGGACGCCCCGGTGATCGTTTTGACTCCAAGCTCCAGGGCCTTGGCAGCGACGACGGCCCCAGCGCGGTCCTTGAAAGAAGCGCTGGGGTTCCTGCCGTCATCCTTCAAGAAAAGATTCTTGAGCCCCAGGTCCGTGCCCAGACGCTGGGCCTTGTAGAGAGGCGTCCAGCCTATGTGCACGATCGGCACTCCCTTGTATCGGGCGATGGGCAGGATGTCCTTGTAGCGCCAAATGCTCTTGTCGGGATTCGCAGCCAGGGCGGCACGGGTGAGCTTTTTCTTGATCAAGGAATGATCATAGACGACATCGAGATTGCCCGAGCAGGAAGGACAGGTGTACTGGTCGGCCCCAGCCGCTTCCTTGCCGCACCGCAAGCACCAAAAGCCGAGCACAGGTCTAACGGACAATCGTGGTCCCCGCGGTGCCGGCCAGGGTCTTATCGAAGAGCTCGGTCTTGCTGATGTAGGCCGCGTGCCCTCCATCCTGGATGAACTTGATGGCTGCCTTGATCTTCGGCCCCATGCTTCCGGCCGGAAACGGGCAAGGCTTGCGGTTGTAGATCTCCTCGGCTTGCTTGAGCGTCAGCTTGCGCAGGTCCACCTGGTCCGGCTTCTGGTAGTTGAGCTTGGCCCCGTCCTCGCCGGTGAAGATGGTGAGCGTCACCTGATAGTCCTCGCCGCGCGAGCGCGCGCGCTTCAAAAGCATGTTGCCCAAAAGAGCCGAGGCCAGGTCCTTGTCGATGACCGCCTCAACACCGGTGTAGATCTTCGAGGGCTTGCCCTTCGGCTTCTTGAAGCGGATGCCGTAGTTGACTTCGTAGACCTCGCCCGAGCCGTCGGCCTTGGCAGGCACGAGACAGACCGGGATCCCCCCTCCACCCACGGTCACGGGGATGATGCCGGCTTGGAGCAGAGACTCGACCGCCTCGATCTCGACGATGTCCGTGGGCACGGGAGACGGAACCACGCGCCGCCACAGTTCCTTGCCGGCGGAGTCCTTCTTGTAGCACTTCACGGCCCAGCCGTCCTTGGACTGACGACCCAGGGCCTCTTCCTTGCTGTAGGTCGGGCCCACGTATTTGGATGGACTCTGGAAGTCCGGGTCGTTCTTGTCCACGACCACCTGGGTCACCAGGGCAGTGACGAGCCGGTCGATGCCGCGCATCTTCAGTTCGCTGGCCAAGAGGCCCATCATGTAGCCCATGGCCCCCTGGCTGTCCGCGCCGCAAACGTCGAGCGGCAGGGGAGGCAGGATCGGCAGGGAATACTCAGCGCGCAAGAGGATGTTTCCCACCTGCGGGCCATTGCCGTGGGTCATGACATAGAGGTCATCGGGATGCTTTTCGATGATGTCCGCGACCAGTTTGCAGGTCTCGGCCGTGCGGCGCCACTGCATGGCGATGTCCGGCACGAGATCCTTTCCGGTCTGGGGGTCCTTCAGCCCCACGGGCGAGACCTCGTTGCCGCCGAAGGCGAAGATGCGCAGGTTCTTCATGCCGCGACGCGCTGTGGCTTGGCCGAGGGCTTATAGTCGAACTTGCTCATGGTCAGGGCCATGATGGCCTTCTGCACGTGCAGCCGGTTCTCGGCCACGTCGTAGATGATGGAGCGCGGGCCGCTGCACACCTCGTCGGTGACCTCATGGCCCCGGTCCACCGGCATGGGATGGGTGAAGAGGGCGTTGTTGGTCAGCTTCATCTTGCGAGCGTCCGTGATCCAGTCCGGGTACTTGAGAGCGGCCTCGATCTCCTGGGCCTTCTGCAGCCCCTTCTCCGGGTGGTAGGCCTGGGGGGTCACCCAGTTGCGGGAGTAGACGATGTCCGCGCCGCGGTACGCCTCGACCTGGTCGTGGGTGATCTCAAACTTGGTCCCAGCGGCCTGGCAGTTCTTCTTCACGTCCGCCATCACCTCGGGATCGAGGTCGTAGCCCTGGGGATAGGCCAAGGTCACGTTCATGCCCAGCCGGGAATTGATGAGCAGGCTCTCCTGCACGCTGCACCACGAGCGGGCCAGGGCTCCGCTTCCCCAGACCATGAGGAGTTTCTTGCCCTTGATGCTGCCCAGCTTCTCGCGCGCGCCCTGCACGTCAGCCAGGCCCTGGCAGGGGTGGAATTTGTCGTGCGCCATGCTGACGACGGGGATCGTGCCGTACTGGCAGTACTCCCGCAGGAACTTGTCGCCGTCGCCGTACTTCTGGATCTTGTCCTCAAGGATGCGGATTCCCAGGCCGCAGCCGTAGCGGCTCATGACGTGGGCCGCGTCCTCGTTGATCTCGCCCGCGGTCTTGGCGGTCTTCAGGCGCATGGCCGAGGGCTCCAAGTACTGCGCGTGGCCGCCCAGCTCGGTTGCCGCCGCCTCGAAGGACTGGCGCGTGCGCACGGAGGGGTTATAGAAGAACATCAGAAAACTTTTGTGCTGGAGCAGCGACGTGTATTTCGCGGAGAAGCGGTCCTTCTTCATCTCAGCCGCGAGGCTCAGCACGGCCTCGAGCTCATCCACGCTCCATTCCTGCGTGCAGAGCAGGTGCTTTCCGAAAAGATTCATGGTCATCCTCCTGGGGTCAGGTCTTGATTTTTGACTGAGTCTATTTTACTAGACAAGCACTGGTCTTACAAGACATCACGCGGTCGCTGGATCCGGAAGTCATAGGTCGGCCAGCGGTCGCGCGCGAAATACACGGCCGAGCTCCGAGCGGAACTGAGGGATGGGGCGAAAGCGAAGCGGAAGAAATAGTATAGGTCCCAGAAGAACTCGCCGGTGCGCAGACCGCGCCACAGGCGCCGCAGGATGAACTCCGGGTTCGTGAGTACCGCGCGCTTATAGGCGAACTCCATGTATGCCCGGACCTTCTCCGATGTCAGGTTGGGGTGAGAAAACAGGGGCTTGGGGGAGTAGATGAAGTAGTCATCCCATTCATAGCTGCGGATCAGCCCCTTCTGCCGGTAATCTGCGAACATCCGCGTGCCTGGGAAGGCGATGGCGATGCCGAACTTCATCATGTCGAGCCCCAGGGAGCGAGCGAACTCGATGGTCTCGCGTATCGAACTCTCGGTATCTCCTGAAAGGCCGAGCAGGAAGTAGCCGTTGGTGTCGATGCCTGCCGCGCGCGCCAGCCGGACCGCCTCACGCCCCTTCTCGATCGACGCGCGGCCGCCCTTGCCGAAGGACTTGAGGACCTCATCGCTTCCGGACTCAAAGCCGTAAGAGACCCGGTAGCAGCCGGCTCGGCGCATGAGGCCGAAGAGCTCCCTGTCGGCTGATTCCACGCGGATGCCGTTGGTGCAGGTCCAGACCAGGTCCAGACCCGTGTCGATCAGGGCCTGGCTGACGGACTTCGCCCAGGCCTGGTCCGAAGTGAAGATGTCGTCGGCGAGCGCGAACTCGCGGTAGCCGAAGGAGCGCAAGGCCTTGACTTCCTCGACGCAGCGCTGAGGCGACTTCTTGCGCAGGCCGCAGCCCATCGTGTTCTTGCTGGCGCAGAAATCGCACTGATACACGCAGCCGCGCGAGAATTCCGCCATCGCCAGAGGCGGACGCTTGGCGAGGATGCGGCTGATCTTGTTCTTGTAGAACCGCGCATCATAGAGATGCCAGGCCGGCATCGGCAGGTCGTCCAGGTTCTTGAGAAAGGGGCGAGGCGCCGTCGCGCGCAGCTCCTCCCCGTCCCGATAGTGGACGCCCAAGACCTCGCGCAGCGGCCGGCCGTCCATGATCTCGGCGAACGTGATGTCGCCCTCGCCGACGACGACGGCGTCCAGGAGCGATTCGCGCAGGCTCTCAGCGGGCATGGCCGTGACGTGGGCGCCGCCCGCGATCATGCGGATGTCCTTCGAGATCGACTTGACCAGCACGCTGATGTCGCGGGCCTGGTTCATCAGCGGGGTCGTGACGGTGACGCCGACCACATCGGGCTTGCAGGCAAGGATCTTCTCTTGAATCAGCCGGTAATCGTACGGCAGATAGCTCAGATCGAGGATCTCGACCTGATGCCCGTGCTTCTCCGCCATGGCCGCCGTGGTGAGCAGGCTCAGCGTGGGATAGACGGGGTCCGAGATCGAGGCCTTGGCGGACCCATAGCTGTCGTAGTACGACGGATTGATCAGAAGGGCCTTGGCCATTGGCAATCAGTGTACCAACATTGCTGAGACGCTTGCCAGGGATGTATTATATCCTGGTACGCGTAGCGATGACAATTGGGAGGCGCCCCGATGAACCTAGCATCCGTTGAAAAAAAATCTGATGTCTCCCCGGCCGTTCTCCTCGCGCAGAAGCTGATCAAGCAGAAAAGCCTTTCCGGCCAGGAGAAGCCGGTGGTGCAGATCTGCATCCAGGAAGCCTCAAAACTCGGTTTCGACAAAGCCTCAAGCGACAAGATGGGCAATTTCATCGGCAAGATCAAGGTTGGAGACGGCAAAGGCAAGAAGGTGGTGCTCTCCGGCCATCTCGACACGGTCAACGCGGACCCCAGCCACTGGGACCCTAAAACGCCCCCCCACGGCGCTGCGATCAAGGACAACCGACTCTACGGCCGGGGCGCCTCAGACATGAAGGGCGCCTTCGCCGCCATGTTCTGCGCCGCCGCCTCACTCAAGTCGCTCGACCCCAAGAAGTTCAGCGGGGAGATCTACGTCGTGGGCACCGTCGTGGAAGAACTCTTCGAAGGCGTGTGCTTCCTGGAGGCTTTGAAAAAGATCCATCCGGACCACATCATCATCGGCGAGGCCTCAGAGTGCCGACTCAACATCGCCCAGCGGGGCCGCGGAGAGATCGCCATCAGCAGTTTTGGCCGCAGCACGCACGCCTCCGTGGGCCGGACCACGGTCAACCCCATCGAGCAGGTCGCCTCGGTCATCGAGGCCTTCCATGTCTGGTACCGCTCCGAGGCCGTGCCGCTCCTGGGCAAGAGGAACATCGTCCCCACGGACATCAAGATCCCTGTGGGCGGAGGCGGCGGCGTCGACGGCCGGGGCGGCAACTCGACCGTCCCCAACCGCCTGGACCTCACCTACGACGTCCGCACCCTGCCCGGCGACACCGAGGAATCGATCCTCCAGCTCGTCCGGGGCAACCTGGAGCCGGTCATCAGCCAGGCCAAGAAGCTCTCTGCCGCCTTCCAAGAGCCGCTCATCGAGTATGCCAAGGACGAATGCACGACCTACACGGGGGTGCGGATCAAGCAGAACAAGTTCGCCCCCGCCTGGCAGACCTCCCCGGACGCCGAGATCGTGGTGAAGGCCAAGCGCGGCCTGCAGAAGGCGAAGATCCCCGTGGAGATCGGCGCCTACAGCTTCTGCACGGATGGGAGCGCCGTGGTGAAATACAGGGGACTCTATCCGGACAAGGAATGCCAGATCATCGGCTTCGGGCCGTCTCTGGAATGCATGGCCCACATCACCAATGAATACATCGAGATCAGCCAGATGCAGAAAGCCTTTCAAGGCTACGCCGCCATCGTCTCCGAGCTCTTGAGATGAAGAAATACGAATGGTTCGTCCGGGGCGACATCAACGGCTTCTTCGGACTGATGTTCGACAACGTGACCGTGCTCTCGTTCTTGGCGGGGCTGCTCATCTTCGTGTTCCAGTTCCCGGCCGACATCGTCTACACGAAGATGTTCCCGGGCACGGCCTTCGGCGTGCTCTTCGGCGACATGGTCTACACCTGGATGGCCTTCCGCCTGGCCAAGAAGACCGGCAACACCAAGGTCACGGCCATGCCCCTGGGGCTCGACACTCCCTCGACCATCGGCATCGCCCTGACCGTTTTGGGGCCGTGCTTTCTGGCCATGAAGGGCCGCGGCCTGCCCGTGCACGACGCCGCCATGATGACCTGGTACGTGGGCATGGCGACCATGGTGCTCATCGGCATCGTCAAGCTCATCTTCTCCTTCATCGGCGGCTGGGTGCAGAAGGTCGTTCCCCAAGCGGGCCTTCTGGGCTCCTTGGCAGGCATCGGCTTGGCCCTGATCGGCTTCATCCCTCTCTTGGACATCTTCGGCATGCCCTTGGTGGGGATGATCGCCCTGGGGCTCATCCTCTACAACCTCGTCGCGGGGATCCGTCTGCCCAGGAACTTCCCCGGCGTGCTCGCCGCGGTCGCCATCGGGACCGCCCTCTACTACGTCCTCGCGCCCCTGGGCCTCGTGGGCGGGACCTACCATGCGCCCGTGGGAGAGCTCCATGTCGGATTCCCCATCCCGACTTTGGGCTTCCGCTACGGCCTCTGGGAGGCGCTCAAATATCTGCCCATCGCGATCCCCTTCGCCATCCTGACGGTCGTGGGCGGCATCAACGTGACCGAGAGCGCGCGCTGCGCCGGTGACGACTACAACACCCGCAACATCCTCTTGACTGAGGCGGTCGCGACTTTGATCGCCGGCGTGTGCGGAGGTGTCGCGCAGTCGACCCCCTACATCGGCCAGCCGGCCTACAAGCAGATGGGAAGCCGCGCGGGCTACACGCTTCTGACCGGCCTCTTCATCGGCTTGGGAGGCGTTCTGGGCTACATCGGCTTCATCGTCGAGCTCATCCCCCGCGCGGTACTGGCGCCGATCCTCATCTTCGTGGCCCTCGACATCATGTGCCAGGCCTTCCATGCTTGTCCCAAGGCCCATGCCCCGGCGGTCGCCTTCTCCTATTTTCCGACGGTGGCGCGGCTGCTGCAGATCAAACTCACCAACCAAAGCATCGTGCCTTTGGAGAATTTCAACAAGCTCTTAGTCGAGCCCGGGAAATCCCTGCCGGAAACGCTCGTGGCCATCGCCTTGGGCAACGGCTTCATCCTGACGGCCATGCTCTGGGGAGCCTTCGTGGCCAAGCTGATCGACCGCAAGCTGCGGACTTCAGCGGTCTATCTCCTCATCCTGGCGGCCTTAAGCTTCTTCGGCATCATCCACTCGGCCCTGCCCGAGGGCACGATGTATCTGCCCTGGACCCTGATCGCGCCGTTCCAGCAGGTCCCCTACCAGTTCGCCTCGGCCTACGCGATCCTCGCCCTGCTCCTCACGGCTCTTTCCTTCACGCCGGAAAGCCGGGAGCCGATATGAACAGCCATCAGTGGGTCAGCGTCGCCGGAGTCTTCGTTCTGATGGGCTTGGCCTGGCTCATGTCCAAGCATCGCAAAGACATCAGCCCGCGCACCATCTTCTGGAGCGTGGCCCTGCAGTTCGTCTTCGCCGTGCTCATCTTGAAGACAGCGCCCGGCCTATGGTTCTTCTCCCATGTCGGAGCCGTGGTCAACAAACTCCTGGATTTTCAGACCGACGGCGCCAAGTTCGTGTTCGGCTCACTCGCCATCCCCTTCGGCCGGCCCGGATCCATGGGAATGTTCTTCGCCTTCCAGGTCCTGCCCACCATCATCTTCCTCTCCACACTCATGTCCATCCTCTACTATCTGGGCGTGATGCAGTTCGTCGTCCTGTGCTTCGCCAAGCTCATGGCCTGGACCTGCCGGGTGTCGGGCGCCGAGTCTTTGAGTGCCTCGGCCAGCGTGTTCATGGGGCAGACCGAGGCCCCGCTCTTGGTCAAGCCCTACATCGCGGACATGACCGAGTCCGAGCTTCTGACCATCATGATCTCGGGCATGGCCCACATCTCAGGCGGGCTCATAGTGATCTACGGCGGCATGCTGGCACTCCATTTCCCGGACGCGGCCGGCCACCTTTTGGCCGCCTGCGTCATGGCGACCCCCGCGACCTTCCTCATCGCCAAGCTCATGATCCCCGAGACAGCCACGCCCAAGACCATGGGCCGCGTCACCCTCGAACGCAACGAGGAGCACGTCAACGTCATCGACGCGGCCGCCTCCGGCGCGTCTTTGGGCATGCAGCTCGCTCTGAACGTCGCGGCCATGCTCGTGGCCTTCATGGCGATCTTGGCCATGGCCAACTGGGGGCTGCATCACCTCTGCGGGCTCTTCGGCCATCCGGAGATCGGCTTTGAACAAGTCCTGGGTTGGATATTCTCCCCTCTGGCCTGGATCTTAGGCGTCCCGTCGAGCGAATGCCCGATCATCGGCCGGCTCATCGGCGAGAAGACCTTCTTCAACGAGTTCGTGGCCTACATGAGCCTGGCCAACTACGCGGCAGCGCACGGCGGCAATGCCGCGCTCTCGCACCGCGCCTGGGCCATCGGCGTGCAGGCCCTGTGCGGCTTCTCGAATTTCCTCTCCATCGCCATCCAGATCGGCGGCATCGGCCCCATGGCTCCCGGCCGCAAGAAGGACCTGGCCCGGCTCGGTCTGCGCGCCCTGATCGGGGGCTCGCTAGCGTGCTTCACCACCGCCGCTATCATCGGGATACTGATCCCGTAGCAGCGCAAAGTTTGCCCAGCATATCCCAGTACCAAAACCCACGCATTTTCCCCGGCTTTTCCGTGATGACTTCGCACCAACTCTTTCTTTCCTCTGGAGGCAAACGCTCCAAATAGCGGGTCCACAATGCGTCCAAGACCCCGAGAGCATGCCACAGCGTGATGCGCCGCTGGATCGTCCTTGGCGAACCGAATTCTTCAGGCAAGAGACTCCAGGGACGACCGCTTTTCAAGCACCACAATAGGGCTTGCCAACAGGAACGGTCATTCAGCTTGGGCCGTCCCCCTTTACGATCTCTCCTCCGCCATGGGATCTTGTCGGCAGGCACGACCGTACGCAGTTCTTCCCAAAGGTCTTTAGAGCCAGGGTCTATAATATTTTTTTGCAATTTTTCAGCTCTCCAGGAGGGTTTTGTCGCAGTCTCTACTCATGCATACGAATGAGTCTTCAAAAAGTTCCCCGGAAACTGTACTGCGACAAAACCCCCCAGGGGAATTCAAAAAATAGTCAGAGGAATATAAATGACCCGGCAGGTGCGATGTTGCAGTAAAACCTACCGCAGATCCTTGACCAGCATCTGGCGCTGACCGTAGGGCGGAACCATGAGCTGAGGGCTCTGCTCGCGGTTGTCCAAACGCGCCGCGTCCTCGACCTTGGGCCTGAGGTACTCATAGAGGTCCTGCACGCTGACCCCGTCCGAGCTCGCGCGCGCCTCGCCGTTCAATCCCTTAAGAAAATAGTAGGTCAAGAGCCCGTGGCCCTGGTCCTTGGACGTGCCCGTGACCTCGTCGCCGGCCGAGGCGGTCAAAACCGTCAGGTCGCCGATCGAGGCGCGGCCCAAGTCCACGCGCGTGACCAGGGGCCTGGTGCCCTCAGCCAGCACCGACCGGCCGCCGGAACCGGAGAAGCAGGTGTCGAGCACGACCAAAGTCGCGTGCGAGGGCAGGGCGTTGAGCTTGGCGAAAAGCCTGGACAACGGGTAGCCCGTGTTGGCGAGATACTTGGGATCGCCGTCCCAAGGCATGAGATAGGTCTGCCCCGTCTTGGGATCCGGCGCGCCGTGGCCGGAGAAATAGAACAGCACGCGCGAATCGGCATTGACCTTCTCGGCGAGCCAGGCCTCCACGTGCTTCTCGATGCCGGAGAGACTGGCTTGATCTTCGCTCAGGACCGCGACATTGCGTGTGGGATAGCCCAGAGCCGCCAGATGCGCGCGCACGGCCTCGGCATCCCTCTGCGCGAAATCAGCCTTGGGCAGGCGGCCGTAGTCCTCCACGCCGACGACGACGGCGAAGGCGTTCTCGTTCTCCGGGGCCTGATAGTTCGGCGTGTCCACATCCGAATGGATCGGCGGCTCGGCCGGCTGAGCCGGCACGGCCTGCATCTGCCCGCCCGCGATATCGACAGGCGGCTGGGCCGGATTGTATGGCACGTAGCCGCCATTGACATAGACATTGACCTCTTGCGGCTGGGCCTGATTCTGATTCCACCAGTATCCATCGTCGTAATAAACCCAGGACTGAGGAGCCGGGTCATACCACCACCAGCGATTCCCCTGATAGCGCGTCCAATAGTAGTTCTGGCCGTTGTAGAAACCGTACCAGTGGTGGCCTCGGCGGTCGAGGTAGTGGCAGTAGTTCACGCCGCCGTCGTCGTGCCAATAATAACGCTCGGTCTGGAGCTCCTCATGTTGGCGGGCCTGGATGTCCTTCATCAGATTCGGATTCTGGACGATCGCCTTATGCTGGACCGGCGGATTGTTGATGGGATGCGCCGCGATCGGCCGGCCCTTGATGTCCATCATGGGCGGATGGATCAGATGAGCATCCCGGATGAAATGGCGGACATCGCGGATCGGATGCGCATTGGGAACCATTCTGGCCGGCACGGGAGGAGCGGCCATGGGACGCGCCACAGAGGTCACCACGCGGTGCAAGCGCTCCAACAGCGGCTTGGCCGGAGCAGCCGGCGGCTGGGTCCATGCCTGCCGCTGGACTCTCACCGGTGCGTTCGTCGTCGGGGGCCGGCGGTATTGGACCGTGCCATGGAATTGCGGCCTGGGCTGAACATTAGGCCGCATCACAGGACGCACGACCCGCTGCGCAGAGTTTTGAGGCCGCTGCCGAGACCGCGAGCGGTTGGGCCGCACGGGAACATTCTGCGCCCAAGCTCCCGCCACAACAAGCAGGACCGCACAGACCGGAATCACCGATCGTCTCATAACAACCTCCTGTAGATAATGACGGCAGGATTCTCAAAAGCCTTCTGGGCCCTGGCCGAGAGCCACTCGGGCGGATGGATCCCGAACTTCTCCCTCCAGGCGCCGTCGAGAAAGACATACTTGATGCCCATTCCCCAGAATTCGCGGCTGCGCTCCTGAGCGTTCAAGGGAGAAGCATCATCGAAGACGCGGTGCGCCCACTGTTGGCGGGCCGTAAATCCCGCCGACTGCGCCCAATGCCCCCAGATGACCGTATTGCCCGCGTAGACCGGGATCAAGAGGCTGGTGGCCGGCGAGGCGCAGACGATATCGTCCGTGCGAGAATCCTTTTGGAGGAAAGCCAATCCCTCCATGACATCGCTGCCGATCCGATACGGCCTTTCCGGATGTTCCCGGACCGCATCCGTCCAAAGCGAGAACGTCGTCATGAAGGCCAGCAGGATGCCCGACAGAAGAATGGTCGTTCGCCAGGATGTCTGGCGCCAGATCAAGCCGCAGGCGGCTCCCGCGAGCAGGCAGAGGGGCAGATGGAGGCCGAAGAGAAGCTTCATCTGAAACCAGAGCGGCAAGCGGGAAAGTCCGAATCCCAAGGCGAGCCAGGCCAAAAGAGGCCAATACCTCGACGCGATCTCCCGGCGATAGCGAAACGCTCCCCACAGGGCCAGCGCCAGAGGCAGGCCGAAGCCGATGAGGCAGGCCGCCAGCGACGGACTATGCATCTTCTCCTGGGAGTGGACGCTATGCTCGCGCAGCAGCGGATGAAAAAGAGCGACCGCCGCCGCGTAAGCGAGGATCGGCGCCGAGGCGGCCGCGAACCGGAGCAGTGCCGGCCACGCCTGCCGGCCCAGCCTGACGACGATGATCAGGATCAGCAATGGCCACAGGACTGCTGTCTCGTAGGGATGGATGAGGCCCAAGACTCCGATGGCCAAGCCTCCGAGATAAAAATCCCGGCTCTTGCCTCCCAGGCTGGCCCGATCCACGAAAAGAAACGCTCCCAGGATCAAAGCCAAGGTCACGGGATAGAGGGGATTCCAAAGCAGGCACCAGAAGGTGTTGGAATCCACGAGCCACAGATCGATGGGGAGAAGATTCCCCAGGGTTTCTGGGCCAACAAGGTCCCGGGCCAAAGCCCCCAAGCCGGAAGAAAGGCCGACGAGGACGCAGGCGCAGGCAGCTTGAATGCGGTCGAATCGGAGATGTTCCAAGACCTTGAAGAGCGTCCAGAAGAACAAGGCGACCCCGAGAGACTTCATCAAGAGATGCACGACGCCGATCTCCCAGCCGGTCCAGGCGGCGAGCTTGCCGCAGACAAGGAAAAAAGGATGGAAGAGGAAGGGGGCGTGAGGCAAAGCCGTGTATTTCAAGGAAAAAAGCCAATGGCCGTTGAGCGCCTGTCTCGACCAGGCCATGTAGGCGAAGGAATCCTCGGGATAAGGAGGCAGGGTCCAGGAGTAATGGAAGCCTGCCGGGGTCGTCGCATAGGCCCACAAATAAGGGAAGACGGTGAGAAGAAGAATGAAGGCAGTCCATCCCCACTTGAAGGCAGCAGAGAGTTTGGGCGGCATCGCCACGCATTGTACCTTAACTAACGGAGGCGGCGCAGGGTGTCGGCCAGATGGTCCAGGCGGCGGGGATCCTGAAGATCAGAGCTCTTCACGACCCAACCCTGGCTCAAGATGATCTCTCTTTTGATCCTGTCAGACACAGCCAAACGGTCGGGATCATCAGTCCAAACGATCTTGTATCCGGTATCATTGGCGAAGTCCCGCACCACGTTGAGCAGGTCTTCGTCCCAAGCCGCGGCTGAAGGATTTTTAAGATATCGCCTGGCCTTGAGCCAGATGCCGCCCTCCTTCCACGCCTCTTTCAGAAGAGGAACGCAGAATTCGAATCGCTTCCACAGAAGCGCCGAAAAAATGCCCAAGAAAGCCGCGCATTTCGCCAGCACCACAGGATCATGCAGGATCCTGCCCAGGAGGACCGCCGCCGCCGGAGTCCAAAATCTCCGCAACCCCCATATTTGATGCGGCATCGCGGCCGCCACGAACAGCGTCGTCACGATATCGAAGAACGTGTAGGCGATGCCCGCCGCAAGCCAATGGTCCCAGAACACGAGCGGCACGTGAAGGAACCTCTCCCCCCTGCATCGAGCCAGGACATGCGCCCAAGCTCTCGAAAAAGAGAGCTTGGAATAGGACAGTTCCCGAGCCGGAATGAAATAATCCTTGTCCGCGGGATCCGGAGGATAGAC
>JAHFCF010000001.1 GCA_023249645.1 Elusimicrobiota bacterium
CTGCCGGTCATCCTTTGCCCCGGCTGCTGCTCCCGCATCGCCCACCATGCCATCACCCATCGCGGGGTGACGCTGCACCTTGTGTCCCGCATTTCCTCCCAGCCTCCCAGCCATTAAGCGTCCTGAAGTTAACAACAAGTCGCTTCATGAGTCTGAGCCCTGCCACCTTGATCATATTTGGGTGCGACCGTGGCCTGATGTCGCATCTAATGTTAGGTTGGGGAGGGAGGCCTGAGGCGGGGGCTTTCAATAGCCAACCCGGGCGCACTCCCGCCAGAACTGCTCCCAGCGGTTGGAGCTCAGATAGAGGGCCCGCAGGGAGAGCACGGTCTGCAGGGCCGCGCGCTTCCAGCGGGCCCCGCTGATGGCGGCTCTTTGTTTGATGACGTGTTTGCAGGCGGCTTCGATCACGCCGCTGCCGATGGGCATTTTTTCACGGCCCACGGCGGCATAGGCCATGCGCTCAAGATTGCGCTCGACATACCCGCAGGCTTTTTCGAGCGCGCTCAGGGCTTCGGCGTCCGGAGGGCTGGCTTTGAGGCGCTGGAGTTCGTCCAGGAGTTTCCGGGCTCCGTCCTCATGGTGTTTGAGCTGGTGCAGGATTTTGGTGACCCATTTTTCCCGCGCTTCGGGCGTGGTGGCCACTCCTCCGGCGGCTTCACTCACATATTCGCTGACATGCCAGAAGTCGAGGGTGACGACGTCGCAGTAAGTCTCTAGTTTTTCCTGGAGCTCCGGAGCCCCGTCGCACAGGCCAAACCACGGCACGTCGCCGCCGCAGTGCTCCTGGAGCTGCCTGGCTTCGCCATCGACGCGCTGCCAGAAGGTGATTTTTTTGTCTTCGGGGGCGTTGGTCAGATAGATCTTTTCAAGGCACTCCTGGTCGGCTCCCATGAGGCAGAAGCAGGCCACGGCGACGTGTTTGTAGTCCTCTCCGACGATGGGCACGCAGGTGGAGTCCGCGGCCATGATGACGGCCTGCACCTGCTCCGGCGGGGTCTGGATCTGATAGGCCGGATAGCGCTCCCTCGCGGCGACGGTTTTTCCGGTTTCCGCGGAAAGGGTCTGGATGAAGTCCACGCTGAGGCTGCGCTGCATGCTGCGCAGCAGATCGGTCTGCACGGCGCGGCCGCTTTGGGCGCTGTATTTGCCGGTGACGATGCCGGCGAAATGGGGGGTGGTCCCGGCCAGGATGCGGGCGCGGTCCTCCATGGGGCACCAGGTGGCTCCGCCCTCGCTGTTTTGGTAAAGATGGCGTTCCACCGTGACGGGCCCTCCGAAGCATTGGTAGGTTTGGGGGGATTTTCCTTTGCTGGTCCAGGTTTGGCGGTGGTGCTGCAGGGGCTCGCCGCGGGTGTCGTGGCAGGCCAGCATTTCGCCCATGACGCTGACGGCGGCGGTATTGAGCAGGCGCTGCAAAGTGCCTTCGGCCTCCAGCAGATCTCCGGGCCGGCAGGCTTCATCGAATTCGATCTCGAACGCCATGCGGACCTTGCCATTACGGCGGGTGACGGGACCAGGGGTCAGTTGCATGCTCACTCCATGGCATTTGAAAAAGCTTGTACAAGTTAAAATATAATTAACTTAAGCGGTTACATCAGGTTGCGGTCGCACCCTTCCCGCTCTTATTCCGGTGCTCACGAAGCGGCTGGAGGAACAGTTCCTCCGGAGGAAGACTCCTCACTTGCCTCGGTTTGCAGGATATTGGGAGGGCGCTTTGGACGGAGACTTTATCCAGAAGAGGCCGCCCTATATCGCTGGTGGTGGATTCCTGGAGCTGAATGCCGACGGCGATCCGGAGGCGGGCGGCGATCACCTCAACTTCAAAATCTCGCGCATCCGCGATGTCATCACCCTGCTCGATCCCGCCGGGAACTTGGTGGACAACGTGATGGTGCTGCCGGGCAATCCCGACGTCTCCCAGGGCCGGATGCCGGACGGAGGCACCGCCACCAGCTATTTGACGCTGCCCACCCCGGGCTTTTCCAACAGCAGCAATCTAGCCGCCGACACGACGGTGATGAACGGCCTGCGCATCACCGAAATCATGTTCGACCCGCCCGGCAACAGTGCGGAATACATCGAGTTCAAAAACATCAGCGCCGCGCCTCTCACGCTCACCGGCATCACCTTCGACAGCGGTCTCACCTTCACCTTCCCGGCCACCACCGTGGCTGCGGGCGGCTACGCGGTGATCACCCAGAACCTCCCGGCTTTCACCGCTCAATACCCCGGCGTCGCCGCCGTGCAGTGGACCTCCGGCCGTCTGGACAATACCGGGGAATCCCTGCGGATCGTCACCGGCACTT
>JAHFCF010000010.1 GCA_023249645.1 Elusimicrobiota bacterium
CCGCGGAAATCCGCGGACCGGCGCACTCCTGGAGAATGCCATGAATCCCAGAACCCGCATGGCGGCGTTCACCGCTCTGATCTTCATCCTTCCTTTTATAGCATCCCAAGCCGTGCGGGCGGATGCCGATGTGCCGGTCACGCTACAGCTGATGCCTGGCGTTTCCCAATGGGTTGTTGTTAATGGGGAAGGATGGAATGGCAAAAGATATTATGTGCTTGTCTCTCAATTGAGAATTTCCTCGTTAAACCAGAGCAGCTTGGATAACTTTTGCAGCCAAGAGGGTCCTGCCCTTGGGATTTTTTATCGGCAGAAGGGCGGGTACGACCGCAGCGAAGACCACCGGATCGTTAGAAGGGACAAGCAATGTCTGATTTCATCGGTGGCACAGCCCGCGGCTCCGGTCGCCACAGCTGCGCCGGCCACTCGGCAGCCCGCGGCAGCGTCAGGCGCTCCCTGGTCGGAAAAACGTCCGGGACGCTGGGTGTCCGAAGATGTTTGGAGCAAATTAAAAGCAGCTGGCGAGAGTCAGGGCTTTCGCTATCCAGGGAACGTCCCCATCAATGTTTGCCAGTCCATAGCGAAGTCCGATCGCTTCGCTCGAATCCTTGAGAACCCGCAGGCCATCATCGCCGCGTTTGAGAAGATGCAAGAGTTCATGCGTGCATATCCAAACTGTGATGTGTCCTCCCTTTACGATTATTTAGAGACGCCGGACAAGGGGGGCAAGAGCCCCCTCGATAAAATTCTCGATTCGTCAAGCAATGCCGTTCCGGCGGCGGCGCAAAGAGCGGCCGCGCCGCAGCCAGTTGGAGGGCCGGCGGGCGCTTCGGCACAGTTGGACAAGAAGGCCATGCCCAATGATCCATGCATGCGTGTGGTCAGCACTGTTCTGCAACAGCGGGTCGGCTTCATGGATGATATCTCATTTTCAGATTCGAGGGCCGCAGCCATAGGCGACCGTTTTTCCCATTACATGGCAGAGAAGAATCACAGTAGTCAGGCGCAGCAGGGACAGGGACTGTTTATTCCCCAGCCGGTGCTGGATGACTCTAGACAGATGAAGCAGTTTCCGCAACAGTCCCGAGCGTGGGTTAAGAAAGCCATTCAAGAGAATAATTATAACAGCATTGCCATACTTTACTGCGTCATGGGAACGAGGGGAATCGATTGGGTTCGCAATGGAGACGATCGGCAAGTGCTTTTCAACTATTCTCCTGGCCAGGCAACGGATATTCAGAAGAAGAGAAAGCTGAAGTTTGATCAACTGATGGGGCCGTGGACCATCCCATCTTCTGATCTCGATTCCAGGCAGGCTCATCAATTTTATAAGAAGCCAGAAGTAGACATCAATGAGTGGGTCACGTATTTTTTAAATGATGCAGTACAGCAAGCGCTCATAGCTTATGGTTCATTTTCGGTAAATGCGGAAGCTGCGGCCCAGGCAGGCCCTCAGGCGCAGGCAGGATCCCCCGCCATTCCTGGAGGGGAGAAGTTCTCCGCGGCCGCCGCCATCGCCGGGAAGATGCAGATCGCCAAGACCTTCGGCTTCAAGTACATGTACCGCGACGGGGCCTATGGCATGGACGGGTTCTGGGACCCCGGCACGCCCGCGGACAACTCGCCTTCCAAGTGGAACTCAGTCAAGAAAGCCTTCTTCATGGACAAGCTGTTCAAGTGGAAGCGCAAGCCCGACGATTTTTCCCGGGACATGTCGCTGCGGATCGTCACGGTCAAGGACGAGAACGGCCGACTCATCGACAAGATCGGCGTGGCCGACATCACCAAGCCGAGCGACGCGTTCGGCCTCAACTTCGACATCAAGAACGGCGAGACGGACGTGGTCCTCAGGAAGGGCGGGCCGGCCTACAAGATGGTCATCGAATCCAAGGGCGACGATAGGGTGATCACCTTCAAGCGGCCCGGGCAGACCAATGGGGTGGGGCAGGTCACGATCAACCAGCTCTATTGTCTACGCGCCGCCCAGGTGCTCAAGGAGCCGGCGGTGGTCGTTGTGAACGGTGAGAAGCTTTATGTCTCCGGTCAGGGAGACCATTTCGGGGCCCTGTGCTTCTGGTCTGAAAAGGAGCTGAGGGGGCCGAATTCCAAGCCGCGGTTCGTTGTCAGGATCAATGAGCGCGTCGAGGGCCAGGATGTGATCCTGAGCCCGGAGACGGGACGCAATCTGGGAGTGATCGGCAAAACGAAATATATCGTGAAATATGATCCTGACAAGGCTTTCTGGGATATCCAAAAAGGATTCAACAAGGACGAGGACAAGGACGATAAAAAGGACAAGAAAGCCAAGAAGGCTAAAGGGGAAGGGGTTGAGGGCGCGGCCGCCGAGGGCGACGCGGCCCCTGAGGTCGTGGCCAAGGGCAAGGCTTGCGAGGGCGCGGGGGATAAGGAAACCAAGTCCGTGGGAATGTCCCCGAACCTGGGCTGCAACACCGGGATCATGGCCCGGCTCAATGATGGCGTGAAGAAAAAATACCATATTTATACGGATCCCAAGGAGGTCATAGACGCCCAACGGCACAGCATGTTCTTCTTGGACTTCGACGATCAAAGCCTGTCCTTGAATAATGGGGACATGAAGGGCGCCAAGCTCGGAGTCATCGGCGATCACTTCCTCTCTTTCTCGAATTCCAGCGGGACCGTGTATTGGGATCTGACTCAGTTGAAGGAGAAGATCCCTTTCGTGAAGCCCGAGGACCCGAAAAGCGGGCTGAGGAACTATCCCTTCCTCCAGATCGGCGAGGCCTCAGACAAGGCCTTCTCCGTCAGCGACAAAGCCTTGCTCTCCCATGCCATGAAAGCGGCGGGATATAAACCCTCGGACATCAAGACAGCCCAGGATAATCTCGGGTCCGGGGAGGGAGTCTCTCACATCGGGACTCAAGGCCCGGATAAGATCCTGGCCGGCGAGCGCGAGATCTGGCCGAAGGCGGACAAGGCCATGGAGGTCTCAGGAAAACCGAAGGCCCTGCAACGCGCGTCGGGCGATGCCGGCACGGCCCATTATGGCAAGAAGGGAGAACTCTCCGAGCCTGTCACCATGAAGCAGCCGCCGACCACGGAGGGCGCGGTGTTCTCCGTCAATGTCGAGGCGTCCCGCTTCTATGTGCGCTTGGTGCAGATGGACAGGGATGGCGGCCCGAAGTCCGGAGCATCCTATCTGGCCTTTGCCAAAGACCAGGAGGATCAGAAGTACATGTCCGCCAGATTCGCACCGCCGGATATGAGCAGCATCCACCTACTGGGTCAGCCCGTGCCCGCGGAGTCGTCTGAGTACCAGATCGCCATGAAGAAGGGCAGCAACCATGATAAGGGCTACTTCTATCTGCAGGGCGCGCCCCTTCAGAAAGGACAGGATGTGGATTCATGCCGCAATAATATGGGGGTCGTCCTTTGGTGGGGCTATCCCTCATCGGATGCGGCAAAAGCGGATTGTCCGAAATAGGTCTTTAGACCTAGACGCGTCTAGGTCCTTTGGGCCATGCGCCTGGCTGTCGGCCGAGTTAAATTGAGAATATGAGCGGCAGGAGATCCGTCGCCATTGTCTTGTGCGCCTGCCTGCTATGCCCGCCTCCCGGGCTCTTCGCCGAGGATCAGGGCAAATACGTCCCTCCCAAAGAAGTCTTAGAGTATCTCGAGAGTCAAGGCGTGTTCCATGGCGCCCAAGACCCGGCGCGCGCCTATTTCGGCAGCGACATCTACACCACGCCCCTGGGCGCGATCATGTACCGCTACCTCCACAGCCGCCACAATCCCGGCGAAGCGGTGGATGAGATGAAGGAGCAGCTCAAGGCCCTCTCCGAGGCGCCTTTGACGAAGAAGAAGTACGAGCTCATCGCACCCAAGATCAAGGATATCGAAGACGCGTTCAAGGACCTCCCCTCGGCGCCTGCGGGCGCGGAGGATTCCTTCGGTCTCGGGGTCAAGCTCCAGGCGGTTTTGACCGGGATCGCGGCCGTGGATGCGCCCAAAGGCAAGGTCCATCGCCTGGACTCGCGCTTGGGCGGCCAGGACATCTACGACGAGAAGGAGGGTGTGCTCTACCACTACGACGCCGACGGCGTGATGACCTTCAACGGCAAGCTCCAGAAAGAGCAGATCGAGCTCAACAAGCGCGCGCCGCCGGGAGCCCCCGAGATTCCCGCGGACGGCACCTACAACAAGGAGTACTTCCGCGCCCGCTACTGGACCCTGCAGACCGAGTACGAGAGCTTCGAGCGCCAGCTGCGCTTCAACCGCCTCTACAATCTCATCGAGCTGTTGGGCGTGCAGATGAAGGAGCAGAACCTCCACGACCCCGTCCATCCCAAGGAGGTCAACGAGAAGCTCGAAAAGGAGCTCATCGAGCGCGCGAAGCTGCAGGTCTTCACCGAGAACAATCACCGCTACAGCCTCTGGGACATCGCGGAGCGCAAGGCCCGCGTGTGGCAGGCCTACCTCAAGGACGCCGCCGAGGCCCTGGACTACTATGACCGGCTCTCCAAGGCCTACCAGCCGAGCAGCAAGCCCAACCAGGAGGTCATCAAGCAGCTCTACGAGATCCACGGCTACGCGGGGCAAGGCGTGCAGCTGGCCTATGTCGAGGGCATCCGTTATTCTGCGCGCGGACAGCTCGAGCGCCTGGATCCTGACTCGGGCGATTATGAGGCCCTGAAGGACGCCTTGAAGGCCTCGCCCCTCGATGTCGCCGCCAAGGAGGGCTACAAGGTCCAGGGCGCGCTCTTGCGCAAGCGCACCCAGCGCGTGTTGGCCATCGCCAACCGCCTGGAGGACATGATCCGCAAGACCAAGTATCAGGCGAACTCGGACATCGTCTCTCCGGCCTTGAACGCGGCCCAGAACGAAGCCAACGACGTCTCCTCGGACGCGACCCTTTTCACCAGCGCGCCGGCCCTGCTGAGCGGCCTGCAGGGCCAGGCCGCCCGCTGGCTGCCTTCGCGCCACGACTCCTGGCGCATCTGGGACGGGACCTGGTCTTGGGGCTGGGGCCGCAAGGTCGTCGCCACCGTGAACTCTTTATGGGGCGGGGCGCATGCCTCGCGTATGGATGAACTCAACAGAGACTACGCTTCCTATCAGACCATCGCCCAGCTGGTCTCGAAGGGCGATTACAACGGCGCGCGCCAGGCCGTCATCGCCTTGCACCCCGAAGCGGCCTATGAGAGAACGACTTCGTCCTTGACCCAGGAGCCGTCCAAGATCAACGAGGCGGTCAAGGTCTCGGCCTCCATGGAGAGGACTCGGGACACCCTGACCGCAGTCATGACCGTCAACCGCATCACGAACGTCGCGGCGGATTCGCTCACCTGGGCCGTGGGCCTCGGCGCTGTCACGGGCAAGCTGCGTCTGGTGTGCAAAGCCATGGATGTGTCGTTCGGCAAAGGGGCGGATCTGCTCTTGAAGCAGGCCGAGGTTTCCTGGGCGCACGGCCCTGTCGGAAAACCCCTCGCTGTTCTTGCTTGGGCCGGGGGCTGGACCTCCAAGCTGATCGCGGCGGCCGCTGAGCAGAGCTGGGTCCAGCTGACCAGCCTGGAGCCCGGCCTGCCTGATTACAGCTCATCCATCCTGCAAAGCCCCTGGAGGCGCAACCTCAACATCAGCGCTTCCCGGGTCTACTCGGCCTTCGTGCGGCAGGGCTATCTCGTGGCTATGTCCGGCGGCATCTCCGGGGGCTACACGGTCCTTAGCCATTTTAAAAGCAGCATCCCGGCCAAATTCAGATTACTCGGCAGGGATTGGGACCTCAACGCCGGCTGGAGCGTGGATTTCGGCGACAATATGGGGATACTGAGCGGCATCCACTCCATCCATCCCAACAATTTCTTCGAGTTCGGCCGCGGGCCTTCCAATTTCAGCGGCGTTTTGGACGCGCTCGGCCAGGGCATGCTGGGAGGCGCGGAATGGGCCAGCCAATCCTTCCATCCGCTCTTGAACTACATCGGCATCCCGTCCACGCTCTACGAAGGAACGCCGATCGCGGCCATGTCCGAGTCCGTGGGCTCCAAGGGCCTCGTCGGCAATCTGGGAGATTTCGGCCGCTGGATCGATGACTTGCTGCGGGGAACCTCGATTAGGGACGTCACGACACGGGAAGAGGCGAAGAACGCGGGCGAATTGCTCAAGCAGAAGAACGTCCATCAGGCCTATCTCAAGCGCCAAGATCTCTACGAGAATCAGTGGGATGCCGCCGATTCCGCCGGTTCGTGGGTAGGCAAGAGCGTCTCCTGGAGCCGGTGGACGGGCTACAGGGGCTGGAACATGGTCAAGCCCGTGCCTCAGTTCGTGGGGAGTATGGCGAGCAACCTCATCAAGTTCTCTGTCTTCAGCGCGGTCACGGGCGGGACCGCCAATTGGGGGGGGCAGAAGCAGTTTTCCGATGAGATGGGAGTGCCGGAAGACCGGGACTCGGAAGAAAGGGAGGTCATGGCCCTGGAGCGAGGCCTTAAGAAAGCCAAGGGCTGGGGCAACTGGGTGGAATGGGGGCCTTTCTGGCTGATCCTGCCCACCTTCCCGGCCAAATACATGAAGGAGATCCAGGCCGCCCAGCGCAGCCTGGCCGGCATCGTGGAATATGAGAACAGGCCAGGGGGAATGGAAGAGCTCATCAAGGGGGGAACCGAGAAGGATTTTCGCCTGACGAGCGCCGAGGCGTTGACGCCCTTTTGGCTGCGCGGCTCCTACTACACCTTCCATGAGCCCGTCTCCGAGCAGACCTTCCGCGTGTCCCAGCAGGACATGCAGGGCCTTATCCGCAAATTCGTCCTCAAGTACGCCATCGGCGGCGAGGCCGACCTCTCCCGGCTTGCTCCCGAGACCATCGGGAAGGTCCTCAACGACACGGCGGCCCGCGGCTGGGAGTTCCTCCAGCGTCCTGCTTCCGACATCAAGAAGGCGCCGGCCAGCTTCGGAGAGTTCCTTAAGGACTCCGTGGCCAAGCTCAAGGAGGCGCCGGGCCGCATCGGGCAGTCCATCAAGCAGACGTCGGTCCGCGGCTGGGAGTTCCTCCAGCGGCCTGCTTCCGATATTAAGAAGGCGCCGGGCGGGGCCTGGCAGTTCTTAAAGACCTCCGTGGTCGAGGTCAGGAGCGTGCCGGACCGCATCGCCGGTTCCTGGAGCGCGAAGGACATCGATCTGGGCAAGCTCTCCGACGGGCAGATCCGCCGGGTCTTCGACATCATGCTCTCCAACCCCGACGAAAGGCCGACCATCGGGGCCGCGGAGATCCCCAACTCGGAGAACGTGCGCATCGAGGCGCGCAAGATCTTCGCCGAGGCCTTGGACAAGCACTCCGATCTCCTGGAGAAGGTTTTCGTGGATCCGAAATTCACCTTGGGCAGGACGATCAAAGGCTTCGGTTTCCTCAGTCCCAAGCAGCGCGGGGTCATCGCCTCCATGATCGAGTACGAGCTCCCTAAGAACGCCCGCATCAGCCCCCAGGTGCGCCAGGCGATCGAAAAATTGGAAACGAGGAAGATCCGGGTCGTCCCGGAACGCGTGATAAATGTGCTGGCTGTGGATTTCAGGGACGCGTTCGTGGCCAGCGAGGACAAGGGCAAGGACTTCGATCGGCATGTGCAGATCAACCAGGAGCACCTGAAGGAGATCTATCAATGGACCAAGCTCTCCAAGGCTGAGCAGAAAGCGAGGCCCTACACGGTGCTGGTGGCGGAGTTCCGCGCGAAGGTCGAGAAACTCCATGCGGACGGCCAGCTGGGCGCCAATCACCACAAGAGCCTGATGCGCCAGTACGAGTTCTTCGATGGTCTGCGTGAGCAGTTCGAGAGCTTCAACAAGCCGGAGATCGTCTACAAGCTCCTCAAGGAGCACGTCGATTATCTGCATGAGAGGTGCGCCGAGCAGTACGCGGGCAAGCCGGACGCGGCCGGCCACGAGATCCTCGATGTCTTGAAGACCTGGTCGGAGAATCTGGAAAAATTCAAGGACAACGCGGAGAAGAGCGGCATCAAGACGGCCGCCGACGGACTCGGCTCTCTGTTGGACACGTTCTACGACACCCTTCAGGGAGAGTCCGGGAAGAACCTCCTGCCCGAGCAGGTCGAATTCCTGCGCCATGAGATCAAGCACGAGATGACGGGGACCCCGTGGCTCATCCATGACGCCAAAGGCTCGGCGATGGAGGACTGGAGCCCCGCCCAGTTCCTGGCCCTGTTCGACGCCGTGAACAAGATGGCGATCCAGGGCGCGGGCGGCGGCGAGATCCGCGCCTTCCAAGGTCTGACCATGGGCGGCGGCAAGACGCTCTTGGTCCTAGTCGGCCTCTTGCCTGTCATCGAGGCGGACGCGCGCGCTCTCGGCAAGGAGGTCAAGTTCTTCACGGTGCAGTCCAACCTGGCCGCCCAGGCCGAGCTCGACTGGCGGGCCTACCAGCGCACAGGCAAGCATGAGCTCAGCTTCGCCACCTACGAGGAGCTCAAAAGCGACATCGCCCATGCCAAGAGCCGCTCCCGCTCCTACGCCAAGAAGATCTGGATCGTGGGAGACGAGATGGACGGCATGGCTCTGCAGCCGGCCCTGACCGAGGGAGAGACCTCGGGAGTCGTCAAGCTGCTCGACTCCGTGGCCGTGCGCGAGGACGAGATATACAAGCCCATGCACGACGCCCTGTCACAAGGTTTCGAGAAATCCGCCCAGGAGGTCAAGCTCGAGGCCCGCGGCATGTTGGCGGTGCTCAAGGATATCATGCCCGAGGATGAGGCGATCAAGGCGATCAAGCCGGTCTTGCAAGCCGCGGACTCCTTGGCCGCGGCGCACGGCAGTCCCTTGCGAGAGTACCTGGCCAAGCGGGCCGTGTGCGAGGCTGTCGATGAGTTGGGCCGGCATCGGGCCTTCTCCGGCAGCCGGCCGAAGGCGTTTGAGGCCGCGTCCCAGAACATCGACGGCCTCCTCAGCGGGTCCTCTGGACGGGCGAATCTGGACGCCGCCGAGATTGAAACCATCCGCGAGAAGGTGGACAAGGGCCTGAGCTGGCAGGACCATCTCCTGGCCCTGGTCAGCGACCCGGAGAGCCTGTGGCGGGGACGCAAGGCCCTCACAGCGGCCGCGGAGCGCGCCCAGGCCTATCTCAACGGCATCACGAGCCAGCTGCAGGGGACTCATCCGGGAGACAAGGATAAGAAGGAGGCTCTGACGCGGGAAGCGGCGCAGAGGAAGGTCGAGGCCG
Organism: Elusimicrobiota bacterium; assembly: GCA_023249645.1. Lineage (GTDB taxonomy): Bacteria > Elusimicrobiota > Elusimicrobia > UBA1565 > UBA9628 > UBA9628. The sequence continues at coordinate 9,200 of JAHFCF010000010.1, forward strand.
CGTTCTATGAGAGCTTCCCGGGGATGGATCTTGAGTTGAAGCGCGCCATGCAGCTCATCGAGAACAAGCACGAGGCTCAGGGCGCAACGGCCCCAGGCCTGGATCCGAAGGTCGTGCGCGAGAGGCTGGCCGAGCTGCGCGGCAAGCTCTCGCCCGAGCAGGTCCAGGCGCTCGACGCTTTTGAAAAGAGGCTGGCGGGATTCGCGGCCAAGAAGGCCGGGCTTGGCGAATGGGCCGCCAATTTCGAGCTGTCGGGCCGGCTGGCCACGCCGGAATATAAGCGGGCCGAGAAGCTCACGGAGAGCCTCTACAAGAACGAAGATGCGCTCCGGGACTTCCGCCAGAAGCTCTCGCCCGAGCAGCTCCAAGCGCTCGAGGCTTTCGATCAGAGGCTCTCCCAGCTTTACGCGTCCAAGGACCCGGACATCGCCGTGAAGATCTCCCAGCTGGAGCCGAGCAGGCTGGCGAGCGCTGAATCGAGCTTGGCGTCCGTGACGCAGGAGCTTAAGAGCATGGAGCGGCGCGTGAAGCTTGGCAAGCCGCTCAGCGCTAAGCTCTTGGAGCGCCGCACGGCTTTGGAGGTCCAGAGGAAGTCTCTGCTCGCCGAGGTCGAGTTCTGCCGCCGGATATCCACGCCCGAATTCTTCCGGGCGCAGAAGTCCCTCGAGAGGTTTCAGGCCTCCCGCCAGGAGTTCGAGGACGTGAGCGCCGGGCTCTCCGCCGAGGAGAAGAAGGTCCTCGAAGGCTTCGAGGCCGACTTCAACGAGATCTCTCGGCTTTCCGGCAGCGAGGACCCCGTAGACATCGCCCAGATCGAGGCCCTGCAGCAGAGCCTCGCCCGCGCGCGGGATCTGGCCGAGTTCCCGGGCGACGCGCGGGCCAAAACAGAATACGCCCAGGCCTTGAACCGGTTCTCGCAGACGGTGCGCGACCTGGAGGCTGCCAATGACGCCCTGCGCCGGCCAGTGGACGAGCTCACCCAGGCCAAGACGAGCGCGGAGCGCCTGGCGCCCTCGGAGAAGATACAGGCCTTCTCGAAGCTCAAGGGCCTGCAATCCGAGGTGGATGCCCTCTTTGAGACGCGCGACGGCCTGCAGGCCCAGGCCGATTCACTGCGCCGGCAGCTGACGCTCCTGCAGAGCCGCGCCTCCAAGGCGGCGGTGGGCGAGGACATCCGGGGTTTTGGCGCGGCCTTTGAGAAGGATTCCAAGCAGATCCGCGCGCTTCTGGAAACGGGCGACGCCTCGGATCGGGCCATGGCCCTGCATCTTCAGGAGGCGCGCCAGGAGATCATGGCCGCCTTCACGGGCGGCGAGAGCCCCGTCTATCAGGTCATGGAGCGCATGAAAGAAAGGGCCGCGCCCATCGCCTTGGCGCTTTCTCTCAGTCGTGATGAGGCCGCGCTGGCCAAGAAGGCCGCGGACAGGACCAGGAAGCTCGTCGCGTCCGGTGCTCAGGCCGTCCGCGACGCCCTGGAGGCCTTGACCGAGCTCGCTCAGGCGCCGAATCTCTCGTCGCAGGACGTCCAGCTGCTGAAGGAGGGCGTCGCTCTTCTTCATCAGGAGGAACTCTTCTGGGATCAGCAGCTCAAGGAGAAGCCGGGCCTCTGGCAGGATCTCCTCCAAGGCCTTCCCTCCAATCTCTGGATGGTCTCCGTGGACTTCAAGGGCAAGACCTTGACGAAGTTCATCGAGAAGCTCGAGTCCAAGGATCTGGGCCTCGACAAGGCCCTGGTCCGCCGGGTCAAGGCGCTCTTGGAGGGTTCCCAGAACGCCTTGCAGGGCACCAGGCCCGATGACTTCGGCTCGTCCTCTCTGCGCAGCGAGGTCCAGAAACTGCTGGAAGGCGAGGCCAAGCGCCACGGCGCGGTCGAGCATATGAAGTCGGTCCTGGATGGCGCGGGCAAGAATCAGGGCGAGCGCCAGGAGTTCTTGAAGCGCTTCCGGCTGCAGGCGGATATCTCCGACCGGGCGGCCATCGACCGGGTGGAGGCGGTCTTCGAGCATGTGGAGAGGGGCGAGGACGCTTTGAGGAGACGCCCGGGATCCAACGATTCCAAGATCGGCGTGGAGCTGGCTTTGACGGATGTCCAGATGACCTCGGACAAGCTCGTCGCCCTCAACGAGAGGCGTCTGGACGGGGAAGCCTGGCTGCCCCACCTAGCCGCCTCCTACGACGGCATGCCGTTCTGGAGGCGGGGCGTCGGCGACATCGAGTGCGGCCTGGGCTTGAGACTGCTCGGCCAGGTCTTCCGGCATCCCGTCGAATACGCGGCCAAGCCAGCGGCCAGGCTCATGGGCTTGGACGTGTCCATCAGGCCCCTGGCCATCTCCGAGGACCGCCTCGGGCTGGTGCGCCTCTACTCCTGGGAGATGCTGCGCGCCGTCCTCGCCGACCCCCTGATGCCCGCGGGCCAGCGCGACATGTTGACGGTCATGACTACCCTGTCCCTTCTCTTCCCGAGGACCTCCTTCCAGGCGCAGGGCTCCGGCTCGAGCTGGGTGCGCCAGGAGTTCCTCAACCTCGTGCAGGGCTACTTCGACGAGTACGCGGGCGTGCGCATGGACAATATTTCAGGCAAGACCAACGTCATCCACAACGGCCAGTGGTTCGAGACCATGGACAACCCCACGCGCCGGTTCTGGGAGCTGCATTGGAAGACGGATATCACGCTGCCCTACTCGCACAAGAATCTCTCCACCATGCGCGACCTCTACGAGAAGGGGGTGCGCATGTTCGGCGTCTCCGGCACGAACCCTGAGAAGCTCGCGGAGGAGTTTCGCGGCCACAACATCGTCACCAACGAGCCGGAAGCCGCCGGGGCGGGCCAAGACCATACGCTCATGGCGACCTTCACGGGAGGCAGCGGGTCCTTGGCCTACCTCAACGAGCCCAAGCCGCTGACCGAGGTGACTTTAGAGGCGTCCGAGGCGCTCGAACACCCGGACCTGGCGCCGGGCAGCGTTCTGGGAGAGCGTCTGCGCCCCAAGCTGGAGCGGTTCTTCGAGGGCAAGGAAGGTCCCCAGACCATCCGCTTCGACGAGGTCCAGGACGCGGATCTGCGCTCCCACTTCAGGAAGATCGGCCGCGTCCAGCAGGAGGCGGCGACGCCGAAGCAGCGCTCCCTGGGGCAGATCCTGACCGAGCAGTTCCGGCTCGTGGCCCGCCAGTCACTCGAGGGCGTGGCCCTCAGGCCGGAGGAGGTGCTCGCCGACATCCCGCCCGAGCTGCGCCGCACGGCGGAGAGATTCTTCCGCGGCTGGGGACTGGAGGCGCAATCCGTCAGGCCGGACATGATGACCGGCGCCGAGGGGCGCGACTATCTCGCCAAGAGGTTCGTGCGCATCAACCCGGCCGAGGCCGTGGAGGGCGCCTCGCCGAACATGAAGGTCTTCCTGCAGGCGATGGGCCTCGACGGCCAGACCGAGGCGACGGTGGATCTCAATGGGGTGGAGCCCGGGTCTCTGCGCGAGGAGCTGCGCCGCTTCTCCCGGCCCGGGATGTTCGATGTGGCGCCCGATGCGCTGCTCAAGGACCCGGATCTCCCGACCGAGGTCCGGCAGTTCTTCACCGGCCGGGGCAAGGACCCCCAGGTCATCCATTATCAGGATGTCCAGGACCCGGGCCTGCGGGCTTATTTGCAGAGGCTCGGCAAGCTTCAGAGCGGCCTCTTGCGCATCAGTCCGGCCGAAGTCGAGGGCAGCGCCTCGCCGCGCTTGAAGGTCTTCCTGCAGGCGCACGGCCTCTCAGGCAAAAGGGAAGCGGTGGTGGACATCTCCCAGGTCGCGCCAGGCCCTCTGCGCGAGGAGCTGCTGGCCTTGGGCGAGCCCACGAAATCGACCGGTCTTTTGACCGTCGGCCTGCCGGACACCCGCATGCTGCGTTCCATCCGCCAATTCTTCATCCGGTCGGGCCTGGTCAGCGAGAAGGAGACCGCGATGGTCTTCTCGGACGCGGAGTGGCTGCGCCTCAACCGCGTTCAGGCGGATGTCAAGAAGCAGATGAACCTCTCCGGCTTGGACAACAACGAGGTCAGGATCCTGTTCCTCGATACGCGCGTGGGAGGCCGCGGCCTGGACATGAACTTCAAGGGTCAACGCTCGCTCAAGAGCCTGGACGCCTTCAAGGGCCATTCCTATCACCGCATGGTGATCGTCTATCCGGAAGACGCCAGCACCGTGCATGAGAAGCAGCTCCGGGGCCGCCTGGCGAAGGTCACGCGGACCTTGGACGGCGCCACGCCGGAGTTCCTGCGCGTCATCGACATCAGCAAGGTCCAGAAGGACCCGGTCTTCGAGGCCATGTTCCGCGAGAACAAGAATATCGCCGACCTGCGCGAGGCCAACGAGCATGGCCTGCGGGATTTCGCCTCGAAGGCGGCCCGGCGCCTGGGCCATCGGGTGGACGTGGACCTGGCCCTCATCGACGAGTACATCAAGAGCGAGATGCTCCGGCTGCCGGGCAGCGAGCGGGTGCAGACCATGGCCGGGCAGTATGAAGCGGCCATCGAAGAGGCGCTGGCGTACAAGCAGGACATGAACGAGAAGAACGGGCTTCGCAGCGCCAGCGTGCTCATGGATCAGCCGATCCTCGGCACGGTCCGGGAGCAGCGCGTCCAACAGCTGCAGTACGGGCGCTAGGGCCGCCCCGGAGCTTCGAACCTGAATTTTTCCGTTGAAATAAACGACTCGAAAAGTTCTCTTTAAAGAACGAACTGTTACTTCTGAGAAAAAGTTCCCGAGTTGCCGGGGTGTTATCAAAAAATTCTTATTTCACAATCATTATTTTTATTTTACCGCCAGCGCTGGCGGTAATTTAAAAAAAGTGATTATAAAATAACTATAATTCAATAATTGGGTGGAATTTTTTGAAAACATCCAGATAAATCATACTGGGTTCAAGCGAGAAAACTAAGGACAGAATTATTTGGCCACTTCCGACGCTAAAAAGTGGTCAACTGAAGAATTCAGGCTAATCTGAAAATGTCCTATTACTTTTATAGGACATCCGGCGGCTGGAATCCTATGGGCGCTCGCGTTTTTGCAGGCGGGTCCAGGAGTTGGTGCAAGTCGTCGAAAAGCGATCGGATGTCCTCGTCGTGATCCTTCAGCTTGCGTTCGTGCGCCATGAGTTTGTCCGCCAATTCCTTGTGCGTGGCGAGCAGTTGTCGTAGCCGGACGAAGGCGCGCATGATGGCGATGTTGATCTGCACGGCTGTCTCGCTGCGTAGCACGCTGGAAAGCATAGCAACCCCTTGTTCCGAAAAAGCGTAAGGCAGGTAGCGTCTTCCCCCTCGTCCAATCTTTGAGGTTCCAATTTGGAACCTCAAAGATTGGACTTCAATGGTATTGAGGCGAAACATGAAATCATGAGGAAACCTAGTGATATTTCTCTTGATAGATTTATTTAGCTCCTTGGTCTTAACGTGATAAAGAAGAGCCAGATCAAAGTCCAGCATCACCTTTTGATCGCGGATGAGGTAAATGCGGCGTTCGATGACGTCGGTCGGGACGGCCAGCTTCATTTTTTTCATAGGATCCTCCTATAACCATACGATCGAGGCTCGAAAAAGTTCCCATTCATCAGGTGGGAGTCGAAATTCTTGACAAAGACCGATTTCTATGTTTTAATTATTAAATGCCTGGCACATACTTGACAAAAGATAGGTCTAGGAGGTCCTGATGGGACGCCCTCTTCGCATCCAATTCCCCGGCGCTTGCTATCTGATCACCCTGGAGGGGAACAACCGAGCGAACATCTTCATCTCCAACGCGGACATGCGCCAGTTTTTGATGTTTTTAAAGAGCTTGAAGACCCGCTTCGGCCTTAAGATCTACGCTTATTGCCTGCTTCCCAACCGGATCGTCCTGGTCCTGGAGACCGCCCAGCCCAACCTGGCTGCGGCCATGCAGGCCCTGGGGACGGCCTACACCAAGCGCTTCAATTCAGCCCACAACACGGTCGGCCATGTGTTCCAGGGGCGCTACAGATCCCTGGTCGTGGACAAGGAGCGCTACCTCTCCGAGGTGACGCGCTACGCGCACCTGGAGCCCGCCCGCTCGGGCCAGCGCGAGAGCCCCTGGCGCTACCCCTGGTCGAGCTGCGCGGACTACGTCCAGGTCCTCAACCTCCCCCATGAATCCCTCGTCGACACCGACGAGGTCCTGGCCAAGTTCGGCAAGAACAAGCTCGCCGCTTCGGTGCGGTACCTGAAGTGGATCAAGGAGCGCCTGAAATCGCCGGCGGACATCGTGCTTCCCGTGGCCCGCGGCCTGGCGATCGGCCAGGAGCCGTTCCTCGCCAAGGTCCTTTCCCAGCATCCGGAGCTCGCGGATGAATCAGCCAGACGCCAGGAGAACATCGCCAAGGCCCGCCGCATCGTGGCCGAGGTCGCCGCGATCCATGGCATGGAGGAAGAGCGCCTTTTGGGGAGGATCCAGTGGCGAGAGGTCTGCCTGATCCGCCGCGAGGCCATCCAAAGGGTCTGGAAGGAGGCCGGATTGGGCGTGGGAGAGATCAGCAGGATCTTTCATCGAACGCCAAGCGCCATCAGCCAGATCATCAGGGCTTTGGAACGTTCTTCTTGAATAATTAAATCAATTAACCCCTGGCACATATAGGTCTTTGGTCCCGGTTTCGTATAGGCCAAAAATCAGGGATCTTTTAGGACCTTCGGCACTACCTATTTTCGCGATCCTCTGTTATGCTATCGCCTAATGATTCTAAGAGTGAAAAAGATCCTTGCCTCACTCTTGACGCTCGCCCTGCTCCTTTCCACGCCAGGGCCTGCTTTCTATGCTACGGCAGGCGATATCCTGGGCAATGGCGGCAATCCTAACTCTCAAGAAGGTCCTAAGGTCCCGCAGATCCCGCCCCTAGCGGCTCCGCTGACGCCGCCAAGCCCGGTGCCGGGATCGCCCGACCAGCCGCCGGCAGCCCCCAGAGATATCCCGCCGGTCCCCGTCCAACCCCCCCAGGTTCTGCCTGTGCCCCCGATCTCCCCGCAGCTTCCCGCGGCCCCGGCGCCGCCGGCCAAGGCTCAGCCGGCCTGGTTGGGTTCTTTGGGCCGTCTGGCTCAGGGCGTTTCCAAGGCGATCGGATTCAAAGGCGTGGAGGCGGGCAAGGCGGGCGTTGGCGTCGGCTTTGACGGCAGCCAGTCCGTGGACGCGGTCGATGTTCCGCTTCAAGATAACATTCAGCGTTATATTCACGAGAATTTTTCCGGCTGGCGCACGGTCCATGGACAGGGCTATGGCACGCAGAAGCAGCGGATCTTCGGGCTGAGCCAGCTTTTGCCTCTGAAGCCGACGATGGACCAGATCGTCACGCTGCTGTCCATGCAGCTGCAAAACGAGATCTCCCGGGACGAGCTCCTGAAGATGGCCAAGGAGAAGGGGCTCACGGCGAACAAGCCGCTCAAGGATTGGCTGTATTTCTATGACACCCTGCATCGGGCGCAGCAGGGCGGCCACCATGAAGTCAACCGGATCAAGTATGAGTCGAGGTTCACCAGCCAGCTGGTCCCCACGATTTACGTGCGAGGCTGGCTGGGCTATTTCGTCAACAAGGATTATGCCCCGGGCTGGAGGGGGCGCGTCCAGAGGGCGTTGCAGCTGCACGTGCATGCGGCAGGGATCCTTTTCCGCGTCCCCCAGTATGTCTTGAGCTTCGTCTTCGGCGAGGCCTACCAGAACATCTCCTACGAATTCTTCCACTCCACGGAGAATTTCCTGGAGTGGAAGCATCCGGACCGCTCGCAGCAGCGCTCCTTGGATACGAGAAGCGAGACCGTCAAGATCGTGGAGAAGGCCCTGAGCGCCTATGCCTTCGCGGCCAAGGAGGGGAAAGTCTCTGCCTGGGAAGCGCATCCCCTCAAGAGGTTCTACAACCGGTGGATCAGGACCACCTTGGTCGATCCGATCATCCATTTTTCCACGCAGCGGCTGTTCTCTGTGCTCATGACCGTCGTGGGAACGGGCGTCCTGGCCGCCTTTGCCCCGCATCTTTTCCTCGCCCTGCCCTTGATGGCCATCCCCGGACTCGGCCCGCTGCTGGCCGGAGTGCTCCATGGCGTGCTGTTCGTCGGGGGGATCCCGGTCATCGGGCCGGCCGTGGTCATGGCCGCCGATGCCCTGACGCACGCCCTGGTCGTGGGCCGGATCCTGAGCATCCTGCTGATCTCCGTGCCCAGGGGTCTTTCGGAAGCCTTCTCGGCCAAGTTGGCTGAGGTGAAAAGGGACAACCCCTCCGCCACGAATCCCTACGGCGAAGCCGTGAAGCTGACCTTCTCGCGGCAGACTCTGAGCTCTTGGCGCTTCTGGAAGCCGCAGCTGAAGTCCTTTTTCTCCATGTTGGTCATCGGCGCCGAGTTCCAGGCCTTCTTCGCCTATGCCGGTGGGGCGGATTCGATCGTGCGATTCTTCGGCTGGAGGAGCTTTCACTTCTTCTCAGCCGTCGCTGACGCGGTGGACGGCCAGGGAGGGGTTTACTCCTGGGGCAACATCCTTCTCGACAAGTTCCAGAACCTCCTTCGTTTCAACCTCACGGATGGGACCATGCACTTCATGGTCAAGGTCTTCCTGCCGCACAATGCCCAGAACGCGGCTCTGGCCCACGCCTCGGCCCAGGCCGTGTTCGCCGAGGCTACGGACGCGGGCAGCAGCGATTGGAAGTTCGATCCCACCCTTTCCCTCCAGCCTGAAGCCGCGGCCGCGGCGCGTCTGCAGGCGCTCAGCGCGCACCCCGGCGACCTGCGCCATGAGATGGACGCGGTCCGGGCTCATGTGGACAAGCTCAACGCGGACCTGACGGCGCTGGACGCGCGGCTGGTCCAATTGCACGATGAGGAGCGTCCGATCACGGCGGCGGACTCGCGCGACCGCCTGCTCGCCGCGTTCGACAAGAACTTCAGCGCGGATTACCGGGAGTCCAAGGCGGCCCAGGTCCACGATCTGCGCCATCCCGAGGCGATGACGCGCCTGCAGAAGCTCAAAGATATCGATGACTACTACCATGCCAGGCTCGGGCCCCCGCCCGGAGGCCCGAACGGCTACGCGGACAGCATGAGCTTCTATCAGGCGCAGCTCAAGTCCCTCGCGCGGCATCTGACGGACCCGGCCAAGGATGCGCCCCAGGCCGCCGCGGCCACGCCGGCTCAGAAGGCGGCCGTGGAGAGGATCTCCGGCCTGGTCAAGGGGCTTGGTGACGTGGCCGGCCAGGTGCGCGCGGAGCTGGCCAATCGCGACGCGGCCAAAGGCATGATGGTTGCGGTGGAGAAGGCGCGCACGCAGGCCAAGACCCAGGCGGGCAACGGGCAGTCCATGTTCGATTTCTACAAGAATCTGGGACGCGTGGACGCCATGCAGTCCTTCCTGTTCGCCTGGAGGACGATCATGTCCGGAGAGGCCGCCATCGACAGGTTGACGGCGATCACCAAGGCCAAGGTCGCCGCCATCCAGGCCTCCCAGGCCTCCAACGCGCAGAACGCGGCCATCAATCAGGCGATGGCGAACAATCAGCCGGTCTGGACAACGGCCCAGCAGCAGGCCATCGCCTCCGACAAGTCCACGCAGAGCAACATCTTCTTCTACCAGAACGAGGCCAATAGCGCCCTCAATGCCTTCACCGCCTTCCAGCAGCAGATAGGCGGTCTGCGCGGCACGGTCAACAGCGCGTTCGCCGATTCCGCGAAGAATCTCGATCTGCTCAACCGCTCCAAGGACAATGCGCAATCTCGCATGACCCATGGGGACCCCAACAATCCCTCGGCCTTCAGCCTGCAGATGTTCTTGGACATCCTCAACGGGTATACCGACTCCTCCAAGGTGCACCACAGCGGCATCAACGACTACATCGCCCTGGCCAATCAGGGGATCTCTCTTCTGCCCACCATCCCGGACGAGGCTGCCCTGATCGCCGTGTGGAAGGTCCCCGATCCCTTCGCTCTGACCCAGGATCAGGTCACCCAGCAAGGCTTTGCCAAGATCCTCGATGATCGGCAGGCCTATTGGTCTGATATGCAGACCACCTATCAGGGATATCTCACGACAGTCAGCCAGATGCTCTCGGATGATCCCGCGCTGGCCCCGATGGTCGACGTGTTCGGCAACACCCACCCGACCTCGCTGTCGCAATGGAAGAAGCAGATGAGCGGCCAGCTGGCCGGCTCCCAGTCCCTGACCAAACAGTACCTCAATGCGCTCGATGCCGCGGCCGCGCAGATCAACAAGGCCGCGGCGCCCGGCAGCCAGCTGCCCATGCTCTCAGCCCTCTCTCTGGATCAACTGGAGACGGCGCTGACGCCTTATGTTCAGAAATTGGAGAACGTTCAGTTCCAGGCCAACATCGACCCCGGAGTGGCGTTCCAAGCCAAGCTGGGCCTGGCGGCCGCGGCCCAGACCTTCCCCTACGCCGCCTACAACTTGATCCTTTGGGGCCAGGCTCAGGCCACGATCCCTCAGATCGACCAGGCTGTCGGCGTTCTCCAGTCAGTTCAGCCGAAATTCCAGGACATCATGGGGATGTTCACTGAGATTTTCAACGACATCCAGGCCGACCGGGTGTTCATCGCTGAATCGAAGCCCAACAATGGCGATCAGCAGAAGCTTCTGACCCGGAAAGAAAACCTGCTCAGAGACCTCTTGCGCTACCTCACCGAGGCCCAGACCCTTTTGGGAAGCAAGAACAAGGCGAACAGCCTCATCGGGTACATGCAGCAATCCGTCAATCAGCTCAAACCGAACGACCAGTCAGGCCCTTACTACCAGCTCTACTATTACCAGAACTACCTGCAGACCAGCCTCAACAGCCTCTACAGCCAGACCATGCCCTGGGCCATGATCACCTACGGCGCCAAGACGCCGAACGATTTCGCCAAGCTCACATCCCAGGATACGCAGGCCGGTCTCGCTTCCATCGACTCTTTCAGCGGCACCCTTTCGGACTATCTCAGCAATCCGCAGACGGGCGTGAAGTATTACCAGCAGCTGGTCGACCGCCGCGCGGGCAAGAACGGCTACAACGGCACCGAGCAGGACAATGTGACCAACGGCGCGGTTCCCTACACCTATGACGCGTTCTATTCCAAGGAAGGGGGAGGGCCGTACGCCCTGCCGGCGAAGGTCGTGAAATACACGAAGGAGCGTCAGCAGCGGGCCAAGGAGCTGACGGATTCCGCCGTCACGCTCAACCAGATCCTCGACGAGCTCCAGACCTTGAGCGGCCAAGGATTCATCCGCTTCCCGGTCTCCGTGAATCCGGACGATGCCAACAGCGTCGCCGCCGTCAATGCCTTGCAGCAGCCCCTGCTCGATCTCAAGACCCAATTGGTGACCCTGGGCAACTCGGCCAATGATGTCGCGGGCGCTCCCAGCATCAGCCTGGCGGGCGGCACGAGCATCCCGGTCGGGACCAAGGATACGCTCACCTTCACCAACAATCAGCAGAAGATCGCGTTCTTGGCTCTGCAGGCGGGCGAGTATCTGGTGCCTTCGAGCATCACGGGCGCCCGGTATGCCTACTCGCATCCGGGCGTCGTCGCCCCCAAGACCGCATACGCCCTGTCCATGGCCAGGCTCCTTTATTCGGACGCCATCATCTCGTCGTCGAATGACGCCCTCCACAACCAGATCCCGGTGGCCGATCAGAAGCTCGCGGAGATCTCCCAGGCCTTGAGCGCCGCCATCAACGATGCGGCGGCCAACCGCGCCATCGTGGCCAAGAACTTCCAGAATGTCGATCCGGAAGCGGCCTACCAGCGGGAGCTGGGCATCTATACCCAGCTCTCCACGGCCCTGGGCGATGTGGGCAACTTCTTCAACCAGAAGCTCACCTGGGACAAGGCGAGCCTGGAGACCATCCAGCAGGTCGGGACTTATTATGCCACCATGGCTTCCTCGGTCTACGGCACGAACAACCAGACTTTGGGCCCCACCGGCGGCCTGGCTGTCAACGCCGCCGAGCTGCAGGCCTGCAATGAGCTGCTCTCCACCATGGGACAGGCCCGGGTCCAGCTGGAGGACTACCGCCGGCAGTTGGAGGGCTACATCCAGAAGATCGGCAAGCAGCCTGTCCACGACTTGGGGCAGAGCTTCGGCAAGCTGCTGGACGATGTCCAGCGCGTTCTGGAAGCCTCGGTCGGCGCCAACAAGATCAGCGGCCAGGCCCAGCGCAGCGAGACCATCCTGAAGACCCTTATCGCCCAGGCCCAGGATCAGCAGACGGTCCTCAAGCGCGAGCTGGACCAGCTCAAGAATGACGGCGGGACCTTGCCTCCCGAGCTTTTGAGCCGCATCGAGGCCCTGCATCTGGGCCGCAACGCCTGGGCCATGACCACGGACAAGGGCCAATCCGTGATAGTGAAAAAGTCCGAGTTCAAGAATTTCGTCGAGTCCATCCTGGGCATGCTGCAGTCCTCCAACCCCAGCCTCAGCATCGAAGCGCTCAAAACGGACATCCTCAAGGATCCCCGCGCTTTGACCGGCTTCATCAAGGATTCCTCCATGCTCGACACGGGAGGCTCGGACGGGTTCTACATCTACTATAAGACCGACCTGGGCTTCTCCCACGGCCTGGAATCATCCAACTTGGTCAGCTTGGAGAACATCGCCGAGGCCTTCTCCGACAGTCCTTTTGCCACCAGCTTCGGCGTCTCCGCCCACCAGTTCTCCGACATGGGCGCGTCCGACGGAGACCGGGGCGTGGACATGCAGCTCTCCAGCACCAAGGGCGAGCACTGGGTCAACTACTTCAACTCGGGCTTCCATCATTCCCTGGTGAACGTGCCGGCCGGCGTGACGACCATCGATCAGATCAGGGCCGACCGCGTCTTGATCATGGACCGCTTCGCCTTCGTGCTCCTCGACGACCGCCTCTTCGTGTGCCTGGGCGGGTTCAGGGATTTCGCCGCGCAGCAGGCCGGCGAGAACCCCGTCTACAGCGGCGGCGAGGTGAAGACCACGCTTAAGATGACCGAGATCGCGACGCTCGGCTACGAACAGCGTTACATTTTCATCCACGATCCCAGGAAATTCCTCGAACAGGTCGACTTCTCCACGGGCTTCGACCCGAGCCTCGACCTCAAGGACACCATCGCCTCCCAGGCCCCGAACTCCCGCGATTCCTTCAAGAAGGGCGGCGTGACCTTGGACTTGCGCAAGCTCATGAACGCCCAGGACGACCTGACCATGGAGCTTTACTTCGCGCAAACCACCGACACGGAGGGCGACCCCGGCCTTCCCGGCACGCAGGGTCTCTCTCAGAAGTCCGCGGGCGTGAAGATCCTCAAGGGCTATTCCATCCGCAATTCCGAAAACAAGGAGGTCGTCCGCATCACGGACAAGGTCGGCGAGGATCTCGGCCAGCGCTACAACACGGTCTCCAACCAACTCTCCGTGCAGCTGCCCGATTCCGGCGTTGTCATCAGCGCCGACGGCCAGATCATGGGCACGGGAAAGCAGTATTATGGAAAAACCTATGACGTGGGCGTCTCCCAGAGCATCGGTTCCAAGACGAACATCAAGCTTGGGATATCCGCCCCCTATGTGGGCGCCCCGGCCCGGCCGTTTGTCAGCTTCACCTCCCAGTTCAGCCTGCAGAATCTTCTTGACGGGGTGAGGGGCAGGGCCAGCGAGGCCCTCAAGGGCGCGCAATCGACCCAGGCTCTCCAGGAGGGGGTCGAAAAATTCTTCCGGGAGGACCGATCGCCCCAGGCCGCGGCCGTGAAGGGCGCCATCGCCGCGGACATCGGCCAGCAGCTCATCAAACAGGACATGGGCACCTTGACGCAGGGCATCCTGGTGGGGCGCGATGCCGGCTCCTTCTTCAACAATGCCAACAGCAAGGCGATGGTCGGCTTCGTCACCAACGCCGTTTCCCGCAGCTTTACGGACCGGGCCGCCTCTCCCGCTTCAGCCGCGAGCTATACGGAGGGGGTCATGAACCGGACCCAGAAGGCCTTCCTCCAGGCCAAGGCCGCGGGCCTGGCGCGCGAGGGCCTGCGCCTGCAGATGCGCCTGGCCGATATCGTCAAGGACTGGGAGGCGGCGGTCATCGCCGTGGCCCAGGCCCAGTGGGAGCTTAAGATCGCGGCGGGGGCCGCTGCCACGCCCGAGGAAGCCGCGACGCGGCTGGTCCAGGCCCAGGCGCGCTACAATCAGGCGCTCCTGAACTACAATCAGGTCGCGGGCAGGGACCTCTCCGCTCCCTTCCCCTTCGGGGATCTCAGCGCCGGGGGCCTAAAGTCTCTCTTCAGCGAGACCGAGAAGCTCCTGGCCGCGCCGGACAGGTTCTCGCAGATCCTGCGCTCGCTCGACAAAAAAGAGCTCGAGGGGCTCTTGAACTCGAAGAGATGGCATGGGTGGGGCTCGCTCGACAGGCCCTTGGCCGGGGACGCCCCCGTGAACATCATGGACTTGGCGGACTTCCATGACGCGACGCGCTGGGAGACGCTCAACACCATCATCGACGGCATCGCAGGCGTGGACCAGTTCTCCCTGGGCATCGGCCTGCAGCTGCCGGACATGATGTCGCAGCAGATGGTCAACGGCGGAGGCCGGGTGCAGAAGCCCCTCTGGAATCCCGCCGCGCAGCCGCGCGACCAGGCCTACCGGGCGGAAGCTCTGGCCAGCCAAGACGAGATGCTCCAAGCCCTTTCCGAGTGGCGGCTCAAGGCCGCCCATGAGGCGCAGGCGGCCCAAGTCTTGGGCCAGAAGGCTGGCGGTCTGGATGCAGGCTTGAAGGCTTCCGCCGCGGATCTGGGATCCTCCGCCGCGGCCTACCGCAACGGGTATTCGAGCCCCTCGCGCCTGCGCGCGGCCTATGATTCGTGGCATTGGTATGAAAGCCAGGTGCTCGAGGCTCGGGGCAGCGCGATCCTCTCCAGGTTCTGGTCCTCGGCGGACTCCAGGCTTTTGGCCGGCAAGGAGCCCTCGACGATCGCCGGCGACGATCCTCTCCAGCTCACCAACCTTCAGGGTCTCGCCATGAAGTCTCATAGCCTCGATGAGCTTGCCAATCGCCAGAAGGCCGCGGCGCAGATGATCCGGGTCGACGATCGACGCCTCCAGAAGGTCTCCTTGGGCGTTTCCGCGGGCCTCAATTTCACGGCCGTGGGCCTCGGCCTGATCCCGGTGCTCTCCATCACGGGCATCCCGGTGACGCCCTCACTGGACTTCGAGATCAAGCCTTCGGAGATGCGGGCCCTTCAGCGCCAAGAGCACAAGGGCGAGGAAGACTACTACCAGAGTCTCCAGGACGAGTTGGAGGGCGATCTGGCCGTGCGCTTCACCCAGAGCGTCGTGTCCTACAAAACGGCTGAGAAGACGGCGAAGGCGGTCGATGAGGCCCGGGCAGGCCTCCAAGGCCTGGAGCTCGACAAGGCCTTGGCGCGCATGAAGGACGCTGAGCTTCAGATGAGCCAGGCTCAAGCCACCATGAACCACCTCCTCGGCCGCGATCCCAACGCGCCGCTCGACCTCTCGGCTCTGGACGCCGATCAGGCCGTCAAGGATCTGGAGCAGCGCATGGCGTCCAGGAATCTGGCGCAATCCCAGCGCGCGGTGCTCGCCCAACGCGTGCAGATCGCCCGGGCCATCGAGGCCCGGCTGCGCCAGGGAGAGGACATCGACCATCTGCGTCTGGATCCCTTGTCCTTCCTTGCCTGCTCCATCGGCCAGCTCATCCACACGATCGGCGGTCCGAGCGCGACCCAGTCCGAGCGCGCCCAGGCGGCTTTCTTCCAGCTTCTCACGGAAGTGCAGGCCCAGTCCGCCTATGAGCAGAGCGTGGCGGCGCAGACCAGCCGGCTGGGCATGGAAATGAGATCTCTTCAGGCGCAGCTGCAGACCCTCCCGGAAAAGACCGATCTGGAGCATCGGCTCAAGCGCGCGGAGCTGGAAGGCGCGATCGGCGCGGACCGCATCGCCCTCTCCTCCCTGGGCCAGTCGGCGCCGGCGGCCGCGTCCGCTCAGGACTTCCCAACGAATTTCGTGGAACTCAAGGACCGCTTGGCCAAGACCGCGCGGGCGGCTTCGGCCCAGGCCCCGGGCTCCGCGGTCGATCCCATCCCCGCGCAGCTCCAAGAGCACGACGCGGCCGCGGGCTACATGAGATATTTCTACGCCAACAGCGGCTTGAATCCCAACGACAAGATCTACCAGGGCTTCGCCGATGGCTGGCTTGAGCTGCGCTGGCAAAGGGCTCAGCTCGATGACAGGGCCGCCTCGAAGCTCATCCAGCTGCGCCAGGAGAGGCACGACCATGTGCGTGAGAACGTCCAGGCCGGCGCCGCGGCCCATGCCGAGCTCTTGGCCGAGCAGTTCGCCTTCAAGACGCGCCTGTGGCGCTCGCTGCAGGGCCGCCGGGAGCTCGAGCCGGTCGCGGACAAGCTGCGCCTGGAGCTCAAGGAGCAGAGCATCCAGATGGCCGCCCTTCTCGGTTCTGACCCAGGCCTGAAGCCTGAGGACAAGCCGGAAGCGGTCCAAGAGAAACTCAATGAGCTTTGCGACAGGCTCATGGCCCTGGTGGCCAGCGATCCCTCGGCCCGGGGCCTGGCGGGCATGACCGAGGATTTCCTCGGCCAGGTGCGCGCTCGCCAGCTCGACCATGTCCGCCGCACGCTTTTCGGAGACGGCATGCCGGATGTGCTGGGCCACGCGGATTCCCTGATGGGCCAGCTGCGCGCCGATGTCATCTCCGAGCAGATGAGCTACAAGGGCTTCACCCCGGGCCTGGCTTTCGGCGTGTTCCACGGCCAGAAGGTGGGCGCGGCCTTCCTGGAGGCTCCGGACCCGCAGGCCATCGAGGGCGCCTTGACCAAGATCCTCTCCGACTCCCTGCGCCAGGAGCTTCAGTCCCAGGGCCGCATCAAGGAACTCTCGGTGCATCTGGCCCAGCTCATGAACCAGGTCTCCGACGGGACCAAGGGCATCGAGGCCCAGGGCAAGCTCATCGAGATGCTTGAAAAGGAATATCGCAACCGCTCCGCTTTGGCGCACGATAAGGCCGAGATGAAGGAAGCCTCTGCGGTCCTCGATCGGCTGCTCTCGGCGTATCAGGAGATGAACCGTCTGGTCACGGACACCAAGGGCGCCTTCATCGTGCTGACCGGCGAGATCGACGCCCTCAATCTGGCCGACGACCGCTTGCCGGCCATGTCGCCGCTTTCGACCGACGCCCCCAAGTTCGGTGAGGACCCCACGGCGGAACTCCTGGTCTACGGGACCGAGAGGATGCTCGATGAGGGCTTCGCCCGGCGCTTCGACGAGCAGCTCGTCGAGTTCGGTCCTGGCTTGACGGCCGAGGGCCGAGAGAAGATCCAGGCCGGCGCGCGGGCCTATCGTCGGGCCGTGGCCCAGAGCCAAGAATTGTCCCGAAGCGATCTTTCCGCGGACCAGAAGATGCGCCGGGCCATCGCCATCGACAAGGAAGGCCATCGCCAGAAGCTCCAGGCCGATCTGGCCGGCCTCTGGGACGCCATGCGCCAGCTGCCGGGCGCCGACAGGTCTTGGAAAGGCTTCCTGGGATTCATGCAGGACGACATCGCCCGCGAGGAGCGCCGCGCCGAGGGCGCGCGCACCGAGCGCTTCGAGACCGCCACGCTCATGCGCGACGCCTACTGGCACGCCGTGGCCGCGCCCGCGGATGTCGAAGCGGCCTTCAAGCGCCTCGAAGGCCTGCGCCGACATCTGGCCGACGCCCGCCAGGCCTTGGCCGAGAGCCGCCAGGCGGAGCTCTCCTTAGACCCGGTCCGCTTCCTGTCCCAGAACGCCGCCCTGGACGAGTATCTCAAGGCCGAGGCCGCCTTCGACAACGCGCTCATCGAGACTTTCGATCTGCCGCAGGTGCGCGCTGACGACGACTTGGCGCGCAGCCTGAACATCCTCTATGATCTGCGCCGCACTTTGGGCCGTACGGGCGACGCCTGGCGCTTCGGCCGGGGCCTGCGGGCCGTCAACGGACTCATCAGCGTGGAGGAGGCAAGGCTCCTGGCCCTGCGCTGGGACGGCGCTCCTCGCCAGCAGATCGACGCCGCGGCCGTCAGTCTTCAGGACCTGCGGGCCATGCGGGCCCGCTGGCTCGACGGCAAGGTCAGCCCTGCGGAAGAGGCGGCCCTGCGCGTGTCGGGAGGCGTGGACGCGGCCGAGGCCGCGCGCGCGCAATCAACGATCTTGTCTCAGTGGAAAGAGAACGGCCTGGTCCTTCAGAATGGATTGAGGAGCCAGGAATTCATCGTGGCGGACCAGCCTGACAAAACCTACACCTACGCTCAGCTCTTCGGCCCCGGCGGATTGCAGGAGAAAGGCAAGCTTCTCTTCTTCGAGAAAAAGGTCCCTCTGGACAATCTCCATAAAGCCATGCATCCCTGGGCGGCCCTGCCCCAGCTGGCGCAGAGCGTCATGTACGTGTATCTGGGCGACAAGGATTCCCTGCCCCAGGGGCTCTATCCCACCTTGGAGAGCGCGCTGGAGCAGCCTGGGGCTTTCGGCCGCGTCATCATGTCGGCCCAGGGTGCCGTGGAGCTGAAGAAAGACGCTGACAAGCTGTCCCTGGATCGCCAGCGGATGGGCTGGATCCTGGTCAAGAGGGATTTCGGCTTCGCGCGCGACGGCCAGGGACGGATGGCCGCAGTCTTCATGACCCAGAACGATTTCGACGCGCGCATCCAGTCCTTCCAGCACGCGAGCCATGATGTGGCGGCGGACGAGAAGGCTCAGGAGAAGGTCGGCGTCAAGCCTTCCGGCCATGAGTCGGCATCGCCCCAGCTTAAGGACCGCATCCGCCCGGACATCGAGAAGGCCAATGTGCGCCATGCGAGTGAATCGAAGACGGATTACGAGAACCGCATCGACGGCCTGCGCGACCGGATCGCGGCCAGGCTCGCGCCCTTGCAGCGGGCAGCGGACGATAAGAAAACGGCGATGGATGATGCTTCCTTGGAGTACACCAAGGCCCAGACCGAGATCCAGTCCAAGCTCGAGGCTCAGATCCAGGACGATCCCAATGGCGAATCCAGATTCTTCAGGGAGAACCAGCGCGCGGCCAACGAGACGGACGCGGACTATGCCAAACGGCTTACGATCCTCACGAAGGATTTTAAGAAGGCCCAGAAGATTTACGAGTCCTTCACCAAGGCTTCTTCCGCTGCCGCGGCCAAGTTCAAGCAGGCCCTGGATGACTTCCAGACCAAGGAAATGGCGCTCAAGCAAGCCAACGGGGTCCTGACCCAGTCCCAGACTTGGAGCCTTTATAAGAGCGACGCGCTCTCTCTCAGCCTGGACAAGCAGGGCTTCCCTCTGAAAGCTTTAGCGAGTCCATCCTATGGCTCCATGCCTCTGGACGAGAAGATCGGCGATGGGGTCGTGGATAAGGATCACTCCTTGTCCGGCCCGCTTTA
Source organism: Elusimicrobiota bacterium (assembly GCA_023249645.1). Lineage (GTDB taxonomy): Bacteria > Elusimicrobiota > Elusimicrobia > UBA1565 > UBA9628 > UBA9628. The sequence goes on from JAHFCF010000010.1 coordinate 28,593, forward strand.
TGCCGCGACCATCGATGACCAGACCGGCCGCGTGAGGCACGCTTGGACGAGCAGGAAAGAAGTCTCCAAGGATGCTAAGGACTGGTCGCTCGTCTCCGTGGGCCTGGACGGCGAAGCAGCGAAGCTTGCGTCGGATGCGAAGACCGTCCAGCCGACTTTCCACTTGGATCATTACGAGACCGCCGAGCACTTCCCGGTGATGCTCAACGCCCGGTATCTGGCCGAGACCCTCCAGGATGCCCAGTCGAATCTTGGCGCCATCAAGCGCCAGGAGGCCCCCTACATGCCCCAGAACTGGGTCCGGGTCGCGATCTCGCCCGTCAATGGCATCTTGAGCGAGTTCAACGAGGCGATCTTCGGCATCGATCCGAAGCACAACGGCTACCTGGGGCTGGCCTCCGCCTCACAGCTTGAGGGAGGCGTGGTCCCCTACAGCTACGTGAGGAGATTCGGGCACGCGATCGACTTCCTCGACTTGGCGCCCTACCGTGTGGAAGGCGTCTATGACAGAAGCCAACTCCCCAAGGTCCAAGTGGGATCCGTCCCTGGACCTGGGAAGACCTTCCTGGACCAGACCATGCTGATCCCGGCCAGCTCGGAGAGATTCCTCCCGGGCAAGGCCATGGCCCAGAGGGTCATCCAGCAGTCCATGGAGAATATGCTCAATGAGAGCGAACGCACCCTGAGCTATTTCCAGAGCGGCGTTGAGGACGTCAGCGTCGCTTCCAAGCTCGGCCGCGATGGGATCTATGAGGACTCGCGCAAGGAGATCATCCACTTCCCCCAGGGTCTGCATCAGGCCCTTTACGACAGTTTTGACACCAACGAGAAGCTCCAGAGCGTGCGCCGCGCTGTGGGGGATCGGCCTGACCGGCTGGCGAAGGTCTCGGCGTCCTTGGATAATCTGGAGCTCAAGGAGTTCAAGCGGCAGGTCCGCATATTCGACGGAGCCGAGCAGTATGCGGCCCAGGCGCAGGCGGCCAAGGACTATTCGCCCGAGGAATACAGTCTCTCCCTGCAGGCCCAATCCGCGCAGGTCGCCTCCCAGCTCGCGGAAAATCAGGCGCACGAGTCCGTGGCAACGGCCCAGGCCCGCCGCGTCGGGGCGCACGAGGCGCTCGAGCGCGTGTCGCATAAGGACGGCTTCGTGCGCCTTAAGCTGACCGATTCGCGGGAGCGCAAAGAGATCAGGTGGTGGCAGGATTATCTCAAGCGCCTCGCCGATCCGGGTTCCGAGGGGCGCCATCAGCCTCTTTCCCGAGAATGGGCGCTCATCTGGTTGGCGGCCAGCATGCTCTTGAGTGCGGCGCTCTGGTGGCTGCTGCAGCTCCTGGGTTGGGTCAAGGGCCCAGTTCGAGCAGGTCCTTAGGCCTAAGACGGTGCCATACATTTAGAATAATATATTTTTGTTATTTTAATATTTGTATCGACTAAGATTTAAAAAGTATCCCCAGAACACACAAGGCACGGTGCCAGACATAAATAGGTTTAGATATAATTCATGGGCCCAAAGGCCTAGGTCCATTGACTGCCAGGGCCTAGTCCTAAAGGCCCATGCTTCGCGTACGGGCGCGTGGTAAAGTATGGGCATGAAAGGTCGACGAGCAGCGACGGCGGCGGTCTTCGCGTTCCTGGGAGTTCTCCTCTCCGGCGCGGTTTTCGCCGCTCCTGTCATCGAGATGCGAGCCGGGGGGAACGCGTCTTCGAGATACAAGGCCGTGCCCGTGCCGGAGCTTTCATTCCAAGGCGCTGCCAACGCCGTCAACGTCGCTCCGTCCTGGACCAATTTTTCCCCGGTCGAATCCTTCCTGGGTCTGCCGCCCACGGTCGTCCAGCAGCCGGCGGCCGCGTCCTGGTCGCAGCCGGCCGCGCCAACGACCATCAACGCGGCGCTCAAGGCCCAGGCCTGGACGCCGAGGGACGCGGCCTATCAGTCCGCGTCTGGAGCGGTCGCTCAGAACATCGCGCTCAAGATGGGCCAGATCCACGACCTGCGTCAAGCCGCGGCCAAGACCCTGCCGACCGATGAGGATTCCGTGGGGCTGGGCCGCCGGGTCATGGATGTCTTGCAGGGCCAGCAGGCAACCGGCTCTTCCGCTTTGGGCGAGGTCAACGCCGGGACATCCGCGCAGAGACAAGCAGTGACGCTGAACCGATTTTCAACGGTAGGATCCGGCCGCGCTTCCTGGGTCCCGGCTGCGGTTGCCTCGAGCCGCCCGCAGGCGAAGTCCAACGCGCGCGTCGTTTCTCTCTTGCGCTTGCAGGTCGCCAATGCGCCGCTGCTCGTCGTGGCCGTCACCCCGGCCCTGGCGCCGATGGGCGGCGTCATGGCCCTGGATCTGGCGACCCGCGGCAACGCCCTGCTGACCCAGGAGCGCGCCATGGCGTCAGTCGCGGTGGCGCCCCGTGCGGTCCGGACAGCCGCCGTGGTCGGGCGCCCGGTCTTCCAGGATTTCACATCAAGCTTTGAGCCGTCCGCCGACAGGGTCGAGGAGCGCCTCGTCGGCATGCCCGGCACGGCCCAGGGCTCCACGATCGAGACGGTCTCAGTGCTCGAATCGCCCGCTTTCGCCCTTCGGGATGCCCCGCGTTCGGACTCTCTCAGCGCTGCCCAGCAGTCTCAAGCGCCGGCCGTCCGCAGCCAGGCCCAAGCCTCCAGCCCATCTTCAGTCGATCTCTCTCAGCTCCGGACTCTCCTCACGGTCCTGATGCCCTTGGCGGGACTGCTGCTCGTCGGCATCGGTCTTAACCGGATGTCCTGAGCGGCTGCCGAAAAATCAGCAACTGTTGCCGGCAACAGTTGCTAGGGCTATTTTTGTCTTTGCCGGCAAAGGTCGGCTGCTAAAAACAAAGACGGACGGGCTCAGGTTTTCAGTCTGCTATTCCGGAAGACGGACCGCGTTCAACCGCTGCCGGGAGGTTGGAGCCTTTTGCTGCTCCAGGGGGGCGAGCAGGCCCAACGGCCCGCCGGGCTCAACGCCGTATGGCGCCGTGCGGGGCAGGGAGGGATCCTCGGCCCCGGCGAAAGTCGCGGCGATGAAGCCCCATCGTTTGGGATTGCCGCGCAGGAGTTCGCGCGGGAAAGAGGCCTTAAGAGTGCCGCTTGATGAGTCCACGAGGACCGGGGCCGCGGCCAGGAACACCGGTTCGATCGCGTCCGAGCGGAAGAGCCGGGCTCCTGAGCCAGTCAGGGTCAGTGCGAATTCCCAGCAGTCGCGGTTGGCGGCCAAGGCCTCGCGGCCTTCCAAGAGACGGCTGCTCCCGGCGCCCGGGATGTGGTTGATGTCGATGTATGTGTCCAGGACGGCCGCGCTCGCGGCCGTGGAGATGGCAGCCAGGCGATAGGTGAAGGAGATGGATTGCTCGCTCCAGTCCACGCGCAGGCCGAGCAGTTTCCAGAGCTCCGCGGATCGTGACGAGTCCGCCGGCGCGCGGCTCAAGCTTCCCGCGGGGTTTTGGAAGGAGAGCCAGCCCTCGCCGCTTTCAGAGAGGATGTCTGTGGTCGCTTCTTCAGCTCCGGCAGGAGCCGAGACGCCCAGAAGGGAGGCATAGAGGCTGGCTGGCGCGGCCTGCTTGAGCTGGCGATAGACGCTCTTGAGACGCGAGCGCAGCTCTCGGTCCGCTTCGGCCGCGTCGGGCCCGGTCGTGCCCAGCAGGCGATAGAAGCGGCTGGACTGCGCGCCGTAGAGCGCCTGGGAGGCGTCCTCGAGGATCTTGAGGTCGGCGCTGCCCGAGTTCTGGTAGTGCTTCAAGGCATCGGCCGCCTCGACATAGGCTTTCCAGGCCGAGGCTTGCGCCAAGGTCCCCGACCAGGGACTCGGCGCCCAGCCAGGCCAATCCGTTGCAGGTCCCGGGGGCGCCGGCTCTTCCTCGAGGGATTGGGACACGGTCATCCATCTGCGGGAATCCTGTTTTTGCGCGAGCGCACGCAGGAGGAGCATGAGGCCGCCAGGCGGGAGCGCGCCGCCCGCTTCATCCAGGACGAGCCGATCGATGGCCGTGCCCGAGGAGGCGTCGAGGTCCTGGAGGGACCTGATCGCGGTGAACGGCAGAAAGGCCGGGGGATGGGAGCCCGAGGCCACGGTCGTCGAGGTCGTGCCCACCGCGATCCAGGGCACGGCCAGGGCTTGCAGGGCCGGGGCCAGGGCGGCCGGCGCGGCGCCGCCAGCGGGCACGAAGCCGAGCGTCTGGGATGGCGAGAGCAGCCGCAGGCCTTCGCGGGCCAGCGCGAGCTCGTCGGAAGCGTCCTGGGGCCGGGAGGCGCTGATCAGCGGCAAGACGGGATCGCCGGAGATCCTCATGGCCAGCTCGATGCGGCCGGTCTTCGCCAGCCAGGCCAGGGCGTCCTGCGCCTGGGGCGTGGCCATCTCGGGGGTCAGGGCGAGCGTGATCTTGAAGGCGTTGGCAGAGACGAGGCCCGCGAGGCCTTTCCAGTCGGAGAAATCCTCGGCGGGTACCAGCAGGAGGGTGGCGCGGCGCTCCGAGCCCCAGGCGGCGTGAGCCGCGGAAAAGCACAGGACGGCGAGGATGAGCTTTTTCACGGCACGCGGCGCACCGAGACCTTCCGGCCGTCCCGGTCGTTCTCGGAGCGGGCCTGGGGGTCGAGCCGGGTCTGTCCATCGACGCGGAAGAGATAGCGGTAGCGGCCCGGCGGCAGGGGCACCATGATCCGCCAGTTCTTGCCATCGCGCGAAAGGGGGAGGACTCCTGGCTTCCAGCTGTTGAAGTCGCCGACGAGCTCCACGGCCTTGGCCTTGCCCGCCTTGAGGCTGAACTCCACGAATTCGAGGTTCTTTTCCGGGGCGTGTTTGGGATGCCGGTCGATGAAATCCGAGCGGGTGGGCCGGATGACGCCGGGAGCGGTGCCCATGAAGAATTGGATGTAGGACCGGGTGGAACGCCACAGAAGGGCCGAGGGAACGCTGACGAGCGCGGCCAGGACGCAGACGGAAAGCCAGAACGCCCATTTGCCCTTGCCGAAGAAATCGATCACGGGCTCATCTTATTACTTTGGGTTGGAACCTGTCCATGAGCGGTGTACGGATTTTAAATCCAGATAACGTATAATTGCGATCCAACGGATCCAGCAGCTCTGAATCCTCCGAGACCGGGAACATGACGCGTGTCGATATCTGGCGCATCCCGCTCACGCAAAAGCCCGAGATCGTCGAGAGGCTGGACTCTGTTTTGGATGAAGCGGAGCGCGGCCAGGCTCGGCGTTTGCGCATCCCATCAGCCGGCCAGGATTTCATCGTCGGCCGGGGGGCTTTGCGGCTGATCCTGGCGCGTTGCCTGCGTCAGCAGCCCCAGCAGGTGGCATTGCGATTCAATCGCCACGGCAAGCCTGAAGCCCTCGGGTCAGCTGCGCAGCCCGTTTTTTTCAATATGTCCCACGCCGGCAGGCTGGCTGTCTGCGCCGTGGCGAACAGACCCGTCGGCGTGGATCTGGAATCCGTTGAAAAAGAGCGGTCTCTGGAGAGGCTGCGCCGCTGTTTCTCCTCCTGGGAACAGGAGGAATTGTCCCGCGTCCCGGCGCCCCTGCGTTCGCGCGCGCTCTTGAGCTGCTGGGTCCGCAAAGAGGCCTATCTCAAAGCGAAAGGAGTGGGGCTCGATTATCCCCTGGACTCCTTTGACGTCTCTTGGTCCTCTCCCGGGCCTGCGGCCCTGTTGGCCAATCGCCGCGAACCCGAGGATGTCTCGCGGTGGAGCATGGCGCCCCTCCTTCTGCCGCCTGATTATCTGGGCGCGGTCGTGGCTGAGGGGGGGCCGATAGAGATCCGCGCTCAGCGCATCGAGGACGTCATTTGAATTTTAAAATTTGAAAGGTGCGAGCGGGATTTGAACCCGCGAATAACGGTTTTGCAGACCGTCGCCTTGGACCACTTGGCTATCGCACCGTTGAAAATGATTATATCACTTTGGGACTGAATCCATAAAATGACTCCAGCCGCCAAGCGGGCCATGTGGTCGCAGTTCTTGGGATTCGGCATAGACGCCTATGACATGGCGATGGTCGTGGTCCTCGCGCCGGTCCTCTCTCGGATCTTTGTTTTCCCCCGCGTCGGCGCCGCCTGGCAATTCTTGACGGTGGCCTTGCTCTACGCGGTCACCATGGCCGCCAGGCCCGTGGGCGCCGTCTTCTTCGGGCATCAGGCCGATAAGATCGGCAGGCGTCTGCTGCTCCTGGTGACCATCGCCGGAGTCGGCGTGATGTCTATGGCCTGCGCGCTCATCCCGTCGCCGGCGCAGATCGGGCTGCCGGCGGCCTATGCGGTCTTCATGGCCCTGCGCTTCGTCATGGGCTGCTTCTTCGGCGGCGAATACGCGGTGGGCCACACCTTCGCCATGGAGCACGCTCCCGCGGCGCGGCGCGGCGCCATCGGCGGATTCGTGCAGTCCGGCTTTCCTTTGGGCTATGCCGTCGCTTCCTTCGTGGTGTTGGGCGCCACGCTCTGGATGGGCGAGCCGGCCATGCAGGCCTATGGGTGGCGGATCATGTTCGCGACAGGAGTGGCTCCCGTGGCCGTGGCCTGGTCCGTGCGCCGCTCACTGACCGAGTCTCCCGTCTTCGAGGCGGCCAAAAACAGCGGGCAGATCGAGAAAAGACCTCTCATCAGTCTGCTCCAGCCTCCGGCCCGAGGGCCTTTTCTGCAGGTCTTCGTTTTTATGACCGGACTGTTCTTGACGGACTACGCGGTCTATCAATTCATGCCCGCGATCCTGCAGGGCCCGGGCAAGTTCGACCTCATCCAGTACACCTTCATCTACGGCACGGCACTGTTCTTCGCCTTCTTGGGCTACAATCTGTACGGCTGGCTTTCCGACCGTTGGGGCCGAAGAAAAATGACCATGGGATACTGTCTCGCCGTCGTGCTCTTGGGCATCCCTCTCTATCAGATATTGATCCACGCGGCCAGGACGCAGAGCCTGGCGCTCGCCTTGTTCGCGGCCCTGTGTGCGGCTTCCTTCAAGCTCGCCTGGGGCATCGTGCCTGCCTATCTCGCGGAGAGATTCCCGACGCGGATGCGTTCCGTGGGAGTCGGTTTGGGTTATTCCGCCGGCGCGCTGGTGGGAGGCGCCGGCATCGTGCCTTTGGTCGGCCTGTTCCATCTGATCCCTTCGGTGGCGAGGATCGAGGGGCCCGGGGAATTGTGGCTTTCCTCCGCCGCCGTGCTGACCCTCGGCGCGGTGCTGAGCTTCGTCGCTTTGCTGAAAAGCCCCGAGACCAGGGATGCCGCTCTTTGAGAAAGCAGCTCTAAATCTCGTATCATTCCTGGTGAAGAGAGGAGGCTGCATGTCAGAGACGACCCCGATCGCTGTAGGCGCTTTAGCGCCGGATTTCACGCTGCAGGACCAGGACAACAAGGAATTCCATCTCGCCGATCATCTGGGCAAGAAGACGGTCATCCTGTTCTTCTATCCCCTGGATTGGAGCCCCACGTGCACCAAGGAGAACGCGTGTTTCACCCAGAGCCTAGCGCGCTTCGAGAAATACGGCGCGGTGGCCTCGATCTCGGTGGACTCGGGCTACTCTCACCGGGCCTGGGCCGACAAGTTGGGTCTCAAGCACCGGATGCTTTCCGACATGCACCGCTCCGTCATCAAGGCCTACGGCCTCTTGTTCGCGAAGGCTAACATCAGCCAGCGCGCCACGGTCATCATCGGCAAGGACGGCAAGGTCGCCTGGGTCAAGGTGGAGCCTGACATCACCAAGGAGCGCGACTACGCCGAGGTGGAGTCGGTTCTGGGGAGGCCGTCATGAATCCTGAGGAAGGGATGCCGGATCTGCGCATGAATGCCAAAGACCTCTATCGCGAGGAGTCCTTCACCGACCGCCGCATGGGTGCGATCAGGCGCTTGAACCCGGTCAAGCCGGACGGCACGCCGGACTCGGCCCGCAAGACCGTCTACATGGGCGAGACGCAGATGCTGACCTCCGCGGGCGCCCTGCCCCTGAGCTTCGAGATCCCGGCGGATTCCTTGGATCAGGCCGCGGCCAAATACGCTGACGAGGTCAAGCGCGCTTTCAACGAGACCATGGAAGAGATACAGAAGCTGCGCCGCCGAGCGGCTTCCGGACTCGTTCTCCCCGAGGCCGGCGCCGGCCTGCCCCCAGGCGGCTTGCCCAATCCCAGCAAGCTGAAGCTTCCTTAATAAGCGCCATTAGTGTCATTAGTGACAGCCTGGCACCATGGACACTCCGCCAGAATCTGAAGTCCCTGTCTACGTCATCAATGACGACGGGCTCTCCCTGCCGGCCGTTCCGGTCGCGGCACGCCCCAGTCCTTGGGGAAGTCCTTGGCTCTGGACCGCGCTCATCCTGGCGATAACGGCTTGCGTCCTAGACAGGAGCGGCTGGATGCGGCCGGTCGAGGCGGCCATTTCCCGCCGCCAGCAGCATGCGGCCTTGGGTCCCTATCGCGCCTGGGCCTTGAGCCATCCCATTTCTTACGAGGATGTCGTCTCCAATCCAGGCGCATGGGACGGCCAGGTCGTGATCTGGGAGATCGGCCGCGCTTTGGATGGGAGCTGGTGCTTGAATGCCGATGCGGCTAAGAAAGTTATTTGGACCAGTTCGCAGGAGTCTCAGATTCTTAAAATAGGTGCCGCACAAAAAGTCCTGGCTCGCGTCGAGAGTTCCGACGGCCGAGTTCCTCTCTTGGCTTTGCTCGAAGTTCTGTAAGACTAGCTGATTGATAATGAATATTTTTTTATGCGGGAACTTTTTTGCCTCTCGATCGTATGGATGGTATGGGATTACCTGTCAGGTCAGAGGATATCGACCGGTGCATTTTCCTAATTCGTGGTTGGCGAGTCATGTCGGATTCTGACCTGGCCGAGATTTATAGAGTTTCGACCAAGCGGCTCAACGAGCAGGTTAAGCGCAACCGCGATCGTTTCCCCCCGGATTTCATGTTTCGGTTGACTTCTAGGGAGGTGCAAACCATGCGGTCGCAATCTGCGACCGCATCCCGGCGCAATGCAAGGTATCTTCCATATGCTTTTACAGAACATGGAGCTGTTATGCTGGCTAATGTTTTGAACAGTAAGATCGCTGTCCAAGCAAGCATCCAGGTGGTGCGGGCGTTTCTCCGACATAGGCAAATGCTGGACGCTCACCGAGAGCTTGCCCATAGGCTTGATGAATTGGAGCAGAGATATGATTCTCAGTTTCAGGAGGTTTTCAGCGCTATCCGAGAATTGATAGACCCACCTGTGCCGCCTCGCCGCAGGATTGGATTTGTGACTGACTAACGGGTCTGAGTCACTTTCTTGAGGCCCTGGGGATGGTCGGGGTCGAGACCCTTCTCCATGGCCAAGGCGAGCGCCGCGAGCTTGAGTTCTACGTCCAGAAGGAGCGCATTGATCGGCGGCTTGCCCGCGGATGGCGCGAGGACGAAGAGGGGGGCTCCGCGCCGGCGCAAGGCCCGGCGGACCTGAGCGAGATCTTCCGGCAGCGTGCGCGAGGGCGAGAGCAGCAAGACAAGGTCCTTGGGACCGTAGGCGGCGATGGGACCGTGCAGGAAATCAGCCGCTGAATGGGCCAGGGCGTGGACTGCGGCCATCTCGCGGAACTTCAAGGCCGCGTCCTTGGCGATGGCGTAGAACGGTCCGCGAGCCACGAAAGCCAGGATCGGCGCGCGTTTGAGACGGGACCACACCGGGGCGAAGCGTCCCGAGGGGGGGAATTTCTCCGGCTGGTCCAAATAGCGCTCCAGAAGGTTGGGAAACTCGACGAGCTCGGAGCTTTTGGGCCAGCCGCACCACAGATGCGAGGTCCACAGGGCCAGCCAGAGGTCCAGGATGAAGGTCTTGGTCGCCGCCACGCCGCCTTCGCGCGAGCCCGAGAGGATGATATGTTTGTGCGCCGCGGCGGCCAGGGGGTTGTTGAGCGGGTCGGGCTCGTTGGTCACGGCCACGCCCCGGGCTCCCCACCCCACGAGGCGCTTGAGGCATTCGACGACGTCCGCGCTGCGGCCGGACTGCGAGAAGGCCCAGACGACCTCTCCCTGGAAGTTCAAGGGGCGCTGGGCCTCGAAGATCGCGTGCGGGTGGATGAATTCGGCGCGCACGCCCGCGTGGGTCTCCCAGATGTATTTGGCGAAGAGCGTGGCGTTGTCCGAGGAGCCCCGGCCGACCAGATGGACGCAGTCCCGCGCGGACTTGAGCGCGCAGCCGGCCAGGCGCTGAGGGGCTCTCTGGGAAAAAAGGCGGAGAAGAGCGGGGATCTCCTGGATGTCTTGCCAAGTCAGGGTCTTACGCATGAGCATGGAACTATTATACAGTGTTTTAGGATGACGGCCAGGGATTTGAGGACATTGGCGCTGGCCGCTGTCCGTTCGACGCTAGCAAGATCCCGGGGATATGGCGCTGAGCGGTAAAATGGATTTCACGATTTTCGATCTGCACGGGCGCTGAAAATGGCCGCCAGGCCTTGCGCCGCCGCGACCGCCCAGAAGATGGGAGCCAGGTGCGGGCCGACCAAGACGCTGGCCAGCAGCGTGACGCCGGCGGAAACGCCGAGATGAAAAGAAGATGCGAGGGCATTCCAAGCGGGTTCATGATGTTCAGCGATCCATCGTTGACTGTATTGGCGGATTTCCTCAAACTGGCGGTCCGTGGAACGGAGGAAATCGAGGGTTTCCTGGAACGCCGCCTTGACGCCTTTCTTTTTTCCTGTGGAAAAAGCCTGATAACCCTGCTGCAACCCTGAATATAAGGCCAAAATCGGCGTGCGAAGCGTTATCCCGACCAACACGACGACTGGGTATCCCAGAAGCCAGAGGACTTCCCACCACTTCGCCGTCCCATTGGCTGTGGTCATGATGAGGACTCTCGATGTGCCGGACATGCCTATGGGAATAACTTTGTAGACCAGGAGGGTCAGACCGATCGCCGAAGTCGTGGCGGAAACAAGAGCGGCAAGGGACCCTCGGAAATTCCGATAGCCCATGTGATTTCCCGCTGGGATGCCGGCAATCATTTTGACGCTGTCTTTTCTGGCGGATTCCTTGGGGGCAGGTCCTTGAGATTTCTCAAGGGCTCTGAAGATTTTAGGTTGGCCGGCAGCGCTGGCGGCAATCCTTACGCCATCTTGCTCAGGAGTGATCCCCAATTCGGCAACGACGTTTTTCGCCCCTTGCATGAGCGCTCGTTGGACAGCCTCTGTGTGATTCACCTGTAAGGCAATAAGCCCCAGGTTGGCCCAGCTTCTCATCTTTGCGATATCTGACGCTTTGTCCTCAGGCATCAGCGTGTCAGGGTGCTGCCTCCAGTCTTGGATCATGGATGAAATGGCTGCGGCGACGGCGCCATGTTGTTTCTCCGGGGTTTCAGCGAGAGCGAGGAAGCTCTTCTCATCGATTTTTGCTTTTGTCAGGTACTCGCTCATTTCGTCTAAGAGGACAAATTCCATCGCTGGCATGCCCCGGTTTCTTACAGAAAATCCGCTGAAGTCCTTGTTGTCCAGGGATTGAAAGTAGTCGGCAAGGACGGCAACGCTGACAGGCCCTTCTCGTCCGGGAACGCCCCTGGCGACCGGGACGATTGAGGCATTCATGGCCAAAGCCGGGGTCGCTTGGAACCCAAAGCTGATGAGGATAAAGGCAAGAGGCGTGAGTGAAATGGACAATTTCTTAATGTTCATCTACTCTAGAGTCTAGCAACTCCCGGATTTTTAAAGATAGGTCTTTAGGGTCAAAAAGCAGCGGCAAAAGACCTAGAACTTTTTAGGCCCTTTGGGCCTTACGATGGCCTGCGCCAGCTTTTCGCCCGTTACTTCTGGGCCAGGCCGAAGAGCTTGGCGTCGAGAAAGATGAGGAGTTCGAAGTGAGAGGAGAAGGTGGGCGTCTTGAAGCGCGCGTAGGCGGTCCAGGAGATCTTGCTCTGGGCCGCATGTTTTTCTTGAGCGAGCCGCGCGATCTCCTTCTGAGAGCCCCGGAGGGATTGCGGCGCGGACAGGATCAGGGCCTGGGATCCGGCGGCGGCCAGGACCTCGGCGATCGCGTTGACGATGATGGCGGAGACCTCGGCGAGGACCTTGGACTCGCGCTCGGCCAGCGCGTCCACGGGATCCGCGCCCGCGAGCGTGAAGCGGTTGGCGATCAGAAACCCGCTCTTGGGCGGGAAGATCACGACGAAGCCGGCGCCCGGGGCCGAGAGGAAGGTCCCGAAATGATCCTCCCCGGCTGCGGGCGCGAGCTCAGCGAAGGACTCTCTGGAGCCCGGGAGCAGAGAGAGCGTGTCGAGTTCCCAGGTGGAGAAGGAGAGCTTGCCCAGGCGTCCGGCGCATTTCGCCGCGCCGTTTTGAAGGAGTTTGAGGAGGGTTTGAGGCGCCTGATTCATGAGGCGCCGAGGGCCTTGATCAGATCCTCTTGGGTGAAAGGCTTGGGGACGTAGCCGGCGCCCGCCGCGGTGATCTCGTCGATCACCTTGGTCTGGGAGTTGCCCGAGATCACGACGATCTTGGCCTTGGGGTCGAATTGGCGCAGGGCCTTGAGGATGGTCAGGCCGTCCTCGCTGGCCAAAGAGAGGTCGAGCGTGACCACGTCGGGCTTGTGCGTCTTGTAGGCCGCCAGGACCTGGGCTAGGTTCTCCGCCTCGGCGACGACCTGGTGCCCGTTCTCGCGGACCATCTCCGTGATGAGGATGCGGGAGACAGGGCTGTCGTCCACGACCAGGATGCGCAAAGCCATGATGTCATTATATAGGAGCGAGGACGGGCTGTCAAATGGAAAAAAGCCGTCGCGCGGTCAACTGAGACTCGCGACAGCAGTCGTTGAGGGAGACGCCGCGGTAGGCGTTGCTGTTGAGGCGCAATCCCGGATAGGCCGCCAGGCGTTTTTCCAGACGCTCGAGAAGCCGGCTGTGGCCCACGAGATACTGGGGGATGCCCCGCTCCTGGAAGAACACGCGCGAGAGCTCCGGCTCGGCTGATAGGCCCATGGTGATCTTCAATTCTTCTCTGACCAGGGCCACGAGTTCTTTTTCCCGCAGTCGGGCCAACTCCGGCTGGCGCGCGCCGCCCACCATCACGCGGATGAGGGCCTTGCCTTGAGGCGAGCGGCCCGGGAACACGCTCGAATCCCAGAGAGCGCCGAGGATGCGGCGGCCTTCCTGGCGCGGGACCAGGAAGCCGAAGCCGTCGAGAGGCCGCTGGAAAGCGTTTGCGTCAAAACCCAGGGCCACGACCGCGATGGGGGCATAGGGGATGCGGTCGAGATCCTCCGCCAGTCCGGCGTCCAGACCTCTCAGCATGCGGCCGGCCGCATGGGCCGGCGCGGCCACGACCACGGAGTCGAAGGCCTCTCCCTGGATCGCGTAGCGTCCTTCCCGGCGCTCGATGGTTTCCACCCGCGTATTCAGCCGCAGATTTCCGGAGAGGCGGGCGGCGAGGACCTCGATGAGGGCTTGGACGCCGGTGTCAAAAGATGTCAGCGCGCCGCCCGGAGCGGCTGAGACCTCCGGCTTCTTTTTTCTCAGAGCGAAGAGGGCTTTGACGAGTCCTCCGTAGAGGGTTTCGAGCTCGCGGATGCGCGGAAAGCAGGATTGAAGCGAGAGCTCGTCGGCATTGCCCGCGAAGACTCCGGCGGCCATGGGCTCGATGAGCTTTTGCATGGCCTCTTTGCCCAAGCGGCGGCTGGCGAACTCGGCCACGGATTCATCGCGGCCTGGGGGCGCGGCTGGGGCGAACGGCTCGGCCAAGACCCTCAGGCGGCCCGGCAGGGAGAGCAGGTCCGAGAGGAAGAACTCCAGTGGCTTTTCCGGCAGGCGGTGCAGGCGGCCGGCTGAAAAAACATAGCGTTTGCGGGCCGAGTCCGAGGACCGGAGCAGACGCTCTTCGCAGCCCAGATCGCGCACGAGCTCGAGCGTGTAGGGTTTGTTGGTCAGGAAACCGTTGGGTCCCCATTCCATGACATAGCCCTGCTCGCGGGACGACCGCATGGTCCCGCCTGGCTCGTCTTGCGATTCGAAGATGACGCAATCTGCCGCGTCACGCATGTAATACGCTGTGGTCAGGCCGGATATCCCCGCGCCGATGATCGCGACTTTTGGTTTCATGCGTTCGTGTAGAGTGCGTGCTCAAGATGGCGACTTCGGAATAAATTTATCTTGGAAATATAATTATTTTTCATATTTTTACTGTCAGCGCTGACAGTAAAATAAAAAAAGATATTGTAAAATAAGCATAATTTTAAAACAAGGTCGCCATTCTCTAAAGCATGGCACCACTTCATTGGCTGATCCTTGTCATGACCAGATCCTTCAGCGCTGCGATGAAAGCCGGCGAATCATTGAGCGACGGCACGCGCAGGAAGGTCGTGATGCCCTCGGCCAGGGCTTGGCGCTTCAAGACGATGTCGAGATCGTACAAGGTCTCGGAATGGTCGCTGACGAAGCTCAAGGGCACGACCACCAGGTTCTTGACTCCGGCGCGGGCCAGGCGCCGGACTTCCTCGGCGATGTCCGGCTTGAGCCAGGTGCCGCGGCCGGTCCGACTCTGGAAAGCGAGGGAGTGCGGCAGGCCGGGGAGCGCACAAGAAAGAGCCTTTTGCGTGGCTTGGATCTCCTGGAGATAGGGATCGCCGGCTGAGAGGAAGGCCTCGGGCACGCTGTGGGCGCTCAGAAGCATGTGGGTCTTTCCTGCCGATGAGGGGGGCAGCACCCGAGAGATCTGCTCCACGAGCGCGGCGATGTAGCCGGCATGATCGGGCCATGAGGGGATCTCTTGGATCGGGAGGCGCAGGTGTTGGCGCAGGTCAACGAGGCTGGAGCCCGTGGTGGCGCGGCAGTATTGGGGATAGAGGGGCAGGGCCACGGCCAGATCCAACTGGTCTTCCTGCATGCAGCGCGCGGCATCCTGCGCTGAAGGCGGACCATAGCGCATGGCCATGTAGACCTTGAAATCCCCGCAAGGCCGCAGGGCGTCTTCAAGAGCCGCTCTCTGCAGCTCGGTCAGGCGCCTCAAGGGCGAGCCATGGATCTGCGTCAGACGGCGCTTGAGCCGGCCCTGGCACAGGCAGGAGAGGGTCCAGGCGAAGGCCGGCTGAAGGGCCGCGACCGGCACCGGCACGAGCGCCGGGTCATTGAGAAGCTCTTTGAGGAAGGGGCGGACCTGGTCGAGGGTTTCCGGCTCGCCCATGGTCAAGAGGACCACTCCCACGCGGGCCATGGTCAGCTCTTTTTGCCCCAGCGGTGGACGGTCTCCACCAGGGCGGCCGCGATCTGCGGATCGGTCTGTGGCAGGATGCCGTGGCCGAGGTTGAAGATGTGCCCGGAGGCCGCCTGGCCTTGCGACAGGACTTTTTTTGCGGCAGCCTCGACCGCGCTCATGGACTTGAGCAGGATCTCTGGATCCAGGTTCCCTTGCAGGGTAAAATCAGGTCCCGCGATCTTGGCCGCCTCCTCCAGGGTCACGGTCGAGTCGATGGAGAGGACTTCGATGGGGAGCCGACGCAGGCAGGGCAAGAGCTTGGCTCCATCCTTGGCGAAATGGATGCGCGGGATCTTTCGCGCCTTGAGGAAAGAAGCCGCTCGAATGGTATAAGGCAGCACCTGGGCCTCGTACTGAGCGGGCGTGAGGATGCCGGCCCAGGTGTCGAAGAACTGGAAAGCCTGGGCCCCGGCTTGGATCTGCGCGTCCGCGTAGGCGACGGTCGCCTCCAGGAGCTTTTCCATGAGCGCGGCGTAGAGCGGGGGCTTCTCTCGCATCAGGGAGCGGATCTTGCTGAAATCCTGCGAGCGGCCTCCTTCCACGATGTAGACGGCCAGCGTGAAGGGTAGGCCGCAGAAGCCGACGAGGGGGACGTCCAGCTGGCGCCGCAAAAGAGCGATCGCGTCCAGGACGAACCTGAGATCCTTCGGCGGATCGGGCACGCGCAAGGAACGGACGTCCGCGAGGTCCTGGATCGGATGGCCCAGGATCGGGCCTTGACCCTCCGAGAATCTCAGGGGCACGCCCATGGCCTCGACCGGGATCAGGATGTCCGAGAAGAGGATGGCCGCGTCCACGCCGAGTCTGGCCACCGGCTGCAGGGTCACTTGAGCGGCCAGTTCCGGGTTCTTGCAGACTTCCAAGAAGCTGTGCCGGCTGCGGACCTCGCGATATTCCGGCAGATAGCGTCCCGCCTGGCGCATGAACCAGACCGGGACCGTGTCCGTCGGTTCCCGGCGGCAGGCTTTCAGGAATCGATCGTTAGTCATGGTCGGTGGTCGCAGACAGGGTCCTCGGTGAGAAGGTCATCGGTCGCCAGCCAGGCCCTGGCCCGGCAGCCGCCGCAGATGTCGAGATGTTCGCAGGCCCCGCAGCGGCCCTTGTAGGTCTTGAAGTCCCGCAGGGAGTGGAAGAGCTTGGACTCGGTCCAGATCTTCCGGAAGGATTCCTTTTTGACGTTGCCGGCGGAGAGGGGGAAATAGGAGCAGGGATGGACGTCTCCTTGGTGGTTGATGAAGGCGATGCTCTGGCCGCACACGCAGCCCTTGGACCCTCCGGGAGAGAAGCTCAGGGAGCGCCGCTCGATGCCGCTCTGCGCCGCGAGGCGGTAGTATTGCGGGGCGCAGATGGGCCGCATGAGCATCCGGGATTCCTCTTTTTCTGTCCGGAGGTGCCACTCGAGGATCTTCTTATAATCCTCCGGGCTGATGAGCTCGTCCGCGATCTGGCGGCCGCGGCCCGTGGGCACGACCATGAAGAGATACCAGGCCTTGGCGCCCAGGGACTGGGCCAGGCGATAGACGGCCGGGATGTCCGCCTGGTTGCGCTTGGTGAAGGAGGAGTTGATGATGAACTCGATGCCGCGTCGGCGGAAGATCTCCGCTGCCTTCATGGTGCCGGCGAAGGCGCCAGCTTGTCGCCGGAAATCGTCGTGGACCTGGGCCGTGGCCCCATCCAGGGAGAGCGAGACGATGGAGATCCCGCTTTCCTGGATGCGGCCGCAGATCTCGTCCGTGATGAAGGTGCCGTTGGTCGCCATGGCCATGCGCAGGCCCAGGTCGGCGCCGAAGCGCGCGAGCTCGAAGATGTCGGGCCTCAGAAGAGGCTCGCCGCCGGAGAGCACGAGCACGGGCTTGCAGAAAGAGGCGATGTCCTTGAGGAGCGCCTGGGCTTGAGCTGTGGTGAAGTCAGTGACAGAGCCTTTACCGGCGCTGGCGCGGCAATGCACGCAGCTGAGGTTGCAGCGTCCGGTCGCTTCCCAGGCGATCCATTTGGGAAGGAATTCCTTCTTCATCAGGGCTTCTTGGGGGCCGCGGTCGCCAGGCCGATGTTCTTGAGGAAGGCCTCGGGATTGGGCTCGCGGCCCAGAAAGGCCCTCAAGGACCTGGCTTCGTCGCGGGCGGAGCCTTTTTCAAGGATCTCCTTGCGCAATTCTCGGCCGACCTGAGGGCTCAGGAGGCCCTCCTTCTCGAAGCGGGAGAAGGCGTCACAGGCATAGACCTCGCTCCAGAGGTAGCCGTAGTAGCCCGCGTCATAGCCCATGAGGTGCCCGAAGCTCGACTCGGGCACGGTCCCATCGGTCATGGGGATGAGCGTGATGTCCTTCATCAGCCGGGCATAGAGCGCGGTCGTGTCCATGGCCGAGCTCGAGGTGTGCAGGGCCATGTCGTAAGCGGCGAAGAAGTCCTGGCGCAGATACTCCAGGCCCGAGGCGGCGTTCTTGGCCGCGATAAGCTTTTGGATCATCTCACGCGGTATTTTTTTGGAGCGGTCCTGGGCGAAGCCTGAGACGCGGCCCAAGACCTCGTCTTTCCAAACCCAGTTCTGGAACATCTGGGAGGGCATCTCCACGAAATCGCGCGCGACCGACGTGCCGGAGAAGCGCTGGTACTTGGCGCGGGTGAGGAGCTGGTGCATGACATGGCCGAACTCGTGGAAGAGGGTCTCGACCTCGGCGTGGGGCAGAAGCGAGGCTCGCTCGGGCGCGGGCTTGTCGAAGTTGGCCACGATGGCGGCCACGGGCTTCTGGTAGGAGCCGTCCGGAAGTTCCCGGCCTTCGATGAGCGGGAAGGCCCCCGCGTGCTTGAACTTGCCCTCGCGCGGGTAGAGGTCCATGAAGAAGCGGCCGATGTACACGCCGGTGCGGCCGTCCTCGACTTCGAAGATCTTGACAGAAGGGTCCCAGGAGGCAGGCTGGGTGGCGGTCACATCGGTGAATCGGAGGCCCAGGACTTCCTGGTAGATCTTGAGCATCTCGCCGACGACCAGATCGGTCGGGAAATACTCCTTGATCTTCTCCTCATCCACGCCGTATCTGGTCTTGAGGAGTTGATTGCGGTAATAGCGCCAGTCCCAGGCGTGGATGACGCCGTCGGATCTCGGCCCTTCCTCCTTCTTTTTAAGCTCGACGAAGGCCTTGAGCTCGGGTTTGGCCTTCACCACGAGCTTCTCGCGCAGGCTGGAGAGGAATTTATCGACGGTCTGAGGGTCCTGGGCCATCTGCTCGTCCAGAACGAATTCGGCGTGGTCCTTGTAGCCCAGAAGCTTGGCCGCCTCGTCTCGGAAGCGAAGGATGTCGGCTAGGCGTTTTTTGTTTTCCTGGCCGCCGCGGGAGTCGAACTTGGTCTCCAGGATGCGCCGAGCCTCGGGATCCTGGGCGTTCTCCATGAAGGGAAAGTAGTCCGGATAGTCCAGGGTGACCTTGTAGGAGCCGTCCGGCTGGGCCGTGCGCTTCTTCATGTCCGGCGGCACGCCCTTCATCTGGGCCTCGGGGAAGACGGCGAAGTCCTTGGACTCCGAGATCCGCTGGCTGAATTCATTGGAGAGCTCGACGATGCGCTTGCGCAGGCCCTTGAGCTGCTCGCGCTGGATCTGCGGCAGGGCCAGGCCGCTGCGCCTGAAGTCCAGCAGGGTCTTCTCCATGAGGCGCGCGTCCTCGCCGCTCAAAAGCTCTCCGCGGTTGGCCGCGGCCTTGAGGATTTTGTAGAGATCCTCGCGCGAGAAGACGTCCACGGCGTATTTGGAGATGGCCGTGTCGCAGGCCAGGGCCTGCTCGCGCACGGCCTTGTCGGCGGCGACCTGGGCGAGGAAGCTGGGCACCGAGGTCTCGTCTTGCAGATCCGAGAGGATGTCCGAGAAGGGGACGAAGGTGTTGTGGAAGGCGGGTTCAGAGACCGCGGCCACGGCTTGGAGGCGCTCCTCGGCGCGGGTCTGGGCCGCGCGGCAGAGGCTCTGGATGCGGTCCACGCTCAAGTTGAAGTCGAGGGGGTTGGCGGCCTGGCTGTAGCCGGGAAGAGATGCTTGGGCGCGGACGGCGAGGAGCGCGGAAAAAAACACTATCGAGAGATATCTCATGAATAGATTCTGCCATTAAAGACAGGGGGCTTCAAGGGAGTCGGCTGGGCCCTAAGGGCGCCACTTTTTTAGGGCTTGCAAACAGGCTTTGAGGATCGCGGTGTTCTTGGTCCCGGCATCGGATGTGTCGAGCATGAGCGCCCGCATGGCCCAGCGCAGGATCTCGAAGGTGTATTCGTAAAGCTCGACATTGAGCCGGTTGAGGTCTCGGGGAACAAGCATCGGCATTGGTTCGTCTTCGTTGGCAGGTTGCATGTGGCTCTCTGCGGGCTGCGGGGGGCTATCGCCGGGAATGGGGCTGTTGGGATCCGCAGGCGTGTCAGAATTCATGTCAGCAGCAGGATACTCTTCCTCCCTGACTGGATCCTCGCTGGATTCTTGGAATTCGTCAACCTTGACATTGACCATGTATAGGGCGTATTCACTGGGATCTCCGCTCTTCCCCATGTTTTGCATCATTTTTTGAATGAGGAGACGCTTGGTCTCGGTGTGAGGGGCAGGGTTGAGTTCCCACGGGTGAACGGGAAGCTGTTCCTGGACAGAAGCCTCGGTGTCAAGGCTCGCAGCATGTCCCTGCAGGCTTCTGCGGGTGGCATCCTGGATCGGCCAGCTTTTGTTTGCCGCCATGCTCTTGAGATTCTGGGCGACTGTCTTTGCCACGAGGATGAGGGCGCGCCTTTTTTCAGCGATGGTCGCCTCAGCCGGGCGCGTGAGAAGCCAGGGCGGCAGGACCGCGTAATTCTTTTCGATGTTCCTTGTCGTTGCCTTGCGGAGATGCGGGATCAGGGACTCCTCAAGGAGTTGCCGTTCGGATTTGGTCAGTCTTCCTTTTGCAAGTTCCTCGGCTTTCTGGAGGGCTTCGCGCAGCTGACCGCGGTCAGGCTCGGCGCGGACGATGTCCTGCAAAGACTCGATGGCGCGTTTTTCAGCTGAACTGGGAGAGCCTGGGTCCTTTTTGTCAGTGAGCAAAGCATTGGCTGCCCCGGTCATGTGTTCGGAGAGTTCATCGGTATGAAGCTCGAGAGTCTGTCTGCCTTTATCGAGTTGCTGGCTGACCTGGGAGAGTTGCCCCCTTTCTTCCGGCGAGAAGACCAGGTCATAATCTCCCAGAGCCTGTTTGAGCCGGTCTCGGTCGGCTTGAGAGGAGATGGGAAGGCCCAGGGCAGCAAACTTTTCCAAGGCCTGGAAGGAATCCCTGGTTTTGTCAGCGGCCTGGCGGGTCTTCATCAAGGCAGTGGAGATGGCTTCAACCGTCAGTTGCCCATCCAAGCCGGAAGGCAGCGCGAGGGCTAGTTTGTCCAGGGCTTGCTGCTTGGCCTCGATCGCCTGATCCAAGGAAAAGTTTTTTTCTTGCTGAAAGGATTGGATCGCGCCGCAGGCCTGTTGCGCGAGGGCGGCAGCCGGGCCGGTGTCGATGCCGCGCATCACATTGACGAACTCGACCATCCGAGGGGCGGCCCCGGCGCGGGCTTGGCCAGGGCACAGAAGCAAAGAGGCCAAGAGAACCGCGCCGGAAAATCTCATTGATTCCATATCTGCTTCCTTATGATAGATTTTAATAATAATCTCGATTTTCGGCGCGGGTCTTTGGGCCTACATCGGCGGCGGAAAAGGACCTACACCCTGGTAGGTCCTTAGGGTACTTGACTCCGTTATCAGCAAGATGTTTCATTGCCGAGAAGGGGCGCATTTTAGACCCCTGTGCAAGGAGGCAGCGATGCGAATGATCCTGGTGATGGCCGCCCTGATGTGCGCGGGTCTTTCTTATGGCGTTGAAACGACTTCCTTCCAGCCTGATCCTACGGCGGCTCTGAGCCAAGCCAAGAGCGAAGCGTCGGCCCGGGGGACCGTGCCGATCGGCGTCTTCATCAAGTCGGACTGCCAGCAGTTCGTTTTCGAGACAGACAGCCCAGCGCTCTGCGCCCCGCGGGATTTTCGCAGCGAGACCTGGGTCGAAGAGTGCGACGACATCCCCATGCCCAATCCCCCGGGAGGCGTGTGCATCCCGCGCCGGCGCCTGCTGAGCGTGGACCAGAGGACGGTCACGGTGGATGTGCCGCAGCGCGTCGTCCCTGGCCCGAAAGAGATCTTCACGGTGTGCCTGGCCGGACCGTCGATACACCTCAAGGTGAAGCAATCTCCTCATCAGTACAAGGTCCAGGAGAAGGCAGAGCCGCCCTCCGGCGTTGTCCTGGTTTTGACTCAGAAGTAGAGCTGATCCGTCCGGGAAAATCAGAAGCCCTTACCTCCGCCATCGGAGGTAAGGGCTTCTTGTGCGGTGCGGCTGCGCGGCCTACTGCTTGGAGATCTTGTAAGTCTTGGCCTGGGGGTCGTAGTCGACTAGGACCTTGTCCCCATTCTTGATGGTCCCAGCCAACTCGGCTTTCACCATCTCGTCCTCGATCTCTCCCTCGATCGCCTGCTTGATCGGCCGGGCGCCGTAAGGGCGGTTCTCCTTGCTGTCAGCATCGTCCAAGAGATGCGCCTTGGCCGAGTCGGTCAAAGTCACTGCCATCTTCTTTTCCGCCAACAGCTTGTTGAGGTCGGCAAGCCTCAGATCGACGATGGTTTTGAGATCCTCGCGGACGAGCGACCTGAAGACGATCGCATTGCGGCGGCCGACCCGGTTGAAGAATTCAGGACTGACGGCTTCCTTTAGTGCCGCAATATAGGCTGCCTCTTGCTCATCGTCGCTCTTGGTTACGGCAGGTTTTGCCTCCTCCCCGGCAGGCTGAAGGCCTTTGACGATGGTGCGCTGCTTGGCGCCGCCCAGGCTGCCGCCGATGTTGGAGGTCATGATGATGATGGCGTTCGAGAAATCCACGACGCGTCCGTGGGAATCGGTCAAGCGACCGTCATCGATGACCTGGAGCAGCAGGTTGCGCACCTCAGGCGCGGCCTTCTCGATCTCATCGAGGAGGATCACGGTCCTGGGATTTCGGCGCACGGCCTCGGTCAATTGGCCCGCGTCCTCGAAGCCGACGAAGCCCGGGGGGGAGCCGATCATCTTGCTGGTGGAATGCTCTCCGGAATATTCGGACATGTCCAGGCGTATGACGTCTTTCTCTCCCCGCTTGAGAAGTATCTGGGAGATCAGCCGCGCTATCTCGGTCTTGCCGACACCCGTGGGTCCCAAGAAGAAGAATGTCCCGATTGGCTTTTTGTGCTCCTTATAGCCCAGCCGGCCCCTGCGGATTTCGCGGATCAAGCCGGCGATGGCCTTGGGCTGGCCGATGAGGCGTTTGGCCAGATCATCCGGCAATGTGCGCAGGCCTTCCAACTCGTCGCCTGCGGCCTCCTGGTCTTGGATGCCTGTTTGCAGATAGATCTCGTCGGCGATATCCTTGGGAGTCAGCGTCTTGTCGATCGTCTTCCCATGTGCTTCTGCGTCCTCGGCTCGCATGGCCAAGTCAGAGGCAGAGGCGTCGAGCAGGTCGATGGCCGAATCAGGGAGATTCCTGCCCGGGATATCGCGCGCCGCCTTATCCACGGTGACTACCAACGTCGCATCCGGGATCGTGACGCCATGATGCTGCTCATAGCGGGATTTCAAGCCTTTCAGGATCGTCACAGCCTCCTCCTTGGTGGGGGGCTTGACCATGATGGGGTTGAAGCGTCGGGCCAGGGCGGGGTCTTTTTCGATCTTCTTGCGGTAATGGTCCAGGTCCGTGGCTCCCATCATGGAGAGGCCGGCGGCCAGTGCCGGCTTGAGGAGCTGGGAAGCATCCGCGGCGCCCTCGGCGCTGCCCAGACCGGCGATGCTGTGGAGTTCATCGAAGAAAATGATGATCTTGCCTTTTGACTCTTCCACTTCAGCCAGGATCTTCTTAAGCCTTTCCTCGAATTCCCCCCGATATTTTGTCCCCGCAATCAGGCTGGCGACTTTCACCGCGAAGACGTTCTTGCCCTGGAGCTTCTTCGGCACCTTGTTGGCGACGATCAGTTGGGCCAGGCCTTCGGCGATCGCGGTTTTGCCCACCCCGGCTTCGCCGATAAAAATAGGGTTATTCTTGTTGAGGCGCATCAGGGTCTTGACTGCCTGGCGCACCTCCGCTTCTCGGCCGATGAGCGGGGTCAATTTGCCGTCCAGGGCCTTGGCCGCGAGGTTGGTCCCGAATTCCGAGAGGGTCGGGACTGATTTGTCGTTGACCAGCAGGAAGGGAGGCTTTCCATCCTCTGATTGGGGGCCGGTCAGCAGCAGCGGCGGGCGGACAGGGTCCGAATCATCACCCATCGCTGTGCGGCTCCATTTCACCAGATTTTTGCGCAGAACCTGCGCTTCGTTTATCATGTCCGTTTGCAGCCCGGGCCGAAGCTGGCCCTGCGCCAAGGCGGCGACCTGCAGAAGTTGGACGACCAGCGTTGGTTCGACCAAGTCGGGGTGAATCGCGCCGAAATGGTCCAGAACGATAGCCAGCTTGGTGAGCCTGCTGGCGACGCGCTTGGACTGCGTGACATCGTATGTCATCGCCTCATGCTTCTCTATAAAAGCGCCTCCGACATTCCCTGCTGAGGTCGGAGCATCCGGGGCTGTGAGAAGTTCCTCGAACAACCTCTTGGGCTGCGGATCTTGAGAATCCAGGAATGCATTGACAGCCTTTCTCTGGTCAGGATTGAAGTACGTGCAAGCCACTGTCAGAGCGCGCTGCGTTTGGGCCCAGAAATGCGGGACATCGGCCAAGGCCGCCCAAGCGCTGCTCCAAGTTCCCAGCAGCAGGAGGGCCACAAAGGAAGATAAAAAGATATTTTTCGAGCGCTGTTTTGTTTTCATAATGGCCTCCGTGGCGAGATTATACAGAACCGTTTGTTTTTTCCTGCGGGTCTTTGGACCTAGGAGGGCGGCGGAAAAGGACCTAGATTGTTATGGGTCTTTTGGGTAAGGGGCAGGCCTAAGCCTTTGAGCACGCGGCTTCAGAGATAGGAGATCTTCACGTCGCGCCACCGTCTGAGGATCTCTTGGAACTTCACGGCCGTGGCGATGAGTTCCTCTTGGCGGCCCGTGGGGTTTTCGTCCATCCGGAGCACCCGGATGTATCCGCGCATGAGCAGATAGGCCTGTTGAGCGACTTCGTAGATCTTCTCGTCTCTCTCGATCTGGTCTTTTCTCAGCTGTTCGATCTGATACTCGCTGGGAGGAGGCATATGGGGATTGGGTTCTGAGATGAGGTTGGGGTTGAAGCTCGGGTCGGCCAGGTCATTGGTGGCGGCGCGCAGCTTGTCCGCCTCTTGCCGCAGACCGGAGATGCCGTAGCCTTCTTTCTTGATGAAATCGGAGGCGGAGCGCGCGATGGCGGCCACCGCCTCTCTTTTGCCGTCGATGTTGAGATCGATGGGGTCCGGATCCCGGTCATAAGGCTGGATCTCCCGCGGCAGCTTCGCCCGCGCGTTCGCGCGAGAGCTCGCGGGAGCCCGGTCCCAGGCGTGCCGCCAATCCTCCAGCTGCTGCAGGTCGGCCGGGGTAAGCTGGTTGCCGACGGCATGGGCGAAAAGATCCTTGGCTCGGTCCACGGCGGCTTGGAGCGCGGAGGGTGTCGATGTTTCTTTGAAGATCGCGGCGAGTTTGTTCACTTCGGGATGGAGAGTGGGCCGCAGGGGCGCCTGGGCGGCCGCGGCAGGGGATTCATCCTTCCCGGACTTCAGCCGGGCCAAGGCTTCTTCGACCTGCTGGGAGGCGTTCTCGACGCGCTGGGCTTGGTCCGGATCGAACTTGGTCCTGAGCAGGGAGTAGGCCGTCAGGAGGACCTGCATGTCGGCTTCGATCGTCGTGAAGAATTTTTGACGATCCAGGAGCTCGTTTGCCGCTAACGACAGGCGGAGGTGTTCCTGGAGTTTCATGGCGGCATCAGCCAGATCCCGTCTTTTTTTGTTCTCCTCCTCCCGGATGGCGAGGCCGCGGTCTTGGCTCAAGAAGAGCTCCGCATTGTTGAGGATTTCAGTGTGGGCGAAGATGACGACGCTCTTGCCCTCCGCGTCCTTGGTCATGATGGCTTCCCGCACCAGCCTCAGGACGGCTCCGGCCGCGGCTTGGTGGGTCTGCATCCGCGTGTCCGCGGGCTGGGCTTTCGCCAAGCTCGAGGGATTGGGGAGATCGGGCAAGAGAAGAGAGGGCAGCCGGTCTTTTTCGTTGCGGATCCGGCGCAGATCCACGGCGAGGAACTGGGCGTCGAGCTCCCTTCGGCGGGCCCCCAGATCCTCCATGAGCGCCCGGAGTGTTTTTTCATGGGAGGGGGAGAGGGAGATCCTTCGGCGGAGCAGGAGATCCTCGGCCAGGGTGTAATCATCTCGGTCGTTGACGATGTTGTTGAAGCGCAGTTTGGGGTCCTGCTTCTTATACCAGGCGTCGTGCTTCTGGATCTCTCGGAAGTCTTGCCTGGCCTTGAGGAATTCCTCGCGCAAGGCTGTGGCCAGGGAGTCCGGGGTCAGTTCCGGTCCGATGCGGGCATCCAGCGAGGAGAGCAGGTCCTTTTGCCGGTCCGCGGGGAGGTCCTGCAATCGGCTGGCAGCGTTGCGGGCCAGCGCGCCGGAGATCCCCGTATTGATGGTCGGCAACAGCCGGATGACGGGTTCGACGCGCACCACGGGCGCGGCAGCGCGGGAGACTGCGGCGACGGCCAGAACAAGGGCGATGACCAAGGAGTGGATGCGGATCCTCTTGTTCATGATATATAGACCTTAATACTGGCGATATTTTAGCCGGAATGCCGATTTTGGGGGAGGGTCTTTGGACCTAGGAGGAAACCGGCAATGGGCCTAGGCGGTCCTAGTGCTTTTGGTCCCGGCTTTCAGAAATAGGGGATCTTGACGTCGCGCCAGCGCCTGAGCATGGATTGGAACTTCACGGCCGTGGCGATGAGCTCGTCTCGGCGATCCGCGAGCTTTTTGTCCTTGGAGACCATCTGGATGTAGTCGCGCAGGAGCGCATGGGCCTGTTGAGCGAGGTTATAGATCGCCCCATCTCTCTCCATGATGTCATTTCTTAGCCGCTCGATGGCGTCCTCGGAGGGGGGGGGCTCCCCGGCGTAGGGCTCTCGGATGAGATGGAACTGTCTGCCCAATATGTCGGCATCCTGGATGAGATTGTCGGCTGCGGCCGAGATCTCGCGTTTTCCGGGTTCGTGGCTCTGCGGGCCGGAGATGCCGTTGCCCCCTTTGGTGATGAACTCGCCGGAATGGCGCGCGAGGGCGGACATCCTGTTCTTTTTCTCGTCTATATTGGGGAATCCCGGGTCTTGGTCGTAGTCCCGGACTGTCAGCGGCAGCTTGGCCGTCGCGGGTTGGCGCGAGCTGGCGGAGGGCCGGCCCCAGACGCGCAAGAAAGAGATCAGGCGGCGGCGGTCGGCATGGGAGAGTTTGTTGCGCTTGTAATGGAGCAGAAGATCCTTGGTCTGGGCCAAGGCGGCCTGGATCGCGGCTCGATCGGCTGTTGCTTTGAAGATCGCGGCAAGCTTGTTCACTTCAGGATGGAGCGACGGCCGGGCAGGCGCCCGGACGACCGGGACGCTGGGGCGTTCGTCGCCTTTAGACTTGAGCCGGGCCGCGGCCTCTTGGGCCTGTTGGAGGGCGCTCTGCACGCGTTGGGCTTTTTCAGCGTGGAAATCAGTCCTGATCTGAGAATAGGACTTCAGGATGGCTTTGATCTTTTTATCGACCGCGGTGAAAAAGAGGGGGCGATCCAACGATTCATTTTGGGCCAACGAGAGCACGATATGTTTCTGGAGGTCCATGGCTGCGGCGGCCAGATCCTTCCTCTTTTGGGATTCGGTCTCTAGGATGAAGACATTCTGGTCGCTGAATCTCTCGGGCTCGGTCAGGATCTCATCGCCGGCGATGGCCATGATGGTCTTGCCATCCCTGTCCTTGGTCATGATGGCTTCCCGCACGAGCCTCAGGACGGCTCCGGCCGCGGCTTGGCGGGCCTGCATCCGCGTGTCCGCGGGCTTGGCTTTCGCCGCGTTCGTGTTTTGGGTGGAGCTGGGCAAGAGCTGCGAGGGTAACCGATCTTGCTGGTCGCGCATCAGGCGCCAGCTGACTTCCAGCAATTGAGAATCAAGCTCTCTTCGGCGGGCCCCCAGATCCTCCATGAGAGCTCGGAGTGTTTTTTCATGGGAGGGGGAGAGCGATAGCCTGCGATTCTGCAGCAGATCGGAAGCCATGGCGTAATCATCCCGGTCGTTGACGATGTTGCTGGTGCGTACCTTGGGGTCCTGCTTCTTATACCAGGCGTCATGCTCCTGGATCTCTCGGAAGTCTTGCCTAGCCTTGAGGAATTCCTCCCGCAAGGCCTTGCTCAGGGAGTCCGGGGTCAGTTCCGGTCCGATGCGGGCATCCAGCGAAGAGAGCAGGTCCTGCTGCAGAGCCGCGGGAAGGTTCTGCAATCGGCTGGAAGCGTTGCGGGCCAGCGCGCCGGAGATCCCCGCAGGGATGGTCGCCAGCAGCTGGAGGATGGGCTCGACGCGCACCACGGGCGCGGCAGCGCGGGAGGCTGCGGCGACGGCCAGAACAAGGGTGATGACCAAGGAGGGGATACGGATTCTCTGGCTCATGGCATCTTCCTTAATACTGATTGGCGGTATTTTAGTAAGAATGCCTGTTTTTCGTACGGGTCTTTGGACCTATAAGGAAACCGACAATGGACCTAGGCCGTCTTAGTACTTTTGGTCCCTTGGGGCAGCCCAAGACTGGGCTTTTTCGAGTTTGTCAGGAGTGCCGATGTCCGTGCAGAAGTATTCATCCGTCCTGAATGCCTGGATGGCTTGGCCCACACCGGCCAGGCGCAGATAAGTCTGGGTGATGGAAAAAGCCCCGGATTCGGACATCAGGGGGAATATCCTGGGTGAGACGACATGGATGCCGTTGAAAGCCAAGCTCTGGGCTTTTGTCCTCTCCGAGCTGAGCAGACGGTCGTTCTTATCGAAGAAAAGGCGCCTGGGACTCGGCCTTTGAGAGACCGCCAGCGTGGCCAGCGCGCCGTTCTCCTCATGGAAACGATACATCCTCTCCAGGTCGATGGAACTCAGGACATCGGCATTGTGCACGAAGAAGGGCCTGCCGTCATCAAAGAACCAAGAGGCATGCTTCAAGCCTCCGCCGGTCTCCAAGAGATCGTCTTCATGCGAGAGGGTGATGGGGACGCCAAAACCGGCCTGGCTCAGGAAAGACTCGACTTGGTCGGAGAGATGGTGGGTGTTGACGATGAGCTGGTCCACCCCGGCGCGCATGAGCCGCCGGATGACGATCTCCAGGATGGGGATGCCGCGGATGGGAACCAGGGCCTTGGGCAGTTCATCTGTCAGAGGCCTGAGGCGTCGGCCCAGCCCCGCGGCCAGGACCATGGCCTTCATGGGGAGGCGGGGACGGGTTCTTGGGGCCGGGCGCTGTGGCTGAGTTCGACTATCACGCCGTGTTTCTCGCGCAGCAGCGCGCAGAGCCTTTCGGCGCAGTAGACCGAGCGGTGCTGGCCGCCCGTGCAGCCGAAGGCGACCAGGAGGTCCGTGAAGTTGCGCGTTCGGTAGTTCTCCACGGACTGCTCGACGAGACTGAAGGCGTTCTGCAGGAAGCGCTCCACCTCGGGCTCGCGCGACAGGAAGGCGACGACCTCGGGATCGCGGCCGTCGAGCGCGGCATACTTTGCAAACTTCCCCGGATTGGGAAGGGCGCGGCAGTCGAAGACGAAGCCCCCGCCGTGGCCCTGCTCATCCTGGGGCACGCCGTTGCGAAAAGAGAAGCTCTGCACGCGCACGGTCAGGCCGAGCCGCGCCTGTCCGTATTGGCGCAGTTTGGATGAGCCCACCAGGCTCTTGAAGACCCCGAGGAGCGTCGGGACCTTTATCGGGAGCTCCGTGGTCCTAAGCATGTGCTCGATGTTGCGCACCGCGTAGGGGATGCTCTGCAGGAAATGCGGTTTTCTTTCGTAGAAGCCGCGCAGGCCGTAGGCCCCCAGCGCCTGCATGATGCGGATATAGACGAAGCCGGGATAGTATTTCAGGAATCTCTTGCGGTCGATGGGGAGCAGGCGCGAAGCCTCCTGGATGTAGAGCTCCAGGAGTTCTTCTCTCAGGTCGAAGGGCACGTCGGCCTTGGCGTCGAAGAGCAGCGAGGCGATGTCGTACTGCAAAGCGCCCTTGCGGCCGCCCTGATAGTCGATGAACCAGGGCGAGCCCTCGCGCACCATGATGTTGCGCGACTGGAAGTCGCGCAGGAGGAGATGAGGGCTGTCGGCTTCCAGCAGGAAATCGGCGAAGCGCCGGAAGTCCTCTTCGAGCGCAGTCTCATGGAACGGGATCTGGGCCAGCTGGAGGAAATAGTATTTGAAATGATTGAGGTCCCAGAGCATGGACTGCTTGTCAAAGGCCGGGCGCGGGTAGCAGAGCTTGTAGTCCAGGGTCCGGGCGGCCTCGATCTGGAAGCGCGGCAGGAGGCGCACCGCTTTTTTGTAGATGCCGGTCACTTCCGGGGGAAAGCCTTGAGGGGTTCGCAGGGTGTTGAGGTGTTGGAAGAGGTTCGTGTCGCCCAGGTCTTCCTCGAGATAGATCCCCCGGGAGGCGTCCTCGCCGTAGATCTCGGGCACGGGCAGGCCGCAGCGCCTGAAATGCCGCGAGAAGCCCAGGAAGGCCTCGTTCTCGAGCTTGTCCGCATTGGCCGCGCCCACGGCGGTGCGGCGGGCGCTTTTCAGGCGCCAGAGCCTGCGGCCGGAGCCGTCGCCCTTCATGGGCTCGGCGCTTTCAGCCGGTTCGCTGAAGGTCTTTGAGAAGAGCTCCTTGAGGGCTTCCTCCATGGCGAAGCACATGGTATCATATTGGACGGAAACCCGATGGCCGACCGAAAGAGGATCGTGATCCTGGACGACGACGACATCTTCGTCGCTCTTTTGACCGCGGTCCTGGCGCCCTCATACGACTTCGTGGTCGGCCGCAACGGGCGGGAGGGTTTGGATCTGTGCCGCTCGGGCCGCGTGGACCTAGTGGTCACGGACATCGGCATGCCGGAGCTCGACGGCATCCAGATGCTGGAGGAATTCCAGAAAGATAAGTCTCTGGCCGCCATCCCGGTCCTGGTGACCACGGCTTCCCATTTCTCGCGGCGCAGCAAAAGCGACGTGGAGCGCTTCGCGCAGGTGCGCGCCGTCCTGTGCAAGCCGTTCAACGTCGATGCCATCGCCGAGGCGATCGCGAAGATCCTGAAAGAACCTCCGCGATGAGCGACGGGATCCTCGTCGTCAATCCGGGCTCGACCTCGGATGAGATCGCGTTCTTCCAGGGCGAGAAGCAGATTTTCCACTCCGTGGTCCGCTACGCCTCCGGGGACCTGAAGGCTTTTGAGAAGAAGAAGGTCACGGCCCAGCTGCAGTTCCGCCAGGAGCTGGTGGTCAAGACCCTTTCGGAGCGCGCCGTCGCCCTTTGCGAGATCCGGGCGGTCATCGGCCGCGGGGGTCTGGTGCGGCCCCTGGCCAGCGGTACCTATGTCGTCAACGAAAAAATGCTCCAGGACCTGCGCCAAGGCGTGATGGGCGATCATCCCTCCAATCTGGGCGGCCTCATCGCCTACGAGATCGCCCATCCCCTGGGAGTGCCGGCCTTCATCGCGGACCCGGTGGTGGTCGATGAGATGGAGCCCTTGGCGCGCTATTCGGGGATGCCTGAGAATCCCCGCCTCTCCATCTTCCATGCCCTCAACCAGAAGAGGGTCGCCCGTTTGGCCGCGGCGAAGCTGGGCAAGGCTTATGAGGACTGCCGCTTCATCGTCATGCACGGCGGCGGCGGGATCTCCGTGGGCGCGCACCAGGGCGGCCGCGTGGTGGACGTCAACAACGCCTTGGACGGAGACGGTCCCTTCACTCCGCAGCGGTCCGGAGGCGTGCCCTCCGGGGCCTTGGCCCGCATGTGCTTCTCCGGCTCCTACACTCTCGACGACATCAAGCTCAAGCTCAAGGGCCATGGGGGTCTGGCGGCCTACACCGGGACCTCGGACATCGTGGCCATCAAAAAATACATCGCCGGCGAGGAACTCCCGGAGGGCTCGGGCCTCGATGGCCGGCTGGTCACGCGCCAGGCCGCGCGGGAGTGCCTGGAGGCCATGGCCTATCAGATCGCCAAGGAGATCGGCGCTCTGGCCACGGTCCTGCAGGGGAAGGTGGACGCCATCATCCTCAGCGGCGGCATCGCGTATGATGAGGACATCATCGTCCCCGCGATCAAGTCCCGGGTCGGGTGGATGGCGCCGGTCATGACGTTTGCCGGAGGCGACGAGATGCGGGCCCTGCGCGAGGCGGCGGCGCGGGCGCTGAAGGAGCCGGCTTCGGCGAAGGACTATTGACGCCCAGGAGGTGGAGATGCTTTTTAAAAATTTCGACGAGCTTTTGAAGATCGTGAAGGGAAAGTCCAGCCGCCTCGTGGTGCCGGGAGCCCACAATCCCGAGGCCATGGAGGCGATCAAGATCGCGGATGACGCCGGCCTGGTCTCCGGCGGTATTTTGATCGGCGAGACGGCCGCCATCAGGACCATGGCCGCCGGCGCGGGCCTGGACCTCAAGAAATTCGAGCTGGTCGAGTCCGCGGACAAGGCCGAGATGTGCAAGCTGGCCGTTTCCTTCATCAAGCAGGGCAAGGGGGATTTTCTGGTCAAGGGGCTGGTCGACAGCAGCCTGTATCTCAAGGCCATCCTGGACAAGGAAGCCAAGCTGGTCGAGCCCGGCGCCACGCTCTCCCATTTCGTGCTTTTCGAGACCGCCCACTACCACAAGCTCCTGGCGGTCACGGACGCGGCCATCCTCATCTCGCCGGACTTGGAGCAGAAGCGGCGCATCATCCAGAATTCCGTGAACATCATGCGCGGCCTGGGCGTGGAGACTCCCAAGGTCGCGGTGGTCTGCCCGGTGGAGAAGGTCAATCCCAAGCTGCCATCGACCGTCGACGCGGCCGAGCTCTCGCGCATGAGTCAGGACGGCCGCATCACGAATGCCGTGGTCGAGGGGCCCTACGACATCTACATCTCGCTTTCGCGCAAGCTGGCTGATGAAAAAGGCGTGAGCGGCGGGCTTGTGCCCGGCGAGGCGGACATCCTGGTCTTCCCGGATCTCGACGCCGCCAATCCGGTCTACAAAGCCATCACCTTCTTTGCCGCGGGAATGAAGTCAGCGGCTCTCGTGGCCGGGGCGAGCGTGCCGGTGATCCTGCCATCGCGCACGGACCCGCCCTTGACCAAGGCGCTTTCCATCGCCTTGGCCTCATTTTTGAAAAAGATGGCGACCTGACTGTTTGAAAATGCTTATTTTATAATACTTTTTTTAATTTTACTTTCCCCGGGGAAAGTAAAACAAAAAAATGTCAATGATTTACAGAGAAATTTCATCTCAAGGTCGCCGCAGAATATGGAAGACGTTTTCCGCCGCATTCATCCTGTGGGGGCATGCGGTGGCCATGGCTGCTATTTCCCCGAACATGATCTCCCAAGCGGATCATCTCTACTGGAACCGCCATCAGAACGGGAATCTGGAAAGTTCGGTCGCGCTTCTGCAATCCCAGCCCGCGGATGAGCCGGAGATCCTCTGGCGTTTGGGCCGGAGTCTGGTGCGACTTGGAGAAAAGCGCGTGTCCAAGTCGGAGAAGCTGGTTATTTTTTCACGAGCCGAGAGCCTTCTTCGCCGGGCCGTGGTCCTGGAGCCGCAGTCGCCGGACGCGCATTTCTGGCTGGGCATCGCCATGGGTCGCCGCGGCGAGACCCGGGGGATTCTCCGGTCGCTCTTTCTCGTCGGCCCGCTCAAGCGGGAGATGCGCGAGGTTTTAAAGCTCAATCCCAACCATGGCGGAGCGCATCATGTGCTGGGCGAGATGCTTTTCGAGATCCCCATGGTGGCGGGGGGGAGCAAGAAGGGGGCGGTGCGCGAACTGGAGACAGCGGCCAGCTTGGAGCCGGACCGGTCGTCCCATTTTACGGCGCTGGCCGAGGTCTATCTTTCGGTGGGAGACCGCGCCAAGGCCAAGGCCTCCCTGGAGCATGTTTTCGCCATCAAGACTCCGGCCGATCCCTCGGAATACGCTGATGACGTGCAAGACGCGCGGGAGATGCTCAAAAAAGCCGGGCTGATGAGTCCTTAGTCCCTATTCCATAGCCCCAGGCGTTGCGCTTCTGACTTGTTGTGCGAGCGGCATAAGAGCCGGATGTTGGCCGGGTCATCTGAACGGCCGCCCAAGGCCCAAGGGACGATGTGATCGTATTCCAGCCACGCGGTCTCATCGCAGCGAGTGCCGTCCGGGCCCATGTAGGCGCATCGCCCAGCATCTCGTTGACGCACCTCGTCTTTGACCCATTTCGGAATATGCCGTCTGAGTGATGAAGTCGGATCCTTCGTCTGGCGTCGACCTGGTTTTGAGAAGAGTTCTCGCGTCACCAAGCGCCGGAGGGCTTCGCCGATCACCTCCTCCATGCGGCCCATGGGGAACTTATGCCGGAGCAGGTCGCGGGCCTGGTCGAACCAGCTTTGGACCCGAGCGTCGGCCGTAAAGGTGAACGCGACGCGGCCGTTCGTCGGAACCGTTGGAGTTGCGGGACTGGCCGGCGGCAGGATGATGTCCAAGCCCGGCAAAGAACCTTCCCAGAGGGGCGCGGCTGACGAACTCGGTGCCGGAGCGCAGGGCGGCGGGAGCTGGCGGATCCGATCGTGCGGTTCTGCGGTCGCAGGGGAAAGCTCCGCAACCAAACGCTCCACTTCCCGTTTGCTCCTGCGTGAGGCTTGGCGCAGCAACTGTTTGTGGTTTTCAGGAGTGAGCACGGGTTCAAGCATGGCCACGCTGACCAGGTGCAGTTCTCCTTGGGCGAGCATGCGTAGTATTGAGGGGTATTTGCGGGCTGCGCGTGCTGTCCGCACGCGCCTGATGGCATCGCTTTCGGAATAGCCCAGTCGTCGGGTAAGATAAGCGAATACGGAGGAATAGCCCTTTTTCTGGCAGGCGCTGCGCTGGTCGAGCTCTCCCAAATGAATGAGAAGATCGACCAGGCTGAAGCGTTCAGTCTCAGCCAGTGCTTCTATCTTGCCGAACAATGTCTCATCGGAAAGCTTCGCGAGTTCCAGCTCCATGCTATACATACGATCGACCCTTAAAAAAGTTCCCAGGATGGCAGGCGATGATAAAAAAATGATTATTTCATAATCATTTTTTAAAAATTACCTCCACCGGTGGAGGTAGAATTAAAAAAAGTTATATATTTAAATCAGAATTTAATATCAACGTGCCAGATTTTTTAGTTACTGAACCGGCTTATGGCTTCTGGGTATTGGGCGCGGCTGAGGGCGCAGGCTTATCAAAAGGCAGCGGCGCCGGCGTCTCGACTCCGTCCCGGTAGAAGACGCCGCGCTTCATCTTCAAGGTCCGCGGCCTGTCCGTCGCCTTCTGCGCCACGACCTTGACGAAGCTGCCGGGCTTCCCGTAGAGGGCGGCCAGGGCGTCCTCGAACTCGAGTTTGGAGCTCGAGCGGCCGTTGATGGAGGTCAAGATGTCGCCCACGCGCAGGCCCTCCTTTTCCGCGGATCGTCCCGCGATCACATGGGTGACCTCGAAGCTGCGTCCCGTCTCTGTTTCCAGGGTCTTGATCCAGGCCCCCGGGCCTGCCGCGTAGAATTGGGGAGGTTCCGTGATCGTCGCCGGTTCTTCGAGTTCCAGGCGCAGGCGCTCATCGGCGCGCACCAGCGGCGTTTTCTTCTTCTGCTTGGGGTCGATCACGACGGGCTCGCCGATGACGAGGGTGCCGCCGGGGCTGACCCGGATCGTGGGCTGCTCGCCGGACGCGTCCGTGATGCGCGCCGAAAGCGTCACGGTGTGCCCACCGGTCAGCAGGGCCTTGAAGAACCGGATGCGCAGAGTCCGCGTCCCCTCGGCGGGTGTGGCGGCTTCGAGGACCTTGCCTGAGATGAGGCTGTGCGGCGGCAGGCAGAGGAAATCCAGATTGGCGTCCGCGGCGACCGCCATGGTCACCTCACCCTGCAGGACGTCGCCCGTGGCGACCGTCTTCTTGATCCCCTCCGGGAAGCGGATCCAGAAGGCCTGATGGGCCGGGATGTCGATGGACAAAGACGTCGCCCGGTTGCGCGCCTCTTCGGCGAGGGCTTCGGCTTCCTTCAGGCGCGCGGCAGCCTGGCGATCTTCCAGGGCGGACAGGCTTTTGGGGCCGCGCCGCCACAGCGGCTGTTCCTCGGGAAGGGGAGTCTCCAAAGAAAGGATGCTCAGATCCCTGCGCACGACTGCCCACAGGCGCAGTTCGCCTTTCCATGCGTTCCAGGCCCGGGCGGCCTGCGTCGCAGAAAGGATGGGAGAGCCATCGAGGAA
The DNA here is from genome assembly GCA_023249645.1 of Elusimicrobiota bacterium. Classification (GTDB taxonomy): domain Bacteria; phylum Elusimicrobiota; class Elusimicrobia; order UBA1565; family UBA9628; genus UBA9628. The sequence continues at coordinate 64,200 of JAHFCF010000010.1, forward strand.
GGCCAATCGGTCCTCGGCGCGCAGGCCGAGTTCCTCGCTGTGTGAGAGGGGGAGGACTTCCAGGATCGGCGCAAAGGCGAAGCCCTCGCGCAGGGCGGCGCCGAAGCGCCCCAGGATCGCGTCATCGGTTTCGAGGGATGCGGCCGCCTGGGATCGGATGGGCGCGGCAGCGGGGACGGCGGCTGTGGAGATCGCGACGGGCGGGGTTTTTGCCTGCGGTTTGACATGATGGGGCGAGGCTCTCTTGTGTTTCGGAGCAACGGCCCAGGCCGCGGACGCTCCCCCGACGAAGATCGCCAGCGCGCAGAGGCAGATCCTGGTCTTCATTGGGAGCCTCCCGTGGGGCGCTGAGGCGGCGCCGAGGCGGTCGGGGATTGCTCGGCGGCTTTCTTATGCTCGAGCGTCGTCGCGTCGGCGGTCAGCTTGCGGCGCTGGGCCGAGACCTCCGCGGCGATGGCCGAGACCTGGGTGTCGGCGGAGGCCTTGGCGGCCAGAGCATCCGGCATCGAGAGAGCCGTCCCCGCATCCTGCGCGAGGCCTTCGGCTTTCTTGAGTTCCGAGGAGAAGCAGTCGCTCTGAGGCAGCCAGCCGATGCGCGCGATCATGGGTTCCAGGATGGTCAGACGCTTGGCGGACGTCGGCTCCGTCTCAGCCTGGCGCAGGTCCTCGCTGAAGGCTGAGCGCCAGAGTTCCTGCGTGCGGGAGGTCGTGAGCTCTTCTTGAGCCGTGGCCGCGGCTTTGGCGATCTCTCCGCAGCGCGCCTCGGGATCGGCATCCAGGATGGCCAGGGCCTCGGCAAAGCCTTGAGAAGCGAGAGAGAAGTCGCAGGCCCGCCGGCGGGAGGTGGCCAGGTCCGCGGCCCGGGAGAAAGCCTGCTGGTCCGCGGCCCGGCGCGCGATGATCTGGCGCCGGCGGCTGAGATCGAGCCGCGTGCGGTCGCAGCCTGCGGGAAGCGATCGGGCCAGGGAGAGCGCCTGCTCCACGCGTTTTAAGTCATAGCGGCATTGGTCGGGAGATGAATCCTGGAGGGCGACGGCCGCCGACTCCTGGAGCTGGGCCAGGATCGCGGCATGGCGCGAGGCTTCGCTGTGGCGCTTGAGCGCGGTCTCTAGAAGCTCGGCGTATTGGGGTTTTTCCCGCGCGGCTTCGGCGATCGCCGTCTCCAGTTTCGAGTAGCTGCTTTGGGCCGCCTCGAAATCGCAGGCCAGGGAGAGATCCTCGGCCTGGGCGAGCTGCAGGAGCGCGAGCTCGAAGTCCTTGGCGACGGGGACCTGGAGGTTTGCTTGCAGGACATTGCCCGAGGAGGCCGAGATCGCCGCATGGAAGACGAACGGCGCGGAATCCGTGAGGAGGATGCGGCGCTCGAAAGCGTAGGGGCCGCCGTTGGGGCGCTTGACGGCGCGGGATTGCACCGAGATGAAGCCGTCCGGATCCTCCAGATAAGTCGTCTCTTCGACCTCGATCTTTGTCTGCGGCGGCAAGCCATCGACCCAGTAGGCGCCGCTCACCGTCACGGCGTCTCCCAACTCATGCTGGCCGAGCGCCGCGGGCTTTTGCAGATGCAGGCTGGTCCCTGTGAGCTCGGGCATGCCCGAACCTGCAGGCGCGGCCTGGACCGCGCTTTCCAGCTCAGCGAGGAGCGCGGGGCGGCTGCGCAGGACGGCCGCCACGGCCGCCAGATCGCCGAGGTCCTGGAGCAGGTTGGTTCTCTTCGCCAGGGACCTTTCCTGCTCGATGAGTCGCCGCAGGCCGTGGAGGAGCCTCTGCTGGGCCAGATAGTTCTGGAGATGCTCGCGTAGTTCCGCGGAAGGCGCGCCCGCGCGCATGTCGGCGGCCAGTCGCGAGGAGACGTCGACCTGGTAGCGATTCTGGAAATAGCCGATGAAATGGGCGGCGGCCAATGAAGCGGGGGCCTGAGGGGAGTTGCGGGCGCCCGTGAGGAGGAAATCGGCGTAAGCGCTGAGCACCGGCGCGGGATCCCGAGGGAATTCATTCTCGATGCGGTCGGCGAAGGGCTGGGACCAGTCAGAGTCAAAGAGGGTGGGGGCGGCGAGCTCGGGGGGCGGGACCTTGGAGTCAGGGTCCGCGGGGGTCAGCTCCAGCCATGACTCATGATAAGCCGCCATGGTCTCGACGAGCATGTGCAGCGAAGGCGTCATCAGGCCTGTCGGCGGGAGTTCTCTGAGGCTCAGCCAAGAGAGAGGCCCGGCCGGCGCCAGGGCCTGGCCGGCCTGGAGCCGGGGCAGGGCCTCGCAGAATGCTACGGCCGCTGGGGCGTGTTTGGCCAGAGACTCCAGGGATTTCCAGGACGCCTTCTGCAGACGGGTGGAGCCCGGCTTGCCTTGGAGGATGACGTAGCCTCGGCTTTTGAGGGACTCGAGGCCGGCTGGGCCGAAGACGGAGGAGAGCCACGCGGCAGGGGTCTGCGCTTGCAGCGCCGGGATGTCCGGGGAGGCGAAAAGGGCGGGGACGCAGAGAAGGCACAGGCCGGCGGTCAATGGGATTCTCATAGTTTGTAGTGGCTCGCGATGGATCGGGATGTTTCCAGGAGGCTGTCGATCTCTCGGCGGATCTCGTGGCCTTCCGGGAGCTGGGAGGCGGCCTGCTGCAGGCGCCGGGCGGCCGTCTCGACGGCTTGGAGGTCCGCGCCGAGGCTGTGATGCAGGCGTTCCTGCATCTGCGCGAATTCGTGGATCAATTCCTGATGGGCGTCCGATTTTCTGATCCTGACCGGGACCGAGAGATCGCCCTGCGCGAGCCGCGAGATCGCGGCGCACAGCACGCGCAAGGGGCCGACGAAGCGGTGCGACCAGATCAGCGCGAGGACCGCGCTGGCCAAGCCGGAGATGCAGGCGCTCACCAAGAGGGAACCGCGCATCGTGGCGCGGATCCAGTCCATGGAGTGGAAGATCTCATGGCTTTCCAGGGAGGCCTCCTCCAGGCCGTGCAGGACGCTGAAGGCGACGAGGAAGATGCTCCCGAGAACGAGGGCCATGACCAGGACCAGCATCTGCAGCTGCAGGGCCGGGTCGACCCAGAAGCGTCGGCGCTGAGGCTTGATCATGGGCGCTATCCTAACAAGAGCAGGGGGACATGTCAATCGGCGCTACAGGTGCCGGCGGAAAAACTCGATGACCCGCCGGTCATATTCATCGCCGGCGATCTCCCGGCATTCGGCGTGCGCGGCGCCGGGGATCATCCAGAGACTTTTGGGTTCCTGGGCCAGGGCGTAGAGGGAGCGCACGGTGGAAGCCGGCATGAGACGGTCCTCTTCGGCGCCGATGACGAGGATCGGCCGAGGAGAGAGGCGGGATATGAATCGGCTGGGGCTGTAGCTGTCCACGTCCTTGCTCCCCACCCGGTGGCGCAGAAGCCAGAGCACGACCATCATCTGGGGGAAATAGGGGATGTACAGGTTGATCCAGGCCCAGCGCCGCACCACCTGCCGGTAATCGGCGAAGGGGCTTTCCAGGACGAGGGCTTTGATCTCCGAAAATTGCGGGGCGGCCATGATGGCCACGGCGGCTCCCATGGAGAGGCCGAAGACCCCCAGCCGGCGAGTGCTCTGCGGGCGATGCCGGCGCAGGTAGGCCATGGCGGCCTTGAAATCCATGATCTCCAGGCAGCCGATGGTCGTGATGTTCCCGTCGCTTTCGCCGTGGGCGCGGTTGTCGAAGTAGAGGAGGTTGAAGCCTCCTGTTGAGTTGAGGAAATGGGAGATCTTCAGGAGCTCGCCTTTGTTGTCTCCCCAGCCGTGGCCCATGAGGATGGTCCGATCGTCTCCTGTCGGCGAGGGGATGAACCAGCCTCTCAAGGTCAGGCCATCCTCTGTTTGAAAGGAGACCTTTTCATAGCGCAGACCGAACTGCTCGGGGAAGACTGTAAGTCCGCTTTTGTGGGGCGGGTAAAGGATGACGCCCGCGCCCCACCACCCCACGCCCAGGAGCACGGCAATGATTATGGGGACACCATACATGATGATCATCATGGGGATACCCTGCGTATTTCTTGTGCGCTCGGCTGCAGGCGCTTCAAAAGCTGGGCAGCCGTGGACTTTCCCGCAGGCTTGAATCCGGGGGCGATGTCGCACAAGGGCGCTAGGACGAAAGCGCGTTGGGAGGCGAGGGGGTGGGGCAGGGTGAGCCACCGGCTGCGCAGATGTCGAGAGCCATAGTCCAAGATGTCGATGTCGAGAGGCCGCGGCCCGAAGCGTTTTCCAGGCCTCCTGCCGGCGCGGGCCTCCAGGCGCTTGAGTTCGATCATGAGGCCCATGGCAGAGAGCGCGGTGCGGTAGCGCAGGACCATATTAAGGAAGCGTCTCTGCTTGGGGCCCACGGCCTTCGTGTCATAGACGCGCGAGAGTGCCAGCACGCGGCCTGCGGGCAAGGTCTTGAGCCCAGCGATGGCGCGGCTGAAGTTTTTTCGGCGATCACCTTGGTTGGAACCGAGCAAAAGAAGACAGTCGGTTCTCATGCCTGGGGAGCCCGCTTTTGGCCCGCTTGATAGATGCGGTAGAGCGCGGCAAGGACCAGCACGCACACGATGAGGGCGACGGCATTGCCCAGCCAGCCTTCGAGATAACTGAAATCCTTGAGAGTCTTCGAGGTGAGAAGGACGGCCAAGCCCGCCTTGATCTTTGGGAAGATCCCTCCCTCGAAGGCCAGGAGGGTCCACAGGAGCCAGTAGAGAGCGCCGATCGCGACCAGGCAGAGGAGGCAGACAGCGGCCAAGTGGACCGGATCGTAGAAGGGCTCCTGAGGATCTTCCTCATCCGAGAAGAGGCTGAGGAGTCCGTCCCAGAGTTTTTTCATGGCAGGTCTATTATATTAAAGGAAGGCGTTCATCCCAGCGCTATTTTTAAATCTTCCAGAAGGTCTTCGCGGTTCTCAAGCCCTACGGATAGGCGGACCAGGTTGTCCTTGATGCCTCGCCGCAGCCTCTCATCCTTGGGCAAGGAGCCATGGGTCATCTCCGGCGGATAACAGACCAGGGATTCCACTCCTCCAAGGCTCTCGGCCAGGATGAACAACTTGAGGCGGGAGAAGAATTTGTGCACGGCCTTCGGACCGCCGGCCAACTCCACGCTGATCATTCCGCCGAATCCGCTCATCTGTTTTTTCGCCAGGCGATAGCCCGGGTCGCTGGGGAGGCCCGGATAATAGACGCGCGCCACCCGGGGATGTTTTTGAAGGAATCGCGCCAAATATAGGGCGGTGTGCTCATGCTCGCGCATGCGCACGGCCAAGGTCTTGATGCCGCGCAGGACCAGCCAGCAGTCCCACGGCGCCGGTACAGCGCCCGCCGCGTTCTGGTGGAACTTCATGGCCTCGTAAGCGGGACGATCCGAGGTTACGACCGCGCCGCCGATGATGTCGCTGTGTCCGGCCAGGTATTTCGTGGTGCTGTGGACGACGATGTCGGCGCCGAGATCCAGCGGCCTTTGGAAGTAGGGGCTGGCGAAGGTGTTGTCCACCGCGCACCGCACGCCCGCTCGGCGCGCCACGGCCGCCACGGCCCTGATGTCGCAGATCTTGAGGAGGGGATTGGTCGGCGTCTCCAACCATATGAGCCGGGTCTGCGGCCGCAGGGCTCGTCGGAAGGCCTGGAGGTCGTCTGAACGGACATAGGTCGTTTTAAGGCCCCATTTCCCGTAGACCTGCTCGAAGAGCCGGTAGGTGCCGCCGTAGAGATCATCTCCCGCGACGATATGGTCTCCCGGCTTGAGGAGTTCCAGGACCGCGGAGATGGCCGCAACCCCGGAAGCGAAGGCCAGGCCGAAGACGCCGCCCTCCAGAGCGGCCAGGGACGTCTCCAGGGCCGCGCGCGTCGGATTGCCCGTGCGCGAATACTCGTAGCCCCGGGGCTTGCCCACCGCGTCTTGCTGGAACGTCGAGGTCTGAAAGACCGGGACGCTCACCGCGCCGGTCGATGGATCCGGTTCCTGGCCGCGGCGGATGGCGATGGTTTCGAAGCGAAGGTCTTTTTTTGATTTCATGGGTTCATCCGAGTTTCCTTCTGAGATGGTTGAGCAGGTCCACGCGGGTGATCAGCCCGTAGAACTTATCCTCATGGTAGAGCAGCGCGACCAAGCCCTGGTCCAGCATGGAGACCACCTTCGCCAGCGGCGTGGAGGCCTGCACCGTCACCAGCTTGTGGGTCATGTGATTGCGGACCAGCTGGGCGTAATTCGCGGCGTCCTTCTGGACGGCCATCAGGATATCCGATTCATCGAGGAGGCCGGCAACCTTGCCGTCCTCGATCACGGGAAGCTGCGAATAATCGTAGAGTCGCATCCTCCTGTAGGCGGTCAGCAGGGTGTCATCGGGCTTGACCGCGCACACTCCGCCTTCGGCGAACGGACGGCTGACCAAATCCCGCAGGTCTGCGCAAGAGGCTCTCTTCAGGAAGCCTTGGTCGGCCATCCAATAGTCGTTGAACATCTTGGAGAGATACTTGTTGCCTGTGTCGCAGACGAAGGTGACCACGCGCCGGGGCTCGGGGCTTTGCCGGCAATAGCGCAGGGCGGCGGCCAAAAGAGTCCCAGTGGAGGAGCCGGCCAGCACCCCCTCGCTGCGCAGGAGTTCGCGGGCCGTAGAAAAGCTCTCCGCGTCATCGATGGTGTAGGCTTTCGCGACCCGCGAGAGGTCGGCGATGGGGGGGATGAAATCCTCGCCGATCCCCTCCACGAACCAGGAGCCGGCCTGGCCGAGCTTCTTGGTCTGGATGTACGCCGCCAGGACCGAGCCGGCCGGATCCGCGAGCACGAATTCAGTCTGGGGAGACACGCGCGCAAAGAAGCGGCTTAAGCCCGTGATCGTGCCGCCCGAGCCCACGCCGCAGACCACGGCGTCCACGCGATGCTCCATCTGCTCCCAGATCTCAGGGCCCGTGGTCTGCTCGTGAGCCGCGGGATTGGCCGGATTGTTGAATTGGTTAACGTAGAAGCTCTGCGGGGTTTCGCGCGAGAGCTTCTCGGCCAGGTCCTGATAGTATTCCGGATGCCCCTTCTCCACGTCGGACCGGGTGAGCACGATCTGCGCTCCGAGAGCCCGCAGGTGAGATATCTTCTCCTGACTCATCTTGTCCGGGATGACCAAGATCAGTTTGTAGCCCTTCTGGGCCGCGACCAGGGCGAGTCCCAGCCCCGTGTTGCCGGCCGTGGCTTCTATCAAGGTCGAGCCTTTGCGGATCTTGCCTTCCCTTTCGGCCGCGTCGATCATGGAGAGGCCGATGCGGTCCTTGATGGAGCCGCCGGGGTTTTGATTCTCCAACTTTAAAAAGAGTTTGCAGGGCCCTGTGCCGAGATTGCGCACCTGGAGCAGTGGAGTGTTGCCTATCAGTTCGATCGCGTTGTCAGCTTTTTGCATCGCAGATTCCTCTCATATCCACCGTCCCCTTCTTCATCTCATGATGCCACTTCCAGAGATAGAAGACCGGCGGATAGACCAGCAGTTCCAGCAGGAAGCTCGTGAACAAGCCGCCGATCATGGGCGCGGCGATGCGCTTCATGAGGTCCGCGCCGGTGCCCAGCGACCACATGATCGGGACCAGGCCCATGAAGGCGCAGGCCACCGTCATCAGCTTGGGCCGCACGCGCTTGACCGCGCCGTGCACCACCGCTTCTTCGAGGTCCGACTCCGTGCGCATGAGACCCTGGCGCACCCTGTCGGCGTAGGCCATGTCCAGGTAGAGTAGCATGAAGACGCCTGTCTCGGCATCGAGACCCATCAGGGCGATCATTCCCACCCACACCGCGATGGAGACGTTATAGCTCAGCAGCCAGAGCAGCCAGACGGCCCCGATCAGAGAAAAGGGCACCGCGAGCATGACGATGCCGGTCTTAGCCCAAGAGCGGGTGTTCATATGCAGTAGGAAGAGGATGATGAAGAGTGTCAGCGGAATGACGATCTTGAGCCTTTCCTTGACGCGGGCCATGTTCTCGTACTGGCCGCTCCATTGCAGGGAATACCCTGTGGGCAGCCGAAGGGCTGTGGCGACCTTGGCCTTGGCCTCCTGGACGTAACTCCCGATGTCGCGGTCCGCCACGTCGACGTAGACATAGCCGGCTAGGAGGCCGTTTTCGTTGCGGATCATGGCCGGGCCCAGCTTAAGCTCGATGTCGGCCAATTGCGCCAGCGGCACGTGCGCGCCGTTGGCGGTCGGCACGACCACGCGCCGGAGCTTCTCCAGATTGTCGCGCAGCTCCCGGGCGTAGCGCACGCTGACCGTGTAGCGCTCTCGGCCCTCAACCGTGGTCGTGACGGGCTCGCCGCCGATGGCGGTCATGATGACCATCTCAGCTTCCTTAATAGTCAGGCCGTAGCGCGCCAGCTGGTCCCGTTTAAGGGTGAAGTCGACGAAGTAGCCGCCGGCGGTGCGTTCCGCGTAGATGCTGCGTGTGCCGGGCACATCGCGCAGCAGGACTTCGAGCTCGGTCCCCAGGCGTTCGATTTCTTTGAGATCCGAGCCGTAAACCTTAATGCCGATGGGAGTGCGCACGCCTGTGCTCAGCATGTCGATGCGCGCCTTGATCGGCATGGTCCAGGCGTTGGTCACGCCGGGCAAGCGCATCTTGGCATCTATTTCGGAGACGAGCTCATCCCAAGAAATCCGGTCCTGCCAGAGATGGCGGAGAGGCTTCTGAACAAGCTCCGGCATCCACGAGTACCATCTGGTCTTTTTTCGCCACTGCTCATGAGGTTTGAGTACGACGGTCGTCTCCATCATGGAAAAAGGGGCCGGATCTGTCGAGGTCTCGGCCCGTCCGGCCTTGCCGAAGACGGACTCCACCTCGAGGAAACTCTTGAGTAGGCGGTCCTGGGTCTGCAGAAGACTCTGGGCCTCGGTGACTGAAATCCCTGGCAGCGTGGTCGGCATGTAGAGGATGGTCCCTTCGTTCAAGGGAGGCATGAACTCGGAGCCCAGGTGCAGATAGACTGGGATCGTGGTCAGCACCAGCAGAGCCGCCGCGCCGATGATCTTGTAGGGATGGCGCAGGACGAAGCGGCAGGCCGGCTCATAGACCCGAAACAAGAAGCGGCTGACCGGGTGCTTTTCCTCCGGATAGTAGTTGCCGACCGTGACTTGGTTGGTCAGACGGCAGAGCCAGGACGGTTTGAAAGTGAAGAAGTCCATCCGGCTGAACAGCATCCGGACGGCCGGGTCGAAGGTGACGGCCAAGACCGCGGCGATGGCCATGGCCAGGTTCTTGGTGTAGGCCAAGGGTTTGAAGAGGCGTCCCTCCTGGTCCACCAAGGTGAAGATGGGAAGGAAGGCTACGGCGATGACCAAGAGCGAGAAAAAGACCGCCGGGCCGACCTCCTGCAGGGCTTTAAGCCGCACCTCGTGAAAATCTCCTTTTCTGCCGCCCTCGATCCAGAGCTGCAGCTTCTTATAGGCGTTCTCGACCTCCACGATGGCCCCGTCCACGAGGATACCTATGGAGATGGCGATGCCTGAGATGGACATGATGTTGGCGGTGAGGCCCATGAAGAACATGGGAATGAAAACGAGGATCACCGATATGGGGATGGTCACGATGGGAATGATGGCCGTCGGTATGTGCCAAAGGAATACCAGGATTACCAGGCTGACAATGACAAGTTGCAATATCAGTTCTTCCTTTAAAGTGGTGATGGCCCGGTGGATGAGGTCGGAACGGTCGTAGGTCGTCACGAGCTCTACGCCTTCGGGCAGAGAAGGCTTGACCTCCTCGAGCTTGGCCTTCACCCTGGCGATGACGTTCAAGGCGTTCTCTCCGGTGCGCATGACCACGATGCCTCCGACCGTGTCGCCTTCGCCGTCCAAATCCGCGACTCCCCGGCGGATGTCAGGGCCGAGCGCCACATGGCCGAGGTTCTTGACCAGGATGGGCGTGCCGCCCTTGCCTTGGCCCACCACGATGCTTTCGATGTCGGCCACGGACTTGGCATAGCCTCGGCCGCGGACCATGTATTCCTTGCCTGAGAACTCTACCAGCCGGCCGCCCACATCGTTGTTTCCGTCGCGGATGGCATCTACGACCTTGGCGAGCGGCACGTTGTAGGCGATCAGGGCGTTGGGGTCGACGTTGACTTGATACTGCTTCTGGAACCCACCGATCGAGGCGACCTCGGCCACTCCCGGCACGGACTGCAAATAGTAGCGCAGGTACCAATCCTGGAAGCTGCGCAGTTCGGCCAAGTTGTGCCGGCCGCTCTTGTCCACCAAAGCGTATTGATAGACCCAGCCGACCCCGGTCGCGTCAGGCCCGAGTTCGGTGCGCACGCCCTCGGGCAGCTGCGGCAATATCTTGCTCAGGTATTCCAGCGTCCGGCTGCGTGCCCAGTAGACGTCGGTGCCGTCCTGGAACACGACGTAGACGTAGGAGTACCCAAAGTCGGAGAAGCCCCGGATCGCCTTGACCTTGGGCGCTCCCAACAGGGCGGTCACGATGGGGTAGGTGACCTGGTCTTCGATGACGTCGGGCGAGCGGTCCCAGCGGGAGTAGATGATGACTTGGGTGTCCGAGAGGTCCGGGATCGCGTCCAAGCGGGAGTTCCTGATGCAGTAATAGGCCGCGGCCAAAGCCCCAGCGACGAGCAGCAGGACGATGAACTTGTTTCGCGCGGACCAGGCGATCAGTCTTTCAATCATGAGGTTTCCTTATAGCCGCCTTTAACTTTGACTCCGAATCGATGAGAAAGTTGGCGCTGGTCACGACCTTCTCTCCTTCGGAAATCCCCGAAAGGAGATCATAATAGCCTTCGGCCTGGGGGCCGACGCGCAGCTCGCGCGGCTCGATGCGTCCTTCACCCAGGTCGACGAAGGCGATCTTGCGCTCCCCGGTGTCGATCAGGGCGCTTTCGGGCAAGGCCAGACGTTTGCCCAGATCCACGCGGATGGCCGCGTTGACGTACATCTCGAGCTTCAGGACGCCTTGCGGGTCCGGAACCTCGATGCGGACCTGCAGGGTGCGGGTCTCGGCCGAAAGGATGGGGTTGACGCTCTTGACCGAACCAGGGAACACCTTTCCGGGATAGGCCGGCGCCGTGATCTCCGCGCGCTGCCCCGGCTTGACCAACCCGATCTCGTATTCGTAAATCTGCGCATAGACCCAGACGCTGCCGCCGGCGCTGCCCAAGATGAGATTCTTGGGCAATTCTTGGGCCTTGCCGCTTGCCTCTATTTGCGTTTGCGACAAACCCATCTGCTGCAGCCGCAGGGCCGAAGCGCTCACCAGAGCGTCCGCGCGCTCCAGGGAGTCCGGATAGGGGCTGTCCTTGACCTTCTCCCGGGCTTTGACCGCTTCGCGGTATTCGGAAAGCGCGTTGTAGAGGTCTGGGTCATAGGCGACCTTGCCGCTGGCCCGCACCACGATATTAAGATCCCGGCGCTTCACCAGTGAGGACTTCATGCCGATCATCTGGCGGCGCTCTTCGGAAATGACCACGGCGGCCTGGCCTTCGACCGGGACATCGACTTTTTCTTCGGCGTAGACCGGGATGTAATCCATGCCCATCTCGTCTTTCTTCGGGACCGGCGACGTGACTTCGGCCCGCATGGGATGGCGCCAGTAGAGCGGTTTGGCATCGGCGGGAGCGTCGAATATCCGGGTCCCGCAGACCGGGCATGTCACCTTCTCCCCGACACGGTGCGGCAGTTCCATGATGCAATGCGGCATCTTGCATTTATGCAGGATGCAGATCATGCGGCCTGTCGCCGAGGAGGTCGGCGAGGTCTTTTCTTCCATGGGCACGAGCGTCATGTTGCAGATCGGGCAGGAGCCGGGTTTGTCGGAGACGTAGGTCGGATGCATGGGACAATAGTATTGGACCGCATGAGCGGCGCTCCTATGCCAGGACCAGCCGTGATGAGTGACGCGGCTGAAGAAGACGCCTGCCACGAGCGCCAGGGCGATCGCGGACGCCGCCAGGCGTTTCTTTTTGGTCATGTCACAGCTCCCGGCCGACGACGCGCGCCAGGTCCGCCGCGCGCTGTTCGTATGCGGCCATATTCTGATAGTACTCCAACTGATAATTCAGCAGGGATCTTTGGGCATCGAGCAGGTCGAGAAAACTGCTCTTGTCGGCTCGGTAGCCGGACTCCGCGATCTTGAGCGACTCCTCGGCCTGAGGCAGCAAGGCCGTGCGATAGGCCTCCAGCAGCCGACCGGCGGTCCGGGCCCGGGCCCAGGCAGTCCTCACGTCCGCGCGGGTCGCCAGCGTTTCAGCCTGCAGTTCGGCCTGTGCGGCTTGCCGACTCGCTTGAGCCTCAGCCACCATGGCCGCCGGCTTCCAGAACCAAAGGGGAAGGGAGAGCCCGAGGATCGCGTCATAAGTGCCGCCGCGTTGCGGATCGTGGCGCCGACGGTATTGGAGCATCAAGTCCGGCAGATAGTCGGATCGCGCCAAAGAGAGGGAAGAGCCCGCACGTTGCGAGGCCAATGAAGCCTCCCGCAGCTCGGGGCGCTCGGACAGCGCCGTTGATTCCAAGTCCTCGAACCGCGCGGAAAGCGCGGCCGTCACCGGTTCTTTGGCTGTCGCCAGCATAGCCGAGGCATCGCGGCCCATCAGGGCGTTGAGCGTTGCCTGAGAGGTCTCTTTCTCGCCTTCCAGCGCCACCTGCATGTTGAGCATGCGCGTGAGCTCCACCTGGGCCTTGAGCGCGTCTGAGGGATGGCTCCTGCCGGCGGCCACCTTGGACTCAGCCACCCTTGCGAATCGTCTCATGACGTCGATATTCTCATCGAAGATGGAGAGGCTTCTTTCGGCGAGGAAGAGCGAGGCATAGGCGGTGCGGGCCCGGGCGATGATTCCATTGAGTTTGGCCCGGTAAGCCTGTTCGCTGATCTCGGCGTCCTTGGCTGCCAAGCCGTGCCGGTAATAGAGCTTGGTCGGGAAGGGGACGTCCTGCGTCACGGAGATGGCCCTCTCGGTATCAGGCACGGCGTTGTTGCCCGTAGGAACATACATACGCTCCAGGTCCAAACGGGGTTTATCCAGGGTGGCGGCCTGTAGGATGTGTTTCTCCGCCGCCTCCCAGCGCTTATGCGCGGCCAGGATCTCCGGGTTGTCGCGACGCACCAGCTCCAGAACCTGCTGGAGACTGACCGTCCCGGTGGAAATCGTCGGCAGAGCCTGAGCGTGCGTCGCCGACGAGATGAGGAAAAGCGAAAGCATCGCGATGGCCGGCATCTTCAACCTCCCTGCTGGGTCAAGCATTTATAGCTAATTCTTCTCCTGGAGGGCCATCCCGCACTTCGGGCAGCGGCCGTCCTTGGTCATGGGGCCGCTGTAATCTCCCATGGGGCAGACATATTGAGCGATGGGCGCGGCCGCCTTTTTCTTCCCTGCGGATGTCTTCTGGGAAGCGGGTGCAATGGGTTTGCCCTTCTTTTTGGGTTTGGACTGCCGCACCGCTGCGGGGGTCTTTTCTCCCACGGCGAAGACGATCGGCGGCAAGGTCCCGGCGCAAAAAACAACCGCCATGATCAAGGATGCTGTTTTCTTAAGTTTTGTCATATCATTCCTCTTATTATATATCCGAGTTCAATAGGCTAGCGTGACAGTTCGAATGTCGGCGGCACGGCATGCTGCCGAGCGGTTAAGCGGTGGGGGGGGAACGACCGAAGCATTCCCGCGGAGGCGAATGTTCAGGAGGAGTTTCGTTGACGGCAAGAAAGTTTTGATGGAGGTCTGCGGCCTGGCGCGGGCTCAGCCCCGGATTGGCCGCAACCGCGCGCGAGATGGGCTGTTGTGTCGCCGCGATGCTGACGTCGGATGCGACACCGGCCTCCACCAGGTGAACGCCGCTGCAGCAGCGCGGCAGGTTCCCATGGTGGCAGTGGCAGGGCGGCGCGGAATGACTCTCGCAGTCGGCCTGAGGCATCAGGCAGACATGTGCCCCCATCCATAAAAGGGCGCCGGCCATGGTGACGCGCAGGAGCCGGAAGGCCATGGTCATATTATGACCCCCGCACTGCTTTTTGTCAATGCCCTGTCAGAATCTTTGCGCGATCACCTCGAGATCGTAGCCGAAATCGGTGTAGGGCAGACGCCAGAGGCGTCTGGACTGTTGGAGCAGCCAGTACAGCATCCAACTGGGCTGTGGGCCGATCAGCTTGCGGCCCTGCTCCAAGGTGCAGCCCTCCTCCGCCTGGGCCCAGGATTTCGGGGCTTGGGCCAGGAATTTCCGCCAAGAGCCTGGCAGCCAGCCGCGCGCCTTGGCTCCCAGCTTGAAGTGGAAGCACCGGATCGAAAGGACTTCCAGGCCGCAGCGTTCGAGCAGCAGCTTCAGAGAACGGCGCGAAAAAAAGAACAGGTGCCCGCCGTGGCGAGTCGCCAGAGGCCCGTGCTTCGCGTAGAGCAGGCGGTTGGCCAGGATATCCACCGGCCCGTTGGGGATGGTGAGCAGCAGCCTTCCTCCCGGATTCAAAAGCCGGGCCGCCGCGCGCACGGCGGCTTCGGGCTCGCTTTCGTGTTCCAGGACGTTGTTGATATGGATGCAATCGTAGCAGGCGTCCGGCCACGGCGCCTGGGCCAGGCCTGCGCAGGCGATCTCGACATGGTTGAGCTCTCGTCCCATGGCCGCGGCTGTCTCGGAGAACTCCAGACCGGAGACCTTCCAGCCGGAATGGTCCCGCATCCCGGCTAAGAGTGTGCCCAGTGCGCAGCCCACGTCCAAGAAGCTGCCTGATCGCCGCCAGGGAAGCAGGCGTTTGGCCAAGGCGCGGCCTTTGTAGTAATCCTTCCAATACTGTCGGAAGAAGCCCTGGAAATAAAACGGCGGGTAGCAGCGGGCGATGTCTTCGAGGCTGGGCAGGGGATGGTGGAACGAGGCCCCGCAGTCGGGGCAGTCATAGATGTCCCGCGCGCAGCCGCGATAGAGCAGCGTCTTGAGGGCGAAGCGCGCGTTGGGCGCCAGGCAGGCTGGGCAGGTCGCTGTCATGGGATGTCGATGGAAACTGGCGCCTCCAAGGAGAATCGAACTCCTGTTTCAGCCTTGAAAGGGCCGCGTCCTAACCGTTAGACGATGGAGGCAAAAACCTTGAGCCCGGTGGGATTCGAACCCACGACCCTACGCTTAAAAGGCGTATGCTCTACCCCTGAGCTACGAGCTCGTCGGCGGCCATTATACAAAGAAATCCGGCCTAGCGCCCGAGCCGGCGCAGGGTTTTGGCATAGACGCCGTAGAGTTCCGGAGAGCTGCCCTGGCCTGGGAGCAGCTGCTCGAGGCTCTGCCACCAGTAGCCGCCGCCCAGTGATTTCGGCATGGCGCAAGTCGCTGCCAGCGAGAACGCGAGGAGATCTTGTCGGGCGGCCGGGATGTCGTCGGTCTTGAACCACCAGTAGCCCGCGACCTTGTCCTCTTCGGCATAGCCGAGGTTTCCCAGCATGAGGCGTTGGGACGGCAGCTGGCGGCGGAGGAGATCGAAGAGGCCCTCGAAGGCCATGCCCACGGGCGCTTCGTCCGGCTGCAGGCTCACCGCGACGACGTCCAAGTCCTTGCCGAAGCCTTGGGGCACGTAGCGCTTGAGCCAGCCGGAGAGCGCGTGCTCCTCGTCCGGCGCCGTTGCCGACCACCAGTAGAGGCTGGCCACGGTCTCCAGGGAGGGATCGATCTCCTTGGCCTTGGCGGCTCCGGCGCAATAGATGGCGAAGACTTTCTCCGGCGTGAGCGGATTTTTCGCGCCCCCGAGCCAGTCGCCGTTCAATTCGCTGCCCACCTCCCAGGAATGCAGGCGGCCCTTGTAGTGCAGGGCCAGATTCTTGACGCGTTCGGCGTAGACCGCCGGCGTCAGGGTTCGGGGCCACGCGCCTGTCTCCAGGACCACGCCCAGCACGCGCAGGTTCTTTTCTTCGAGCGCCTGTACGATGGAGTCGTATTCATTGAAGGAGCTCAGATGCGCGTAGGTGAAGTCATCCGGGTTGCTCCTGAAGACGAGCCGGACTGAATCGGCCCGGGAGCGCCGGATGGCGGCGATGAGGCGCTCATAGCGGTTGAGGCGCTGGAAGATCGCCTCGTCGATGGTCAGGCCGAAGCGCAGCGCGCTCTTGTCTTTTTCGGCCAGCGCGATCTGGCGGCCGTGTTCGGTGAGCAGGTGCTGCCAGGCCAGGGAGACCGCCTGCAGGGCCGCGTCGAAGGCCCGGGCGCGAGGAACGGGGGAATTCTCTTTATAGGCCTGCGCCATCAGGGCTTGGGCGCGTTGGGCCGCTTCGCGCGCCTTGACCCCCGGCTTGTAGATCGGCGTCCCTTCGTTCATGCGCCGCTCGCGGGATTCCTTGAAGCGGCGGTATTGCGTCACGGCGATCTCCTCGTTGAGCCGGACCTCGTCGCCGTTGCCAAAGCCCGCGCCTTCCTTGTCGAGCCAGACCGTGGAGAATCCGTCGTCCCGGACGGGCCAGGGGAGAGTGATGTGGATGCGGTCGAACCGCTCCCAGCTCAAGGTCGGGACATGATCTTTTTCCGAGAGGACGCAGCGGGCCCAGGACATCTCATCCGGCGCGGTCGCCATCAGGCCCGAGCGGCGCACGTCCCGGTCGGCCCGTCCGATGAAGGCGAGGAGTTCGGAGAGCCCCAGGAGCTTGCCCGAGGGATCGTAGGCGATGAGTTTGACCGAGGGGCGCTCCGCAGTCCGGGGGACCGCGGCGGCCGGCAGAGCCAGCAGGACGGCCAAGATCCAGGTCATCGCCGCCAGCTCCGCCAAGAGTTCCAGTGCTCTGGACCGAAGAACAGCGCGTAGTTGGCCAGGCCCGCCGCCACGGCGATGCGCGCGGCGCCTCCGGCGAAAAGGATGGCCCACGCGGCCCAGAGCCAAGCCAGGAGCGCCAGCCAGCGCACCTTGACGGGAAGGACGAAGAAGATAAGAAGCTGCATCTCTCCGTTCAAGCGCGCGAACGCCAAGAAGAGGCTCAATTGGAGAGGCCCGCTGCCGAGGCACAGACCCGAGGCGAGTGCGGCGGCGGCGGTCGCCAAGGCTCCGGCGAGAAGATAGAGGGTGAACTGGAACTCGCCCCACGCCTTCTCAAGGGCGCGCATGATGGAATAGATGAGGATGACCCAGACGGCCAGCCACAGCGGCGAGGTCTGTGTCGGGATGCAGAGGAAGGTGACGGCGCGCCAGACTTCGCCGGAGAGGATCGCGGCGGGGTCGAGGAGCAGCCTGTCGGGGAATTCCGGCTTGAAGAGCGTGAGGAGGCCGACGCAGGCGTTCATCCCGGCGAGCAGAGCGGCCAGACCCGGCACGGCGAGAAATCCCAGGCGTTTTTCCAGGCGGTCGAGCCAGCGCGGCGGCATGGCGCTATCTTACCTTTTTCCAGCGGACAGCGGTCAGTCGTGCGTCAGGGAAGGCGGCTGCAATCGGGATTCCTCATCCAGGACGGCTCGGACCTTCTCGTCGATCTGTTCCTTCTGGAATTGGCCTTGGACCATGACATCCTCTTCGCCGCCCAGCTTCTTGTTCGTCGTAAAGAAGAATTTCCCATAGATGTCCACCGGGCTGCCGTCCGCGGGCTTCTGGATGAGCTGGAGGAGCACCTTCATGACCGCCTCATGCTTCAAGCCGCAGCGGCCCTTGCCGGAGAGGATGTCCGTCAGGGCGGTCATCCGGCCGGTCCAATTTTTCTTGCCGGCTTCCAGGATGTCCGCGGCGAGGAAAACCGCGGAACGCGCCAGACGGTCGATCTGGCCCAGGATCCGGGGGGCGGCTTGGTCCCGGAGCAGGTGCAGGGCCTGCATCAAGGCTCTGGAATCGTAGGAGAGGCTCCCGTCTTTCTCGATCGTCGCCAAGGAGAGAACGGCATCCATGGAGCGGCGCGCGGTCCCGGTGAGCGTGTGGACGAAAGCCTGGATGATCTTCTCGGCGGGAGCCGCGAAGATGTCCGCGAGGCATTTTTCCTTGAGGAGCAGGTTGATCGAAAAGGAGGCGGAGCGATAGAGCCTCAGGCCGGAGCTCGATGCGGTGGAAGTAAAGAGTTGGGCGGTCGGGATCTCCGCGTCCGGGTTCGTCCCTGGGCCCAGGGCCCCGAGATAATGCAGAAGGGAGTTGGCTTCATCGGCCATGCCGCGGACTTTCTTTTCTCCGCTGCGCAGCACGCCGCCATGCTTCGTGTAGATCAGAAAGGGATGCTCGGCCTGGCCGTGATCGTCGAGGGGGATGTAGGCTTCCGCTGTCTTGAGATGATCCCTCTTGACGAGATAGCCGAAAAACGGCACATCCCAGGCGCTTAAGGAGGCTAGTTTTGAGCGTTCATCGATGAAGAGCGTGCCGGGTTGTCCCTGGATCAGGATATGGTGCTGATCGCGGGCATGCAGCGTGCTGAACTCTCCGATGAGTGGCAGCCGCGCGTGCAGCTGTCCCAGCTTGTCCGGCTCGTGGGTGTAGTCGTCCGCGGCCAGGCGGGTGGGCGTGCCGAGGCGGGCGTATTTCTTCTTCAAACGGTTGAGATGCTCGTTCTGGTCGCCGTTCTGCGGATCCGTGAAGATATGTTCGGCATGGGCGGTGATCTTATGCAGGAGAAAAAGGGCGCTCACCTGACCTTTGAGGAAGTCGGCCAGGGCCTGCATCTGCTTCGGGTCGTTGGTCTGGATGAGGAACTCCAAGAACATCATGCGGCCGTCTGTTTTCGGCGCCGCGCTTTCCAGCGTCGTCCAGAGGTAGTGGTTGATCTCGCCCAAGAGGACGTTGTGGATCTGATCATCAAGGAAGCCGGGGGCTTGTTTCCCCGTCCATCGAGGAGAGGAGTTCTCCATCCAGGAGGGCCAATGGGCCAGGCCCAGGATGGGGATGGAGGGATGGATGCCGGCGCCCGGGGTTGTGACCAGGGCCCGGTCGATGCGCAGGCGCAGGCGGATCTGCTCCGGGCTCGATCGGAACACGGTGACAGTGGCTGTCTCCTGTTTGGAGGCTCCGTAGGAGAGAGTGACCGTGACCAAGCCGAGGGGGATGTTGACGTTGGGCGAGGCGCCCACGCTACCTGAAGCCCCCAGGTTCAGGGGCAGCTGCCATTGCTCTGCGACGATCATGGAGGAGAGGCTCTGGGTCGAGACATCAATGACCGTTTTGAAATCCATCAGATTGAGGAGTTTTTTGATCTGCGCGCAGGAATCCGCGGATCCCAAGGGGCGGATCACGTACGCATTGCCGTCCAGACTGGCTTGCGGAGAGATGGAGATGGGAAGGTTGATGTTTTTGGCCAGGAAGGACCAGCCTTTGGAGTATCCCAAGGAGATCCCTAATTCTGAATTGTCGACGATGCCCAGGGTGTTGTTGGGATAATGGATCAGGGAGCGCTTGATGCCGATGGGAACTTGGGCATTGCCTCCGATCTTGGCGAGCGCCGCGGGCATGGGGATGCTGCCCTTGAGCGGGAGCTGGATGTTGCCGCAGAGGTCGTTGAGCGCGCGGCGTTGGAACTGCTCCACATAGAAGGATTCGAATTTTTTCCAGAGGGGATCCGAGGCCGTCTGATCTTCGCTTCTCGGGGTTGCGGCCACAGTGGGGTGATGGCCGGGAAGGCCGGATCCGGTGAACAGCGCTTCGATGTCCCAGCCTCGCGCTTGCTTGGCCTGGGTGGATCGGGTGTGGATGCCGGCCAAGACCTTTCGCTGATCCGTCGGAAGGTGGATGCAATCGGCAAAGGATTCGTCGGGCGGATCGAAGCCCAGTTCCTTGGCCTGCGCGAGCGCCGCGGGCAGGAGGCAGCCTGCAGCGAGGGCCGCAGTCCAAGTTTTCCGCCAGCAGGAGGTGGACATCGATTCCAGGATAAAGAAAAAAGACCCTTAAGGCGAGGGGCGAAAGACCCAGAGGCGGGGGGGTCTTTCGACCTATGTTTGAAAATCAAGATATTCCATATTTAACTCTCTCGTCGTAAAATTGCAACCGCGCGGGAAAGGTGATAGAATTCCTATCAGCTCTTAAATAAAAATTTACGCGATTAAACCTAGACTCCGTTTTTCAGATTTTCATCGGCTGTCGGGCGGGGCGGGAAGGGATGCTTTATGAATCCTAATCCCCGCCTTTGCCGGCAGAGCGTCGCCTGGCGTCCCAAGGCGCGGCGCCATCACCTGCAAATTCTGGCGGTCGGCGCCGCCGTGTTCATCCTGGCGGCGGCCGCGGCCCTGACCCTGCGTCAGATGGTCCATTCCCTGCCGGATGTGCAAGAGCTGGGGGCTCGCCTCAATGGGCGCATCGATTCCGTGGCCGTGAGCGGGGCCCCCGAGCTTTTGCAGGAGCCCCTGGCCGCCTATCTGCATGAACCGGGCCTGGATTTTTCCCGGCGCCTGGCGGAGCTCCCCGAACGATTCGCCGCCCTGCGGGTCGTCCGCGTGCGCCGCGATTGGCTCCATCACAGCGCGCGCGTGGAAGTGCGGCTGCGGACGGCTTTGGGTCGCGCCGCGCTGCCTGGGCGAGCGGCGGGTTTCGTGGATGAAGACGGCAGTCTCTTCGCCGCGCCGCAAGGGCTCTATCCCGAGGCGTCGGTCGTCTTCGAGTTCGGCGCCGCTGCGCCGGAGCAGCGCCGGGAGATGGTGTCGGCTCTGGGCGTCATCAGCCGATCCTCGGCCTTGCCGGCGCCGCTCAAGCTCGTGCGCTATGCGGGCGGCGGAGGCTGGGAGCTTGCCCTCAACGACGGAAGCCGCATCCTCTGGGGCGACCTGCGCTGGACGGCTGAGAAGCTCGACCGCCTCGGCCAGGCCTTGAGCGACGCGCGGCGCGGTTTTCCGGGGGCCTGCGTGGCCGATCTGCGGTATTTCGAGGACGGCCGGCTTCTGATCAAGCCTTTGGGCAGCCGGGCCGCGGGGGTTCTCTGATGGCGAAGCCCGAGGTGGTGGCGGGGCTCGACATGGGCAGCGGCCGGGTGACCTGCCTCATCGGCACTCCCGAACCCGAGGGCGACCGCCTGCGCGTCTTGGGGGGCGCGAGCGTTCCTTGCCGCGGCATCAACGGCGGGGTCGTGGTCAATATCCTGGAGACCAAGTCTGCCGTCAGCCAGGCCGTGGAAGAGGCGGAGGCCGCCGCCGGCGTCACGGTCTCGGAGCTCTTCCTCGGAGTGCGCGGCACGCATCTGCAGTCCTTCAACAACAAGGGCGCCTTCAACATCGCCCGCACGGACCGCGAGATCACGGCCGAGGACGTGCAGAGTGTCGTGGCCAACGCCAAGGCCATCCCCCTCTCCTCGGACCGGGAGATCCTCCACGTCATCCCCCAGAGTTTTTCCCTGGACCGCCAGCGCGGCGTGCCCAATCCCGTCGGGATGGAGGGCTCGCTCTTGGAGGTGGACGTCCACATCGTCACCGCCTCGAGCGCGCATCTCAACAACGTCATGAAGGCCGTGGCCCAGGCCGGCTTCGAGGTCCGCGAGCTCGTCTACGGCCTTTTGGCCACGGGCGAGGAGCTGGTGACGCCCGAGGAAAAGGATCTGGGCTCCCTCTTGGTGGACTTGGGCGGGCAGTCGATCTCCCTGGGAGTCTATTCCGAGGGAAGCCTGCGCTACTCCAAGGAGATCGGCGTCGGCTCGGACTTCATCACGCGCGACCTGGCCGTGGGGCTGCGCACCTCCATGGCCACGGCCGAGCGCCTCAAGATCACGCACGGCATCGCCCACTCCTCGCTCATGAACGGGGACGAGGAAATCGAATTCAGTCGCGTGGACGGCCGCACGATGGACAAGGTCAAGGCCAGCATCATGATGAATTTCATCCTGCCCCGGGTCGAGGAGATCTTCACCATCATCGCCGAGGACCTGCAGGGCTCCTCCTACGCGGACCTCGTCAGCCCCGGCGGCGCCATCCTCACGGGAGGAGGCTCGCTGATGCGCGGCGTGGCCGCCGCGGCCGAGGAAATCCTGGGACTGCAGGCGCGCGTCGGCATCGCGCACCCGGAGCAGGTGGCGGGCGACGAGAAATGGTTCAGCCCCGTCTACGCCACGGCCATGGGGCTGTTGACCTTCGCCCAGGTCTCGCGCTGGGGCACGGGAGTGGCGCGCCAGACGTCGCGCCAGAGGCCGGCGTGGATGCGGCGATTGACGGGCCTCTTCGAGGACCTGTTTTGAAGATACAGATCTCCGAGGATTTCCAGGAATCCCGCGCGATCATCAAGATCATCGGCGTGGGCGGGGCCGGCGGCAACGCCGTCAACCGCATGGTGGAGGGGGGGTTGAGGGGCGCGGAGCTCATGGTGGCCAACTCGGACGCCCAGGACCTGCGCCGCAGCAAAGCCCTGACCCGCATCCAGATCGGCGAGACCTTGACCAAGGGCTTGGGCGTGGGCGGCGACTCGGCCAAGGGCCGCGCCGCGGCCTTGGAATCCGAGACGGCTTTGAGGGAGACGCTCGCCGGCACGGACATGGTCTTCGTGACCGCGGGCATGGGCGGGGGCACGGGCACGGGGGGAGCGCCCGTCGTGGCCCGCATCGCCAAGGAGATGGGAGCCCTGACCGTGGGCGTGGTGACCCGCCCGTTCCATTTCGAGGGGCTTCTGCGCGCCAACGTCGCCGAGTCGGGCATCCAGGAGTTGCGCAAGGCCGTGGACACGCTTCTCGTCATCCCCAACGACCGGCTTTTCGACATCGTGGATGTCGAGACGCCTTCCGAGGAGGCCTTCCGCAAGGCCGACGACGTCCTGCGCATGGCCGTGCAGTCCATCTCCGACGTCATCACCACCCCGGGCGTCTTGAACGTGGACTTGGCGGATCTGCGCGCGATCATGAAGGACGCGGGAGAGGCCTTGATCGGCTACGGCGAGGCCTCGGGCTCGAACAGGGCTTCGCGCGCGGCCAAGGCCGCTGTCACCTCGCCGCTCTTGGAGAACGTGGTCATCGACGGGGCCAAGGGCCTTATCGTCAACGTCACGGGCCGCGAATCCAAGCTGACCCTGGCCGAGTTCGGAGAGGTCATGGCGCTCATCCAGGGCCAGGTGAGTCCCGAGGCCAAGGTCAAGATGGGCAAGGCGTTCGACGAATCCCTGGGAGAGACCCTGCGTGTGACGGTCATCGCGACGGGATTCCCCCAGCGGCGGGGCAACCGCAGCCTTCTGCGCTCCGGCGTGCGGCCGGGCCTTCTGGCGGCTCGCTACCAAAGCCAGGCTCCGGGGAGCGTGCCCGACCGCGCGGCCGTCGCGACGAGCCGCGAGGACCTGGTCAAGCCGGCGTTCCTGCGGCTCAAAACGAGGAAACTCCGATGCCCATGAATCTCCAGGCTCTCCTGCAGACCCTGATCAACCGGCACGCCAGCGACCTCCACGTCCGAGCCGGCGGGCCGGCCTATCTGCGCGTGGACGGCAAGCTCGTCCCCGTTTCCGACGAGGTCGTGTCCCAGGCCCAGGCTGAGGCCATGCTGGCCGAGATCGTCACCAAGCGCGCCCGCCAGCTCTTCGACCAGCACGGCGAATGCGACTTCTCCTTCCAGGTCGGCGAGGTGGCGCGGTTCCGCGTCAATGCCTTCCGCCAGAGGGGGAGGCTGTCTCTCGCCATCCGATTCATCCCCGCCCACAGCCCCACGTTCGATGATCTCAAGCTCCCGGCGGCCACCCTGCGCAAGATCGCGGACAACAGCCGGGGCCTCGTGCTGGTCACGGGCGTGACCGGCTCGGGCAAGTCCTCGACCTTGGCCGCCATGACGGATTACATCAACGACCAGCGCGCCGAGCACATCCTGACCATCGAGGACCCCGTCGAGTTCGTGCACAAGGACAAGAAGGCGATCGTCACCCAGCGCGAGATCGGCGACGACACCGCGTCCTATGCCGACGGCCTGCGCATGGCCATGCGCCAGGACCCGGACGTGATCCTGGTCGGCGAGATGCGCGACCTGGAGACGACCTCCGCGGCCCTGACGGCGGCTCTGACCGGGCATCTCGTCTTCGCCACTCTGCATACCATCGACGCCGTCCAGACCATCTCGCGGGTCATCGATCTCTATCCGCCGCACCAGCAGGGCTTGGTCCGCATCCAGCTCGCCGAGAGCCTCAGGGCCGTCATCAGCCAGAGGCTTCTGCCGGGCGTCCAGGGCGGGCGCGTCCCCGCCATGGAGATCCTCATCGTCACGCCGCACGTGCGCAAGCTCATCGAACAGAATGATTCGCGGGGCATCGTGCAGGCCTGCGCCAAGGGGCAGTTCTACGGGATGCAGACGTTCAACCAGTCCTTGGTCCGTCTTATGAAGGAAGGGTTGGTCAGGGAAGCGGATGCGATGGAGGCGGCGTCGAGTCCGGACGACTTGAAGCTGGCGCTGCGAGGCGTGGAAGCGGAGATCAGGCCGGGCTGAGATTCCCCGGGGGAGGCTTTTATGTTCGCTGAGGGCTACATCGGGATCGCAGGCACCATCGGGGTGGGAAAATCCACTCTGACCATGGATTTGGCGAAGGCGCTCAATTTCGAGCCCATCCTGGAGGAGGTGGACGGCAACCCCTACCTGGACAAGTTCTACAAGGACATGAAGAGCTACGGGACCATGATGCAGGTCTGGCTCCTGAACCACCGCTTCCGCCAGCATCGCGAGTTCGTCACCCGCATCAGTCTGGGCAAGATCCGCGGCGTGGTGCAGGACCGCACCATCTGGGAGGATACGATCTTCGCCCGCATGCTCAACAACCATCCCGAGAAGATCATCTCGGATATGGATTACAACACCTACCTCGACCTCTTCGACAACATGGTCCTGCGCGAGCTGGTCTTCCCGCAGCTCCTGATCTATCTCGACTGCCGCCCGGAGACGGCCATCAAGCGCATCCACGCCCGCGGCCGGTGCATGGAGCAGACGATCACGCTCGAGTATCTGCGCTACCTGAAGGAGAACTACGAGGCCTTCATCAACGAGATGGAGCAGGCAGGCGTCCGGATCCTGCGCATCGCGTGGGAGGACTTCCGTCCCATCTCCGAGGTCGCGCGTCTGGTGCACGAATATTCGCTCAAACCCTCGAGCTTCACCAAATGGGTCAGGCCCCTGCGGCGCACGCCGAAGATGGACCCCAAGCCCCAACTCTTGGAGATGCCGGCTCCGGAGCCATTGCCGACGAAAACGGTTCCTGCCAACGCTGCCGCATGAGATGACTGTGTCCGGACATAGTTGTTGGGTGCCCTGCTGTGGTCGACCACAGTTCCTCGTCTTTTTTGGATGCTAAAAAAGCGGACGAAGTCGAAGCGGCAGGTTTTTAGGAAACGCCTCATCATCGCCATAGACGGTCCGGCCGGCGTGGGAAAGTCCACGGTCGGCCAGTCCGTGGCCAAGCGCTTGGGCTACCGATTCATCAACACGGGCGAGATGTTCCGGGCGCTCACCTGGCGGGCCTTGGAGGAGGGATTGGACCTCCAGGATCAGAAGGCTGTTTTCCATCTGGCCCGGCGGTTGAAGTGGGCGTTCAAGCCGGCGGCGGACGGCGTGGTTCTGCGGACTTTCGTGGACGGCCAAGCCGCCGGGGCGCACATCCGCTCCGAGCGCGTGAGCGTCAGCACCAGCGTCGTGGCCGCCAACCCGGGAGTGCGGCGGCTGCTTTGCCGGCTGCAGCGCCGGCTGGGGCGCCGGGGGGGCATCGTGATGGAGGGCCGCGACATCGCGACGCATGTCTTCCCGAAAGCCGATTTTAAGTTCTATCTCGACGCATCGGCCGCTGAGCGGGCCCGGCGGCGGCATCGGCAGCTGAAAACCCTGGGTCTGCCCGCCGATCTGCGCCGGATCCATGCGGCCATCAAGGCGCGGGACCTCGACAACATGCGGCGCAAGCTCAACCCCTTGCGGCAGGCCCAGGACTCGATCGTCATCGATTCCACGCAGCTGACCATGCGCGAAGTGGCGCAACAGATGCTGCGCCGCATCGGATTTTCACTATAATATACTTCAGCCCTTATTCAGGAGAACACGCATGGAAACCTTGCACGACAGCGCCGAAGCGCCTCTGAGCGATGGGGAGATGAGCATGGAGGCTCTCCTGGCCGGCCAAGACGAGCTGCGCGAGAAGCTCTCCGGCCATGACGTGACCTGGGTCAAGGTCGTCTCACTCACCCAGGAGTTCGTCCTGGTGGATGTGGGCGAGAAGAACGAGGGCGCGATCCCGGTCGCGGAATTCTCCGACGCGGATAAAAAAGACGGGTCGCGGCTGCCCGCGGCGGGGCAGCGCGTCCCGGTGATGAAGACCGGCTCTGCTCGACGAGACGGGCATGTCCTGTTGTCCTATCGCCGCGCCAAGGCCGAGATCGGCTGGGCGGCCGCTCTCAAAGCTTTCCAGGAGAAGGCCCGCGTCCGGGGCCGCGTTTCCTCCTCGGTCAAGGGCGGGTTCATGGTGGACGTCGGCGGAGTGGCCGCCTTCCTACCCTCGTCGTTGGCCGACCTCCATCCGGTGCGGACTCCCAGCCGCATGGTGCACACCGGCGTGCGCTGCTACATCATCGAGGTCCATGAATCCAAGCGCCAGCTCGTGCTCTCCCGCAAGGCCGTTCTTGAAGAGGAAGCGGTCAAGAGGCGCACGCAGGTCCTGGGCGAGCTGCGCGTGGGCGAAGTGCGCATCGGCAGGGTCGTGCGCTTGGGAGCGGAAGGCGTGCTCGTGGATATCGGCGGCCTCGAGGGGCTCGTGCGCATGAGCGATGTGTCCTGGGGAGCGCCCAAACTTCCCAAAGGAGTCGAGCGGGGCTCCAAGATCAAGGTGAAGGTCCTGTCCAAGCCCGCGGATGGCCAGTCCCTCGAGCTTCCATCCTTGGGCATCAAACAGCTTTCTCCCAATCCGGCGGATGCCGTGCGCAAGAAGTACCCGCTCAAGACCATCGTCAAGGGCAAGATCGTCGCGATCTCCCCGGAGGGCCTCAAGATCTCCCTGGAGGGGGGGCAGTCCGCTTTTTGCGCCGCCGTCGACTATGATCCCCAGTCCGGCGGCAAGGCCGGCGATCCGGTGTCCGGGGTGGCTGTCGGCGTCAACCCCAATACCTTCGACGTCCTGGTGTCCATCAACAAGTACGAGGATATTCGGGATCGCAAGCGCATGGCGCAGTACCTCAAAGCGCCTCCGCCCCTGACTTTGGGCCAGCTGCTTTCTCCGGAGAGGCGCCATTGAGTCTGGACTCATCGGCCATGAGGATCAAAGCCCCGCCCAGCGGAAGGCTTCCGGCGGCGGAATGGCTCTCCCCGAGGGCCGCGGCCTGGACGCTGGCGGCCGTGGCTTTGGCGGGCGCCCTGTTCTATTTCGGTTTCGCGCGGCCTTTCCGCTTCCAGCGTTTCCGCAAGGATGTCCCCGCGCGGCCTCAGATCGATGCGGCCATCTCCATCTCGCAGGAGCGCTTGAAGGCCAATCCCCAGGACATCGCGGCGCTCGTGGAATTGGGGACGCTCCATTTCGAGAAGGGGCAGGAATTCTATCCCGATGCCGTCAATGAGCTGGAGGACGCCCGCCGCTTGGGGGCGATGGACATCCGGCTCTTCTATTGTCTGGGGGCGATGTACCAGGAGCTGGGACTCTATCCCTTTGCCTTGGAGGAGTACCTTAAATTCCTTCGCAATCGCCCGGAGGACAAGGAAGTGCGGATGCTGGCCGCCAAGATCTATTATCGCCAGGGCGACTTCTCTTCGGCGGTCACGGAGTACGAGAGGCTGCGTTTCCGCTATCCCAAGGACGCGGTGATCCTGGAGAATCTGGGCCTCAGTCTCTGGGGGGGCAAACTGGCGGATCGCGCGGTGGAATGCTTCCATCAGCTCGAGGCCGCGGGAGGCCTGCCCGCCCGCCGGGCGCGGTTCTATCTGGGCCGGATCGCCTTCGAGGAGGGGCGCTTCGAGGAAGCATTCGACCTGATGCAGAAGAGTCTTCCCTCCGAGAGCGAGCCCGAGTTCGGCATCCCCAAGGATTCGATGTACGCGGCCGCGGCCATGGCCTGCCGCAAGCTCGACCGCACGGACGAGGCCCGCGAACTGTGGCAGAAAGTCCTGCATCTGGTCCCCAACGATGCCAAGGCCCAGGCGGCTCTTCGAGAGCTCAACCGCCGCTCCCCTCGTCATGGCCGCTCGAAATCCAAGGCCTGATCTTCCTCTCTTGGCTCGGCGTTTCGGCACGCCGCTCTACGTCTATTCCCAGGACGATATTCAGGAGAGGCTTGTCCGGCTGCGGAAATCCTTCCGCAGGCCTGGGACATTGATCTGTTATGCTTTGAAAGCCAACTCCAGCCGGGCCGTCTGCCGCATCCTGGCCCAGGCCGGGGCAGGGGCGGAGGTTGTCTCCGGGGGCGAGCTTCTGCGGGCAGGGGCGGCGGGATTTTCTCCGGACAAGACCGTATTCTCCGGGGTGGGCAAGACCGCCGAAGAGATGTCTCTGGGCTTGCGGCGCGGCATTCTTTCTTTTCATGTTGAGTCCAGTGAAGAGCTCGATGCTTTGGAATACCTGGCACGCAGGCTGAGGAAGCCGGCGCCTTACTGTGTCCGATTGAATCCGGATGTTCAGGCGCGCACTCATCCCCATGTGACCACAGGGCGTGCTGAGAACAAATTCGGCGTGGAAGAGGCAGATGCCTTGGCCATGGCCCGGCGGGGCCGTAAGAGCCCCTGGCTGCGCTTCCAGGGGCTGCATTGCCACATCGGCTCTCAGATACGGGACACAGGGCCGTTTGGCCGTGCTGCGGCTGCCGTAGCGCGTATTCTGAGGCTCTTGGAAGCTGAGGGACTTGAAGTATCGCTCATCGACATGGGCGGCGGCTTTGGCATCAGTCAGCAAGGAGAAGGCGCGCTCGACTTGGCCGGCCTAGCCCGGACCTATTCGCGGGCCTTTGCCGCCTGGCCTCGGGCCCGGCTCATCATCGAACCAGGACGCTATCTTGTCGCAGAGGCGGGCATCCTTCTGACCAGAGTCCTGTATAGAAAGAAGACGTCGCGCCGTCGATTTGTCGTCGTGGACGCGGCCATGAATGATCTGGCGAGACCAGCGCTCTATGGGGCGTTTCATCCCATCGTGGCCCTTCGGCCGCGGCCTGGTCTCAGGCAGAGGGTAGATGTGGTCGGCCCGATCTGCGAATCAGGGGACTTCCTGGCGCGGCAAAGGCTCCTGCCTCCTGTGGAGCCAGGAGACATCCTGGCCGTACGCCAGGCTGGCGCCTATGGCTTTGCCATGAGTTCCCAGTACAATTCCAGGCCGAAGCCTGCGGAAGTGCTCGTTTCCGGGCGAAAAACTCGCCTAATACGTCGCCGCGAGACCATCAGGGACTTGATTTGCCAAGAAATTGGCTGATTTTTAGGTAATTTCCAGTCTTTTGAGACCAACAAAGGGTCTTTTTAGGTTTTTTGCAGGCTCAGCCTATCTGGTTTTTTCAAACCATCCGATGTTTCTGTTCCCTTGATGGTTTTTTACACTTCGGTCATTTTTTGAGTTTCTTGGTTGTTTTGATCCGTCCCTTCTTCCTTGGTTTTTCTTGATCTTGGCAGATTTTCCTCTTTTTTTGTTTGAAGGGGGGGAGTCCCCCTCCCCTGGTTTTTTAAGGGCTGCCAATTTTCAGGGTTCCGGAGATCTGCGCCAGTCCTTGGTTTTTGCTGCAGGGGTGATCCCGGATAGGGTTCCCCCAAATGTTGCCAACTTTTCGGCGTCTTTTGTCAGATGATTTTCTGTCAAAAAATATTTTCCGGGGGCTTCGCTGGAATTCATCGAAATTTTGCGTATTTTCAGACTGCTAGTTATGGAAATCTAATAAAACACATTTGATTGTATTAAAAAATGATTGTTTTTAAATAGTTATATATGTTTTTATGATGCATATTATTGGATTATTATTTCGCCTGCACTGTTCTTCAATGCAACATAATATATCTTATCGTAAGTGCTTGGTGTGAATGGATGAATCTCCCCTTTGTGGTTTGGCATGGGTTTTCTCGCCGGTGCGGCCTGTTTTTTATGCTGTTGCGACGAGCGTGCTCAGCTGGTGCGCCAAAAGGTAGGCTTTGATCCGTCCTGGCCCCGTCAGTTCGTAGCGTCTGGCCCGGCGTGACCCGGAAGACAGGATCTCGCCTTGGGCGATGGCTTCCTGAAGGGCCCTGTCCATTCTTTGAACCGGATACCCCGATATCCTGAGCCATTTGGCCAGCTGGGCCGCGGTCGGCTTGGGCTGGTGTAATAGCTTCCCGGAGGCTGCCATAAGCACGAGGCAGGCGTCCTTCTGGGGCCTATCTGCAGGCAGTTTGGCTCTCAGGTAGGCATTATGGCCCTTGCGCTCGATGATGGCTTCCCAGGCGATCGTGGGCTCCTGGCTGTCGGGCCTGCCTATCTGAGCTGCCGCGGGCGGCTTTGGGTTGGACAGGAATTCCAGTCTTTCGGCGCGGACGAATTCCTGGCTGCCTTCTGCTTCGAATTCCGATCCATCAGGCAGTTTGAGCCGGAGCCGGTTGTTTTGATCCATGATTCTTAGTCTTTATTATGGCAATTGTTATTTTATAAGTCAAATGTCTGTGTATAATTTGTGCAAATCAATTTAAACACTTTTTAATGTAATTTATACGGCAATAATGCTGTCTTATAAAATTTAAAAAATATATTTAAGACAAATTTAAGACATTGACCTGTGAATAGTCCTGTGGAGAAGTGCGGCCAACCGGGATCCTGAGTCGTATTTTATGGTATCTGGATATGTCGAATGAGCGCAGGAGCGGATGTTGGTGATGAAGTCGGTTTGTTTTGGAAAATCAATCAAATAAGTACTTATATTTTAATAATAATTTTTATAAGAACATGCATTTTCTTCCCTTAGGCATTTGGCCGTAAACGGGTTGAAGCGCGAGTTCAATTTCGAAGTGCAACAGCTCTCGGCAGCAGGTGTTGGGACGATTCCGAGCTTTTTTCAGGGAAGATCTTAAGACGGGAAAGACTCACTCAAAACTCAAGGCCTGACCCCAGGCTTAGAACTTGCCGAAGGCTTCGAAGGCGTACTTGGCGCCTCGGGCTGTGCCGGGGTTGGAGGCTGTGCCGGCTTTGAAAAAGGCCGTGGTAAAGGACATCCCAAAGCGATTCTGGACGTTGTAGCGCAGGCGGAAGTCCCACTCCGAGCCCAGGTTCTTGGAGCCGGAGTTCACGCGGTCGGCCTGGAAGAAGTAGTAATCCACGTCCAGGGCGACTCCATGGTAGGCCGGCGGGGTGTAGCCGGCCCCGACAATGACGATGCCGGAGGAGCCGTCGTGCAGGCCGCTGGCCGTGCTGGTGGAGGTGTAATTGCCGCCGAAAGCGTCGTAGGGCGTGGCGTTGAAGAATTCGCCGAACCCCGAGCGGTCCAGGCCGTCGTATCGGTGTCCGTGCGATGGGAAGAAGGCCTGGTCGGTCGTGGGGTTGGCGGGATTGCTGCCGCTGCCGCGCGCCAGGGAGATGCGGGCGATGCCTTCTCCGATCCGGGGCAGGTTTTG
Organism: Elusimicrobiota bacterium; assembly: GCA_023249645.1. Taxonomy (GTDB): domain Bacteria; phylum Elusimicrobiota; class Elusimicrobia; order UBA1565; family UBA9628; genus UBA9628. The sequence goes on from JAHFCF010000010.1 coordinate 95,526, forward strand.
CTTCCATTTGGCCTTGACGACTTCGGCATTGCCGTTGTAGGTGATGTGATTGGGCGCGGGGGTGGCGCCCGTGGGCGTGGCCACGCCCTTCTCCAGGGCGGCCTCGCCATCGAAGACGATGGGCCCGTAATTCAGGGAATAGCGGACGCTCGAGAAGCTGCGCAGGGCCTTGGAGACCTGGCAGCCGACGTTCGGGTCCATCCCAGGAAAGGAGCAGCCGTGGATCGTCTGGGCGGCATGGTCGCGTTCCACGAGCTCGTTGAGTTCCCAGACGCCTTCCGTGGGCAAGTCGAGGCTCAATCCCATGAGGGTCAGGGAGTTGGGCGCGGCCTGCTGGTTGTTCTTGTCCGCGAAGATGAAGCCGTCGAGCTTCATCCCCCACCAGGGCAGTTCCGCCCGGGCCGAAACCCCGGTGAATCCGGCGCCGTCATCGTCCAAAAGAAGGCCTGAGCCGAGGCGGTAGTTCTGGCGGCCGAAGGTGGCTTCGATGGGCGCGCCCAGCAGGCGGCTCACCTTGAGGTAGGCGTTCTCCAGGAAGGGCGTGAAATTGGTGGAAGGGTAGTTGTTGGCCACGCTGCTAAAAGGGACGTTTTGCAGCGTGGTGGTGGAGCCTGTGGCGCCCAGGGCGCGCAGGGTGACCCCCACGTCCATGGTGCTTTCCTCTCCGGCGATGGTCTCTAGGCTGATCTTGCGCACTGCCACGCCGAGCCGGGCGTCATTGGAGATGAAGGAGTTGTTGAATCGGGCGCTTTTATCGCCGGTGAGGTTGAGATTGGAGTAGGAGAGGGCCTTCATCTTGTAGGCGGCGGTGACGTCCAGGTTGGCCGCCTGGGCGGGGAGGGATCCTGCAAGGAGGAAAAGGCTGACGAGGAACGGCATGGCGGATAATCTTAGCAAATAATTGGAAAAACAAGCACCCCCGGGGGTATACCCCCGGGGGTACTGTGTTGAGCCGCCGTGGTTAGAACTTGACCGCGACGTTGAGGCTCGCCAAGAACGCCGGGCTGGTGCCCGTGGTGTTCTGATTCTTGACATAGCCGCCGGACTGGAAGGTGCCGAGAGCGCCGTTGAAGGACACGTTCTCAGAGTGCTTCCACTCGCCGGTCAGATCGATTTCCGATCCGATGTGGCGGTTGCCTTTGGCCGCAGCTTTGTCAGCCGCGGTGAGCTGGTAGAACCGATAGTCCCAGAAAGCCAGCCCTGCCGTCAGCTTGTTCACGGCTGACGGTGTGACCTTGACGCCGAAGCCATAGATGACCCGGTTGGTCAAGCCGTTGCTCGCCGTGTTGACATTGACTCCGCTGCCGAGCACGAGGCTGGCATTCGTGTCGAACCGGCCATAGATGGCGCCGGGGCGATAGTCCGTGGCAATGGACTGGAAGTTAGTGTTCTTGGCAGACCCGTTGTCCGAGCTGCCTCCAGTGCCGATGCCGAGTTCGCCCCAGGGGTTGAAGGTCCCGATGTTTCCAACATCGGCCTTGTAGCCTACATCCGCGAGGAGCGCCCGGCCCTCATAGTTGGCCGGCTGCGTGAGGGCTGCCGTGCCCGCGGTGTTGACCCTGTTCGACCCGAAGTTCTGAGCGAGCTCGATAGAGCCATAGGCTCCCATGAGCTTGCCCTTGACCTTGAGGCCGGCGACGTACAGGTTGTCATTCGGCTGCGGGGCTGCCGCGCCGGTCATGTGGGTCAGCGAGTTGTAGAGGTATACCTTGCCTTCCACATTCTCCATGCCCTTGGTTCCTGCCACCAAGCCGCGCAGGTCCTTCTGGAATTGAAGGGCCCCGCCGTTGCTGCCAATGGCATTAACAGCGTTGAACTGCTTGCCGACGACGCCCGTGACATAGAACTTCTCCCCGTTGTAGTCGAACCGGCCGGCGTCGATCGCCGTCACGGTCATGCCGTACTGGTTGTGGCGGGGGCCGTAGTAGATGACCAGGTCGCCTTCATCGCCGTAGAACATCCGGCCGAAGGACGAGTCGACGTACCCGAACACCTTGTCGATCTTGAAGTACGCCTGCTCCACGGTCACGTTGTTCTGGATTTGAGTCAGGCTCTGCCCTTTGTTGGCGCCTGCGCCATCCCCGCTTCCGTAGACCCGGTCGTTCTTGTTCAGGGTCACCTTCGCGTGGACGTCATCGAGCAGGTCCCAGTCCGCGCCCAAGAGGACGCGGGTCTGAGCTGCGCCGATGCGGCTGCCAGCCTGAGTATTCAGGTTGATCACGTTTTGGGCGGATGTCGCATCCATTTCTACGGAGCCGTTGAACTTAAGGCCCTTCAGTAAGTCGGCTTTAGCCTGGCTGGCAACGAGCAACAGAGCCAGGGCCAAGACCGAACCAAGGAACTTCTTCATTTTTACTACCTCCTTGCTTCGTAAGCCCCGCGTAAGGCGGGGATTTGGTCCGTCCACCCCGCTTTCCGCGGGGCCTACGTTCAGCATCGAGCCGATTGTAACAAAGGGGTTTTTTCCATGTCAATAGCAAAATGTGTTGATAAGTGTTGTTGTTTATACCCCCCCTCCCAGGGCTTTTAGGCGCTCCTGGGCCCAGGCGGCCCAGGCGGTCTCCGGGTATTGGAGGGCTATCTTCTGGAGGGTGGCCTTAGAGGCGTCCACCTGGCCCATGGTCGCCTGGCAGCGGGCCAGCCCGGCATGGACTTGGGGCGCCAGGAAGTGGTCGGGATAGGTGGCTAGGAAGCGTTCCACGGTCCGGATGGCCTCTGGGCAGAGGTTTTGCGCCTCTTGGGCCGCTGTCAGGCCGGCGAGGGCGAAGGGAAGGAGCTTTTCAGGTTGTCCTTTGTCCAGGAGCTGTTCGTAGAATTTGGTGCTCTGAGGGAATTGCCCTTTAGAATAAAGAAGATCTCCTGCGAAAAGCAGGGCATGGCCAGAGGCTGCGGTGGAGGGATACTGAGTGTTGAGTTCCTCGACCTTTTGAATGGCCATATCCGGCTGGCCGAGGTAGGCGTAGCCATTGGCCATGGAGTAGGCGTTCCAAGCTGTTGTTTGCTTGATATGGCTGCTATAAAGGAAGAGACTCCCCAAAAGCAGGACCCCAGCGGTGACTCCAGCGATGATTCCGGCTATCTGGCGGTTTTCAGCGACCCAATGGATCGCGCTGCCCACCGCGGTTTGGACTTCGTCCCTTCTGATCTGCGCTCTGACCCATTGTTTTCCCATTTTTTCAATCCTTTTTTATAAAAATGCCCCGAGAGGGAATCGAACCCCCATCCTCTCCTTAGGACGGAGTAGCTCTATCCATTGAGCTATCGGGGCTTGAGTGGTGGCCGGCATGAGTCAATATTTGATGAGGGCCTTCACAGCCCGGCCTGTCAGCTTGGATCGGCCGTTCAAAAAGCCCAATTCGATGAGGAACGAGACCCCGGCCACGATGCCGCCGATCTTCTCGATGAGCTCGCAAGCGGCCTGGGCCGTGCCTCCCGTGGCCAGAACGTCATCCACTAGGAGGACTCTGGCCCCTGGGGGGAAGGCGTCCTCATGGGCTTCTATGGAGTCCTGGCCGTATTCCAGGTTATAAGTCGCTGATTTGGTTTTTCGCGGCAACTTCCCCTTCTTGCGGATGGGGACCAGGCCCGCTTTCAAGCGGCAGGCCAGGGGGGCGGCTATCAGAAAGCCCCTGGATTCGATGCCCGCGACATACTGGATGCCTGCTTGGAGATAGGGCTCGGCCAGCTGGTCGACCATGTTCTGGAGGGCTCGCGGGTCGGCCAGCAACGGGGTGATGTCCTTGAAGATGATCCCCTTTTTAGGGAAATCCGGCACATCCTTGACCAGGGCGGTGAGATCGACGGGTTTTGCCGGCATCATCGTTTCCCGCGCGCGGGCTTGGCGATCAGCGCGGTCCGGCGGCCTTTCGGGATGGTCTGGCCCAGGATATCGGTCCGCAGCCTGGGGGCGTCCCATCCGGGCTGGAGGTTGGGCGTGCCCGGGGTCCGGCTTTCGCCGACCTCGATCAAGCCCATGCGGTTGGCGACTCGGCGCAGGCGCAGAAGCGCTCTCTCCTCGATCTGGCGGATGCGCTCGCGGGAGAGCTTGAGGCGCTTGCCCACTTCCTCCAGGGTCATGGGGGAGTGGCCGGTCAAGCCGTGGCGGAATTCCACGATCATCCGCTCGCGGTCTCCGATCTCCTTCAAGGCCAGGTGGAGCTCGTCATGGAGTTTGAGCACTGAGATGAGGTTCTCAGGGGATTCGTGGTCGGACTCCGAGAGCATGTCCTCCATCGTGAGGCTGTCGTCTTCGGAGTCGACCGGCGCCTCCAAGGAGCCCATGCCGCGCGCGGCTTCCGCGGCATCGAGGACCCCGCGCACCTGACGAGCCGTCCAGTGCATGGTGCGGGCCATCTCGGCCAAGGACGGGTCGCGGCCGAGCTTCACATGGAGCTTCTCCCACATCTTAAGCCACTTGCGCAGGGCTTCCCAGGCATGGGGAGGGATGCGGATGGTCTTGGACTGTTCCTCGACCGCGCGGCGGATGGACTGCTCGATCCAGTAGGAGGCGTAGGTGGAGAAGCGGTAGCCTTTGGACGGCTCGAACTTGTCGATGGAGTGCATGAGACCGAGGTTGCCCTCCTCGATCAAGTCCATGAAGTCGATGCCCTGGCGGTGGTATTTCTTGGCGATGGGCACGACCAGGCGCAGGTTGCACTCCATGATGCGCTGCTTGGCCTGGCGGTTTCCCCTCTTCGCCTTTTTCCAGAGCTTGTGGACCTCCTCGCGGTCGACCGGGGTCAGGCGCTGGATGCCCTTGAAGTACTGGCTGGTCGTGTCGGTGGTCGGAGTCTCGTTAGACATGGGGGATCCCTATCCGTGAAATATCGGGGTACTCAGGCTTGAACTGAGAACCTCTTGGTCCCGAACCAAGCGCTCTACCAATTGAGCTATACCCCGGCATGGAAATCATATGTTCATCCCGATCCAGGCATTCATGGTCGGGGACCCGGGAATCGAACCCGGAACCTCTCGCACCCCAAGCGAGCGCTCTACCTTTGAGCCAGTCCCCGCCCATGAATGTCCAGCCGGCCATCCTATCATTTCGCCATCTCCGAGGCCAGTTCGCGCAGTTCGGTGCGGACCTCGCGCAACAGCTTGGCCTGCGCCGGAGAAGAGGCGCCGGACTCATCCGATCCGCCGGGCCGGCGCTTTTCGAGAAGAGCGCGCCGGGCGCCGGCCAGCGTCATGCGCCGGCCCTGCACCAGGCGCTTGATCTCGAAGATGGTCTCCAGGTCTGCGCGGCTGTAGCGGCGATGTCCGCTGGCGCGCCGCGCGGGCCTGGGGAATCCGAGCTCGAGCTCCCAGTAGCGCAGGGTATGCGCCGGCACCTGGGCGATGCGTCCCGCCTCGCCCATGGTGAAGGAGGCCTGCTCCGGTATGGGCGGCAAGCCCTGGTTTTCGCTCACGCGTTGAGCAGGTTCTTCGACGCCTTGAAGCGCACGCCCTTGCGCGGCGGCACGGTCACGGACTGGCCGGTTTTGGGGTTGCGTCCCTGCCGGCTGGAGCGCTGCTTGACGCGGAAGGTCCCGAAGTTGGAGATGACGACCTTCTCGCCGCGGTTCAGGGCCGCACGGATGGAGTCAAAAGCCGTTTCCACGGCTTGGGCGGCTTCTCCTTTGGTGCTGAGCGTCTTGGCGACGGCTTTGATGATGTCGAGTCTATTCATGGGAGTTTTCTGAGTCCGGATCCTCCTTCTTTTTTGGTTTTTCTTCCGGGGGCTTCTTCGTCTTCTGGATGTCCTTGAAGATGTCCTCGGGTTTGAGATTCTTGAGGTCGGCCTTGAACTTGGAGACCTCGTCTTCCGTGATGGGCTTGCTCAGGGTCTGGCAGTTGGCGAAGACCTTCTCCTCGACGAAGATGGGGCAGCCCGCGCGCACGGCGACCGCGATCGCGTCGGAGGGCCGGCTGTCGAGGTCTTGCGTCGCGCCGTCCTTGATCACGCGGATGCGGGCGTAGAAGGTGTTGTCCTTGATGTCCGAGACGACCACTTTCTGCACGGACCAGCCCAGGCTCGTGATGGAGCTCAAAAGCAGGTCGTGCGTCAAGGGCCGCGGCAGGACGATGCCGGAGAAGCGGATCGCGATGGCCTGTCCCTCGGAGATGCCGATCCAGATGGGCAAGAGGCGATTGCCCGTGAGCTCCTCTAAAAAGAGGATGCACTCCGCGGCCGTGGTGGCCAAAGAATAGATGCGGACTTCCTTTTCGGCCGACCCGCCGGTATTCTTCGGCCGTTCTTTGTCGCTTTT
>JAHFCF010000034.1 GCA_023249645.1 Elusimicrobiota bacterium
CTGGCCTCCTGGGGCCTGGGGGAATATCTGAAGACCCTGGAGGATGCCCGCCGGGCCCTGGCCATCAACCCCAACGACCGCACCGCCTACGCCCTGATGCGCCTGGCCGAGAGCCGGGTCCCCCCCATGACCATCCGCGATGAGACCAGCCGCCTGGAGATCGAGATCCAGCGGGAATACCACGGCATGGTGACCCAGATCACCCAGGTCGAGTCCAAAAGTCGAGAGGTCGCCCCTTCGCCGTCCCCCAAGCCCGTCGAGCGCCTCGTGCGGCGCGCGGCCAGCCGCATCGCGCTCAAGGATTATTACGGCGCCATCGAAGACGCGGACAAAGTCTTGACCACGGACCCGGCCAATGCCGCGGCCTACTACTATCGCGCCGCGGCCCACAACCTCCTGGGCAGCTACGACGAGGCGGCCGCGGACGCCACTCAAGCGCTCTCGATCAACCCCGCCGAAGCGGCGGCCCGCGACGCCCGCTCCTTCGCCTACAATCATCAGGGCCGCTACCGCGACGCGGTCGCGGACGCCAACCATTCCCTGGAGCTCAACCCCAAAAACCCCTATGCCTTCATCAACCGCGGCTTCGCACACGAGAAGATGGGCGACGTCGAAACCATGCTGCGGGACTTCAAGACCGCCGCGGACCTCAACCCCCAGTTCGAACCGGTCTACCATGATGCGGCCGCGGCCTATGGCGTGGCGCCGACGCCCGCGGCCCCCGCGACGATCCCTGCGCCGGCGCCCGGGCCATCACCCAAGCAGAGGCAGTTCCTGGTCATCCTGGCCAGCTCCCTCATCGGCGGTCTGCTCATCGCCTGGGGTTTCGTGCACCTCTTCAGCGGCCGGTCCGCCGCGCCCCACGCGCTCACCCCCCCTTCCATCGCCGAGAACTACACGATCATCCGCACGCTGGGCCAGGGGGGCATGGGGGTCGTCTATGAGGCCGTGGACAAAGCTCTCGGACGCCAGGTCGCCATCAAGAGGCTCGGCGGCGATTTCGAGCTCGACGCCAAGGCCAAGGCGCAATTCCTCGAGGAGGCCCGCACCGTCGCCGCCCTCCATCATCCCCATATCGTGGACATCCACTCCATCGTCTCCGATGCCCAGGGTCTGGCCCTCGTCTTCGAGTTCATCGAGGGACGCACCGTCGAGGAGTTCCTGACTCAAAAAAAGCGCCTCCCCCTGCGGGAGATCAAGAGCATCCTCAAGCCCGTCTGCTCGGCCCTTCAATTCGCGCACAACCGCCGCGTGGTTCACCGGGACCTCAAGCCCTCCAACATCATGATCACCAATCAAGGAGTGGTCAAGGTGATGGACTTCGGCATCTCCCGCCGCATCCAGGACAACCTGAGCCCCGCTCCGGGAGCCCGGCAGGGCTGGACGCTGACCTCCTCCGTGGTGGGAACCCCCTACTACATGGCGCCTGAGCAGGAGGAGGGCCTGGTGCGTCCCGAGTCGGACATCTTCTCGCTGGGGGCGTGCCTTTATGAGATGGTCACGGGAACGCGGCCCTTCCCAGCTCCCGCCAGCCGCATCCAGAAGGTTATGGGGGGCTATGCCGCGCCCTCATCCGTGGACCCGTCTTTGCCCCATTCCCTGGACATCCTCGTGGCCGGGGCCCTTCATCCTGATCCGGACAAGCGCATCCGCTCCGCCTCGGACTTCTGGGCCCTGCTGGAAACCATCTCCTGAGTCAAAAGCGGATCGATGAACCTGTAAACCTCGCGCACCGGGGCCGAGGCCCAGGCCGGGTGCCGGAGGATGGCCAAGCCGAGCCGGCGCAGAGCCTTGCCGCCGGCCAACACCCAGGACGGCAGGAAGCTCAGCTTGAACCACAGAGAGTCCTGGGCCGCATCCCCCAGTTCCTGGACCAGGAATTCCCGGGCGGTACGCTGCTGGAGGCTCTTTAAAAAGTAGCCGGCCACGGACAGGGCCAAGCGCTTCTTCTCTTGCGCCAGGACGTCGGCGGCGGCCCCGCCGGCCTCCAGGGCCATGAGCGCCTCGCGATAATCCAGGCGGTAGTCATGCGTGATCTGCCCGGGGTGCAGTCGCCGAACGGCCAGGGGTCGGCGGATGGCTCCCACGCGGGCCCCGCTGGCGAGCATGCGGGCGTAGAGCTCCGTGTCCTCCAGGATGCGCATGTCCTCGCGAAAGCGCCCCACTTTCTCGAAGAGCGTCCGGCGCAGGGCGAGATTCGTGGTCACATAAGGCAATTGCGGATGGCCGACCGCCATCCATCCTGGGACCCGCCCCTCCGACAAGCGCGCCTCGGACTCGAACAGGGTCCCCAAGATCCGGCCATCGCGCCACAGCCAGGCATTGGAAAACCAAAAATCAGGCTCTGCCCGGGAGCGGATGGCCGCGGCAAAGACTTCCAATCGCTCGGGGAGCCAGATGTCGTCGGAATCCAAAAAAGCGATGAAGTCTCCCGACGCCCGGGCCAAGGCCCAGTTGCGGCAGACATGCTGGCGGCGGTTCTCCTCGAACCGGACGAACTCAAAGCAGCGCCGGCCGCTGAACTCCTCGAAAACCTGCGGGGTGACGTCGGTCGAGCCGTCATCGAGGACAAAGCACTCGAAATCAGTGAAGCTCTGAGCCGCGACGCTCCAGAGAGCGGTGCGCAGCATAGCGGCGCGATTGTAAGTCGGCAGGATGACGGAAAAAAGAGGCGCCATCAATCGAGATTCTACCTTAAAAAAGTGCTTCAATTTCTTAGCGCCCATGATCAAGCCGGACGTCGTCTCCTACCTAAGATCCACGCTCGCCCAATATCCCCTGGGCTCTTTGCGCCGTCAGCTCAAGGAGGAAGGCGTGTCCGATCCGGATTTCAACGATTCCTTCAAAGCGGCACTGCGCTCACCGGCAGCTCCCGGCGAGAACCCCACCCGCATGAACCTGACTCTCCTGGCCGTGGGCGTCGTGGCAACTCTGGCCGCGGCGGTGTTCATCGCTCAGTGGTTCGGGCTCGGCCAGACTCCGGGGGCGCTCTCCACCGCCCCGGGAGAGTCGGCCTTCGTGGGCCGCACGGGCTACATCATCCACCTGCCGAAAAACTACGCGGCCTTTGTCTCGTTCAAGGACGCGCAGAAGACCGTCGAGGTGGTCCATTTCTGCCGGGCGGGGACGGATCCGACCAATTTCCTGCATGAGGGGCTCTTCGGCCCCCTGGGCATCGTGCGCCTGGAAGTCCGTCCCGCTCCTTTCCCCTCCAACATCACCGGCCAGGAAAGGCTCTCCCAGATCGTCAGCTCCCAGCACGCCGCCCGGGGTGAGAAATTCACCCTCGCCCCGCTCCAGGTCTCTTCTCTGCACGGCCTGGAGATCCGCATCGAACTGCCGCAGCCCTCCTGGGAGGCCTACATCCTGGGAGACCGGGCCCTGTATCACTTCGTGGCCGGCCAAGACGACGAGAATTTCCGGGACATCCTCAACAGCCTGCGCGAACCGACCGCCGAAACCCTCTAGCCCCGCCATGCGCTCAGCCCGCCGGCATCAATTCATCATCCGGGGCGCCATCCTGCTCATCGTCGCGGCCTCGCTGCTCTACGCCCTGCTGGCCTACGATTGGATCAAGGGCCTGGGCCCCGCGGCCAAGCCCTCGGCGTCTCCAAGCTCCGGCCGCCTCGAACAAGCCCGCTCGGAATTCCGCGTCCGCTTCCTGGCCCCGGACGCGCATCTGCGCCTGGCGGAGGCCTTGAACGCCGCCCAACGCCCCATCGACGCCTTCTATGTCCGGCAAGGGGCCTGGGCTCTCTTCGGAGAGAAGGCCTTCGCGGCCGCCCATGCCCAGATCGTGCTTGGCCAAGCCGCCGCCACCAGCGCTGTCGCCGAGCCCGCGGACGCCCGCGCCGCCGTCACGGCCTGGGCGCGCTCGGCCGCCGAGCATCCGGGGACTTTCGAGGCGCGCGCGGCTCTGGAGTCTCTGGGCCGCCTGGCCCAGCGCAAGCCCTCCTCCTCGGAGGACGAAGAGACGCAGCTCGCCCAGGAGGCTCTCGAAGAACTCTCCCATCTGCGCCCCGACGATCCGCGGATCTTCTCCACGCTGGCCATGGCGGCCTGGACGCGCGAGGGCCCCCGGGCCGCGCGCTCTCTCGTCGATGAAGCGCTGGCCAAACATCGGGGCCAAGCGGGGGCGCTCATGGTGGACGGGGCTTTGGCTCTCCAGGAGGGCAACGAGGACAAGGCGGTGCGCCAGTTCCGGGCCGCCTGGGCCAAGAACCCGGAGGATATCGTCAGCGCCTCGAAGCTCGCCCAGATCTATTATAAGGAACGCGGCGACGGCGAAGCCGCCCTGCCCTTCTACCTGGCCATCCAGCGCGTGGACCCGCGCGCCAATGACGGCGAGCCGGTGGATGTCCGCATCCAGCAGATCCTGGACGCGCGCCGCGAGGCCTCCCTGGGTGGCGTGCCCATCGGCGGACTGGGCAATTTCCTCTCCTCGGACGACGCCTCCCTGCGCGCCGAGGCCTGCGTGCGGGCGGCTGTCTTCAAGGACCCCCGATGGATCGGCCAACTCTTCGAACTTTTAGACGACGACACCGAGATCGTGAGGCACAACGCGGACTACGCCCTCTACCAGATCGCCAAGACCTCTCGCGCCGCGATCATGGCGCACCGCGAGGAGTGGCTCGGCTCGGAGAAGCCCTTAGCGCGCTGCCGGGCTCTTAACCTCTTCTCCGATCTGGACCCGGCAGACACTCTCTCCTTCGTCGAAAAAGCCCTGCGCGACCCCAGCCCGACCGTGCGCTATCTGGCCCGCGTCATGGTCTTGGACCATTACTACAAGGATTCCATGCCGGCCGCCAAGATCCGCACCGAGTACCTCTCCCATGAGACGGACCCGGCGGTTCTGGCGCTGTACGCCCGTCTCAAGCGCTGAATGCCCCTCCTCGAATTCGTCGACACCCACGCGCATCTGATGGATGAGCAGTTCGACAGCGACCGCGAGGAGGTCCTCGCCCGCGCCGCTGCGGCCGGAGTCTCCCGGATCGTCGAGATCGCCGCATCCCTGGAGGATTGGGCGAAGGTCTTGGCTTTCAGCCGCGCTCATCCGGATCGCGTTCGCTGCGCCTTGGGCCTGCACCCTTACGAAGCGGACCGATGCACGGATGAAGTACTGAAAGATTGGGCGCGCCAAGCAGCCCTGCCTGAAGTCGTCGCCATCGGCGAGATCGGACTCGACTATGCGCGCTGCCCCGTGCCGGCACCGATCCAAAAAGAGACTTTGCGCCGCATTCTCGAGGCCTCAAGAGCGTGGGGCAAGCCTCTGGTCATCCATTGCCGCGAGGCTTATGCGGATCTTCGGGAAATCCTCGGACCCATGAACCTCAGGGGCGTCATCCATTGTTTTTCCGGCAACGTGGAGGATGCGCTCTTTCTTGTCAAGGCTGGATTCATGCTCGGCGCCGACGGACCCGTCACCTACCCAAAAAACTCGGTTCTGCGGGAAGCCTTCCGCGCGGCCGGGCCTGCAAATACCCTCTTAGAGACTGACTGCCCTTATCTCCCCCCCCAAAGCTCGCGCGGCAAGCGCAACGAACCCAAAGCCGTCATGGAGATTGCCGCGCAGCTTGCGAAGGTATGGGGTTTTTCGTTAGACGCAGCCGCGCACGCTACGACTGAGAATGCTCGGCTGCTGTTTGGACTGTAGCCTATTTTAAGGGGATGTTTCGATAGCCGCGCCACCAGGGCATCGCATCTTGTGCGAACTTGCTCCCAAACAAGGCGCCTCCCTGTGATAGAACATAAGGAGCTTTCGCAGGTTTGTAATTTTTCAGCATAAAAGCTTTGCCTACTGGGAAATCCTCCTCTGCGCTGGCAGTATTTTGCATGACTAGCGGCTGCACACGGATCTTGCGGCCCTGACGATGCTCCAACAGGGCGAAATCCGCCGGAGTCGTCAATGCCTCGAGAGAAGATACCGGCTTGCCGCGCAACCGAAGATCTTCGATGCGGATACGATTTGCCTTGAGGAATCGTGCCAGACTGCGCTGAGCCATTTCCCAGGACTTATAGGTTTTCCCGTCGATGTCGTAATAACGATAGTTTGGATCAAACTGGAACCCGCCTTTTTTGGCCCAGACATAGCGTCCCGCGTAATCAGCTTGCAGTAGTTCGCGTTTGACGCCCAGCGCGGGACCAAGAGTCGAGGCAGTGAACTCCAGGAGGGCGTCAGCTATGCCTGACGTGGGAAGACCGGCTTTATCGAAATAAGTGGCGTGCCGGTCACCCACTGTCTCCCCCTCCTTGGATGTCTTTACGACATAAGCAGAGAACCCCGCGGGCTGACCCTGGGATTCGAATACGGCAAGAAAGGCCATGTGCCCTTTCGCCTCCTTGGCATATGTCAGCGGCCCGAACAAGCGCGCCTTCATGGAAAGCTTCTCTCCCGCGCGCTGAAGAACCGCAGCTGCATTATTGATTTTCAGAAGGATCGGGCCTGCAAGCGCATGTCCCGTCGCTGGGGAGAACTTGCGCAGGCAACTTTGTCCATATTTGGATGGCTGCAGGAAGGGAGCCTTAAGCAGTTGGGCGCGCACTGCGGGGAAGGGCGCTTCCACATCGAAAATCTGTTCCAACGTCTGATAGGCGGCAGCGGCGTCATTGTGGGCTAGATGATCGCGCAATTGCAAGGCTATCTGATTAGCAACCAGCATGGTCTTCGGCATGGCGCTGCCTTTGACAATAATCATCGCCCGCGCCTTCGGCCCCATCGTCTGCGGAAGCAGAACGACTTTTCCCCCCACTTGGAAGCTCACCATCGCTCCTTGCTGAAAGACAGGATCCGCCAAGGCCCCATGTTGATCGATCATGGACGAAACAGCGGGCGGCAATTTTATATCGGCGGGCACAACCCTGGATCCGGCTTGCGGAGTGAACACGACAGCTGCCGGCGGCAAAACTTTGAGCTGGACAGGCTGCACTACCATGCCAGCGGCTACGACGTGTGTGAGAAAAATAGTGACAATCAAATAGAGGCCTGGGCTCATAGATTCCTTTTGACGATATTGATGATATTGCCGATGACTTGTATCCATCCCGGACTGTTCAAGGCCCCCAGCTTGATGACCCTTCTCGATGGCTGCTCAGGACCTGCTGGACCCATCACGAAAGTGTGATAAGCATTAACCCCGAAAACAAAAACGCCCTCAGGCCTCACTCCTTGAATAACGGAAAAATCCTTTCCGTTCTTCTTATAGTTTTTTTGCCAAAGAGGCCGCGCGACGACCCGGGCCTCCTTTTCAAAAAACTTAGTGAAATGAAGCCAATGCGCAGGCACCACTACCAATCTGGGCTGGGCCTCCCTTAACTCCGGCACAAGAGACGGACGGTCCCAACGCAGGATATTATAGAATGCCTCAACTTCGGAACAAATGAGAATGGCATAGTGCTTGAAATTGCCTTCCCACCGATCTGCCGCATCAACATATCCTCCTTTCTGTTTTTTCACATCCTCTGTTTTCCAAAGGAACTTCTTTCTCTGCGTATACGCGATACCGTGAGCTGTAATCAATGAATAGGCATTGTACAGACGACCATTTTCCAATAAAGGGTGTCCCAGCCATATCCGCAGGTCTTTCTTGCGGGCAAGTTCCATATACGGCGTGAAAAGGCTGTCACTCCTCTGGGCTATTCTTATCGCTTTCACACGGCGCGCTTTGGTACCCAAGTACGCCGGCAATTCGTGGCGGGCAAGGCTCAGCTCATTCGTGAAGACATCGGCATGTTTTGGGAAATCCGGATCGGCAATGATCCGCTGCA
>JAHFCF010000028.1 GCA_023249645.1 Elusimicrobiota bacterium
TAATGATGATCATGGTCATGCCTCATCGAATTTCCTCTTGAAAAGCTCCTCCAAGGCGTTCCAGACCGCCTGTTCATCGGGCCCGGAGATGCGCAGCGTGATGAGCGATCCATGCTCCGCCGCCAGGAGCATGAGCTGCATGACGCTCTTGCCATTGACCTCGGTGCCATCCTTGAGGACGAACACCTCGCTCTTGAATCTTCCCGCCTCGCGCACGAACATCCCGGCCGGTTTGGCGTGCAGGCCGAGCTTCGGAGTCACCTTCAAAGATCGTGTGATCACAACCAGCCCACCCAGGCCGCGACGATGCCGGCCATCACCGCCGCCGCGTAGAGTTTATAGGCGGAGATCCTCCACGTCTTGAGAACCCAGGCGACCGCCACAGTCACCGCTCCGGTCAGCCGCTCGCCATCGCTGGCGGACCAGAGCAGGAGCGCGAAGACCGCCAGCGCCGCCGCCATCGCGACCCAGCGCAGGCGTCTCATCAGCCGCGGTCCGCTCCAGTCCTTGAGCCGCGCCGCGATCTGCTCCTTCCATTCATAGCCTAAGCGCAGGAATGTCCATCGCCACGGGATCGTCACCCCGTTGTACAGGCCCAGATAGGCGACGAGCGTCCACGCCGCGCCGGCCCGCACGCTCCACAGAGAAAAGAACAGCGCGCCGGCCAGGGCCAGCGCCGCGCATGCCGGCCGCAGCGTCCCCCAAAAGAGCGAATCCCCCACCCCGGCGAGGGCGGAGGCCGCCGCGGATTTCAGCGTTCGCAGCCGCTCCACGCGGGCCGGCCGCTCCTCGGGCGCGGCGGCCGCCACGTCCTCCTCCAGGGCGCAGACCATTCCCATCACAAAAGTGGACATGTACGGCTGCGTATTGAAGAACTCCTGATGGCGCAGCCGCGCCTGCGCGGCCAACTCCTCCTGCCCGGCATAACAGCGTTCGATCCAAGGTTCCAAACCATAGGCGAACCCCAGCCCCTGCATGCGCTCGAAGCTCCAACAGGCCTGTAAAAAAAGAGAACGGCAGAAGATCCGACGACGCATTGACGCATTGAGGCCGGCGCTCATGGCCTCACCTTCACGGCATAGAGCAGAGATCCCAACCCCAGCCAGGGCGCCAGCAGCCAAGCGAATCCGAATCCTTCCGCCACCCATGCGGGCGACTGGATCCACGCGTGGCGCAGGACAGGACCAAGACAGAAAACAGCCGCCAGCATGAGCGCCAAGGTCCCCGCGGCTTCTTGAGCCAACGAGATCCCGATCAGGCGCCCCAAGGAGGGTCGGCGTCCCTCGCCGAGGAGCCTCTCCGCCTGCAGGCAGAAGGATCGGCGCCGCACGCGCCACAGGTTCTCCAGCCAGCGATGCGCCCAGCCGAGTCCCAGCCCTGCCGGAAGCGCCGCCTCGCAAGGCAGCCCGCGCGGCCCCCAGGACAGAAGGAACGCCGCCGCAAGGGCCACCGTGGCGTTGAGCGGGATCTTGTCCCCCATGGGAAGATCATCGACACTGAGAAGCTCGATATAGGCGCCGAGCAGCAATCCCAGGCGCGGATCACCGAAGCCAAGACCCAAGAGCATGCCCAGGACGAGGGGCCGCGAGAGCATGGTCTGGCCCACCTGCACGACATCGAGCTCGATGAGCGAAACCAGGACGCACGCCGCCGCCAGCGCCCACACCCCGCTCATGGCGCTGCTCCCAGCAGGACCTGGCGGTCGATCGGCACATCCCCGGGCAAGGCGCGCCCTTCCAGGACCACGCCGCGCCGCGCCAGTTCGCGCAGGGCCTCTTGGTCCTGGGGATTGAGGAAGATGGCCTTGCCCAACTGGACCCTTCCCGCCGTGTAATGAAGACCTCCCACATTGAGCCGTGTGAAATCCAGCCCCCCCTCCAAGAGCTTGAGCGCCTCCTGGGGACTCGGGACCAACACCAAGATCCGGCGCGCCTCCTCTGGTTCCCGCAGCTGCCGCACCGCTTCGGCGACGCCGAGGACCCTCAACTGGACGCCTTCAGGCATCGCCATCTGCATCAGCGCCTTCTGCGTCTCATCCGCCGCAGCCGCCTCCGCGACGACCACCACCTCCCGCGCCTGCAGATGGGGGACCCAGCCCATCACCACCTGGCCGTGGATGAGCCGGTCATCGACGCGGACCAGGACGATGGGCATGATTCAGACCCTCGCCAGGACGCGGCGTCGGATATCACAGATGGATTTTTGCCCGTCCGCGATGAGCTTGGACACCAGCTCGGGCAGCGAGCAATCCGCGCGGTGAGTGAAGGCCGAGACCAGCATGTAGAGGTTCACTCCCGAGACGATCTCCGTCTTCGGCCTGTCCTGCATCAGAGGAAAAGAGAGATTACTGGGCGTGCCGCCGAACATGTCCGTGAAGACGATCAGGCCGTCCTGGTTCTGCAGCCGCTCTAGGGCGCGGCGGATGCGCTCGCGCAGATCGATTGTGGAGACACGCGCGGACAAGACGACGGTTTGCACGCCTTCTTCTTGGCGCCCCACGATGGATTCCGCCGCCTCCACCAGGTAGGCGCCGAATTCGCCGTGGGTGACGATGAGGAAATTGATCAATGGTTTATGTCGCGATGGAATTCTTGGATGGAATGGCCGCCGGCGCGGAGCTTCTGCGCCAGCTGCCGCGCGAGGCACACGCTGCGGTGTCGCCCGCCGGTACAGCCCACGGCGATGGTCAGATAGGATTTCCCCTCCCGCACATAATGAGGCAGCAGGGCGTTCATGAGCCGCAGATAATCCTCCAGGAAACGGCGCGCCATGGGCTGACGCAGGATATAGCGAGCCACGAGCGGATGCAGTCCCGTCAAGCGCCGCAGCCGCGCCACATAATTGGGGTTGGGCAGGAACCTCACGTCGATCACGAGGTCCGCGTCCATGGGCAGGCCGTATTTGTAGCCGAAGGAGACGACGCTCAGCGCCATTTCCCGGGCGCGGGTCAACTCCAAAGTCTCGGAAAGCCTTTCCTTGAGCTCGCCCAGGGTCATGGTCGTGGTGTCGATCACCTTGTGCGCAATCTCCTTGAGCGGCAACAGGCGTCGGCGTTCCTCGCGGATGGCCTGGTCCACCTTCTTGCCGAGGGGATGGCGGTGGCGGGTCTCGGAAAAACGGCGGATGACGACGGCGTCGGAGGCGTCCAGGAAGATGATGCGGTGATCCACACCGCGCGCCTTGAGACGCTTGAGGATGGCGGGCAACCCCGCCAAAAACTTCCCTTCGCGGATGTCCACGCCCAAAGCGACGCGTCCCATCTGCGGGGAATGCGCCAGCAGGTCCGCGAACTGATCGATGAGCGCGATGGGGAGATTGTCGACGCAGAAGAAGCCGAAATCCTCGAAGCATTTCAGAGCCTGGCTCTTGCCGGCCCCCGAGATGCCGGTGATGATGTAGACCCGGCGCCCTTCCGGCGGGAGAGCGGGGCTCATCGGGGAGTACGCATCCTGTCGATGAGCTTCTGGTTGAAGACTTCGGCGGCGAAATACCCGCGGTGGCGCAGACGCTGGCTCAAGGCGGCCACCTCGATGATGACCGCCAGATTGCGTCCCGGGCTGACGGGGATGCGTATCTGCGGGATCTCCACGCCCAGGATCGTCGTCTTCTTATCGTCCAGACCCGTGCGGTCGCACTCCGTATGCGCCTGCCAGGGAGCGAGATGGATGGACAGCTCGATGCGCGTGTGATCCATGATGGCGCCGATGCCGAAGAGCATCTTGACGTCGATGATGCCGAGACCGCGGACCTCCAGATAGTGCTTCAAGGGTTCCGGGCAGATGCCGCGCAGGATCCCTCCATGGCGGTGCTGTATCTCGACGGCATCATCGGCGACCAGGAGATGCCCCCGCTTCAAGAGCTCGAGAGCGCATTCAGATTTTCCGATGCCCGGGTCTCCCTGGATGAGGACTCCCAAGCCATAAATATCCACCAGCACGCCGTGCACGGTCGTCACGGGAGCCAGCCGCTCCTCCAGCACATCGCTGAGCTCGCCGACCAGGGTGGCCGTATCCAGGTTGGACACAAGCAGGGCCACACCGTGCTTCTGGCACGCCGCCGTCAGGACTTCCGGCATCTGGGGGCAATGAGTCATGATGATGCAGGGGATGTCCTTCGATTTCAGCATCGCGTCCAAGGCCGCCGCCACTCGGCGCTTGGGAGCCTTGAGGCAATAGGCCTGTTCGCCGATGCCGATGATCTGGATGCGCTCAGGACGGAAGTGATCCAAGAACCCGCTCACGGCCAAGCCTGGACGATTCAATTCCCTGACTGAGATGCGGCGCTGCAGAGCTTTGTCACCGGCGACCAGTTCGAGCTTCAGATTCTCCTTCTGTTCGTTGAGAAGGTCGCGGACTGTGAAATCCTTGGGGCTCCTCTTCATGATTTGGCCGGCGCCTTTTTCACCGGCTGGAGTATCCCATAGGAATCGTCATCGCGCCGGAACACCACGTGGATCTGCTTGGAATCCCGGTCTTGAAAAAGACGGAAGGCTTGCCCCTGGGCTTCCATCTCGCGGACAGCCTCATCGGGGGGCATGGGAGAGACCGCTTGGCGGATGACGGCGAATCTCATCTCCGCCGCGGCGTCGTCCGGCGCCTCCTGGCGGATGGATTCCTTGCTTTGGCGCGCCTTGTGGTGCGTGCGCAGCCTTTCCTTGAACTTTTTGATCTGCGCGTCGATCTTGTCCGACGCGAGATCGACCGCGGAATAGAGATCGGCCGCCTCGGCTAAGGCGCGAAAGGTCTGTCCCGGCGTGTGGATGAGCAGCTCGCACTTATGAGTCTGCTTCTCCACAAACAGAAAAACCTGGCCCCACACGATGTGATCAAAGTACTTTTGCGCTTTTTCCGTCTTTTCCTGGACATACGCGCGGATGGCGTCCGTGATCTTCAGCTGCTTCGCGGTCAGTTGTATTTCCACGGCTTCTCCTTCACTGCATAGACTTGCTGCAGAAATTGAAGCACTTTGCCCAATGGCTGTCAATTATCGAGATTTTATCTTTAATATTGACTATAAAAATAATTATTGACTCTGACTTGAGAATTAAGTAGCATACTACACACGGAATTTTTGTCTTCCGTTTTGCACGGTTTTTAATGTCATAAAATTAGTGATGTGTATATTTTAAAAGCATAATTTCATATTTTCAACATTATGCACACCTGTGGATAACTTGTGAATAACTTAAATCCAAAAGAAATTTGGTCCAAAGCCACTGACCAGCTCAGGGTTGAAATCGGCGAAGACGCGGATCTGTGGCTCAAGCCCATAGAAGCTTTGCGCTTGGACAATCAGGTCCTGATCGTAAAGGTCCCGAATAGGTTTTTTTCCGACGGGATCAAAAACCGCTATCAGCAGAGATTGATATCCCTCTTCAAGGAGATCTCCGGTCTCGACATCAGCCTGGATTACGAGATCTCCGTCGACCTGACCAACCGGCTTCCGGCCACGGACCCCATCTCAGAACCGGTCGCTCAATCCGATTTCACCCCGAGCGACTTCAATCCCCGCTACACGTTCGCCTCCTTCGTCGTCGGAAAATCAAATCGCCTGGCCTACGCGACGGCGGAAGTCATCTCCAAGAACCCCGGGGTCCAATACAATCCCTTCTTCCTGTATGGGGGCGTCGGCCTGGGCAAGACCCATCTGCTGCACGCCATCGGCAACGCCCTGCGTCAGTTCTCGCCCAAGGCGCGGGTCCATTACACCTCCGCCGAACAGTTCGTCAATGAATACATCAATTCCCTCCACCACAAGACGCCCGACGATTTCCGGCTGAAATATAGGAACTTGGACTGCCTGCTCATCGACGACATCCAGTTTTTGATCGCCAAAGAAGCCTGCGAGCAGGAGTTCTTCCACACCTTCAACGCCCTGTTCGATTCCCGCAAACAGATCGTCATCACCTCCGACCGGGTCCCCAATGAGATGACCCCCTATGAGAGGAGGCTGACTTCGCGCTTCGAATGGGGGCAGATCGCCGACATCACCCCGCCGGATCTGGAGACGCGCATCGCGATTTTACGCAAAAAAGCCGAGAACGAGCAGTTCTTCGTTCCCGACGACGTCATCCTATTCGTCGCCTCGACCGTGAAGACCAACATCCGCCTTCTGGAAGGCTCTCTAATCCGACTGAAGGCTTTCGCATCGATGACCGGCAGCAGCTTGACCGTGGATGACGCCAAAGAGATCCTCAAGGATTCCCTCCCCCATGGGTCCTCCTCCCCCGTGCGCCCTGAAACCATCCAGCGCGTGGTGTCCCATAAATATTCCATCGAAGTGAAGGACATGAAAGGGCATCAGCGAACGGCGTCCATCGCCATGCCGCGCCAGATCGGGATGTACCTGGCGTGCATCATGACGGACCTCTCCTCCACGGACATCGGCAGGCTTTTTGGAGACCGGGATCACACGACCGTTCTGCATGCGCGCAAAAAAATACAGAAAATGATCGATGACGACCCCTTCTTTTTGGAAGTCGTCAATAAGCTCCAGTCGGACATCCGGGCTGTGGATAATTAAGGTGATAGTGATGATAAGCTGTCTCAAACGCTCTGGGTTGGAAATATGGGGATAAGTCTGTGCGTTTATCAACAAGCGTTCCGGAAGGACTTCCCATCGAGCTCTGGATGTTATCAACGATGTGCGTCAATATAATAAGAGGATGATGATATATGAAAATACATTGTAATAAAGAAGATCTGGTGAAAAGCGTCCAAACGATCCAATCCGCCCTTTCTGCCAGGACGACTCTGCCCATACTTTCTAATTTTATGATGGAAACTGAAAAATCCAAGGTGAAGTTCGTTTCCACGGATCTGGAAATGGGCGTGAAGAACTATATTCCCGCGGAAATAGAGGCGGACGGCAGCATCACCATCCCGGCGAAGAAATTCTCCGACATCCTGCATAGCCTTCCCGACGGCTATGACGTCGAACTGCTGGTGGATGTGGGGGAGAAGATACATTTAAAGTGCGGGCGCTCCCGCTTCGCCATCATCGGAGCGCCAAAAGCGGAATATCCGGTCCTGCCGGAATTCGACAAGCATGATGCGTTCCAACTCCCCATCCTGCTTTTGTCAGACATGATCAAAAAGACGATTTTTGCCGCCTCTTCCGATGAAACGAGGCATGTCCTCAACGGCGTTTTTTGGTCCGCGAAGCAGGGGACGCTCGATATGGTGGCCACGGATGGACGACGGTTGTCCATCATCAGCCGTGATGGGATAGCCAAAGAGCAGAACTTCCAGATCATCGTGCCGACCAAGATCCTAGGCGAGTTCTTGAGATTGGTAGGGACTTTTGATTTGAAGACGGATTCCACGGAAAGCGCTTATGTCGGCGTCACTGATAATCAGATCGTCCTCCAAGTCAGAGACACGACCTTGCTCTCACGGCTGATCGGCGGGGCCTTCCCGAATTACGATCAGATCATCCCTAAAAAGAAAGACCTCTCGATCACCTTGGACACGCAGGAGCTTCTGGCGGTGACCAAAAGGGCGTCTTTATGCGTCCTCGATCGCGGCGGCTCCGTGACATTCGATATCCATAAAAATGTCCTTTATATATCAGCCTCTTCACAGAATCTGGAGTTCAATGATGAGATCGGCGTGGATTATTCGGGAGAGGAATTCAAAGTGGCGTTCAATCCCTATTTCTTGGTGGATGCCTTGAAGCATGTGGATTCTTCCAAGGTGTCGATGAGTTTTACGACGCCGATCAACCCGGCCTTGATAGAGCCAGTGGGCGGAGGCTACCGCTTCATCATCATGCCGATGCGTATATAAGGAAGAATGCCTCAGAAGAATCTCCGATGGAAGACTGCCAATGATTTGGCCGCGTCGTTTGGATACCGCGCCGGAGTTTCCAGCGATCAAATCACGCTTTTGTCTGCCGTTTGGAAGAAAGAGTTGGGATATCTTTCCGGGCAATGGGAGCTGGTCGGTTTGAAACAGGGGATCCTCTATGTCAAACCGCGCTCAGCAGCTGCCGCTCAGGAATTGCATCTGCGCGGCGCATCCCTCGTGCGCACGCTCAATCGCTATTTTGCCAGGCCCTGGATCAAGAGCATCAAGGCGACACACGCATGACTCTCAAGAAGCCGGCGAAGCGGAGGCTTATGTCACAGACCACCACGAATAAAACCACGAGCGTTCCCGATTCCGATGCCTATGATGCTTCTAAAATTCAGGTTTTAGAGGGTCTGGAGGCGGTCCGCAAGAGGCCGGCCATGTACATCGGCTCGACCGGCGTGGGCGGGCTGCACCATCTGGTCTATGAGGCCGTCGATAATTCCGTCGATGAGATCCTGGCCGGACGCTGTTCCTCGGTGGACGTGATCCTTCACGAGGGCAACGCGGTGACGGTCGTGGACAATGGATCCGGCATCCCGGTCGACACGATGAAGGATCCCAAACTCCCGCGCAACCTCCGGGGCAAGTCGGCCTTGGAAGTCGTCATGACCGTTCTTCATGCGGGCGGCAAATTCGACAAGAGGGCCTACAAGGTGTCCGGCGGACTGCACGGCGTCGGCATCTCGGTCGTCAACGCTCTCTCGGAAACGCTGAAGGTGGAAGTCTATAAGGACGGCAAGATCTGGGTCCAAACCTATAAGCGCGGCAAACCGGACTCCGACGTCAAGGCGATGGGCAAGACGGATGAGCACGGCACCCGGGTGACCTTCAAGCCGGATGTCACCATCTTCGGCGAGCATGTGTTCTCCTACGATGTCCTGTCCAATCGCCTGCGCGAGCTGGCCTTCCTCAACGCGGGAGCCAAGATCAGCATCATCGATGAGCGCGAGGACAAGAAACACACGTTCCATTACGAGGGGGGCATCCGGCAGTTCGTCCAGTATCTCAACGCCAACAAGAAGACGCTGTTCTCGGATCCCGTCGATTTCTCCCGGGAGAAAGAGGATGTGTCCGTGGGCGTCTCGATCCAATACAACGACGACTATTCCGAGAACATCTACAGCTTCGTCAACAACATCAACACCCCGGAGGGTGGCACCCACCTGGCGGGGTTCCGTTCGGCCCTGACGCGGGTCATCAACGATTACATCAAGAAGTACGACATGCTCAAGGGAAAGAACTACACGGTCACGGGAGACGACGTGCGCGAGGGGCTCACCGCGGTGCTTTCCGTCAAGATCCCCAACCCCCAGTTCGAGGGCCAGACCAAGACCAAGCTGGGCAATGCCGAGGTCGAGGGCATCGTCAAATCCATCGTGGGAGAGGCCCTGGGCGTCTTTTTCGAGGAGAACCCCGCCACGGCCAAGGCCGTCTGTCACAAGGCCCTGGCCGCGGGCGAAGCCCGCGAAGCGGCGCGCAAGGCCAAGGAATTGACCCGGCGCAAGGGCGTTCTGGACGGATCGACTTTGCCCGGCAAACTGGCCGACTGCCAGGAGCGGGATTCCGGACGCTCGGAACTGTTCATCGTCGAAGGTGACTCCGCCGGCGGCAGCGCCAAGCAGGGGAGAGACCGCGTCTTCCAGGCGATCCTTCCCATCAAGGGAAAGATCCTGAATGTGGAGAAGGCGCGGCTGGTCAAGATCCTTTCCAACGAGGAAGTGCGCACGCTGATCGCGGCCATCGGCACCGGGATCGGCCAGGAACGCAAGGAAGGCGACACGGACGCGGAGGAAGGGCTCAAGATCGACAAGCTGCGCTACCACAAGCTCATCATCATGGCCGACGCGGACGTGGACGGCCAGCATATCCGGACCCTGCTTCTGACGTTCTTCTATCGGCAGATGAAGCCTTTGATCGAGAAGGGGCATGTCTATATCGCCCAGCCGCCTCTCTTCAAGGTCAAGAAAGGCAAGACCGAGATGTATGTGGACAACGACGAGAAAATGGAGCAATGGCTGCTCAGCGAGGGGCGCCACGCCGTGGAGATCACGGCCATCAACCCCGCCAACGGCAAGAGCAAAAAATTGGATACCGAGGACCTTAAGGACCTCCTTAAGCTCCTGGCCGATATGGAGAATCTCCTGCGCCACCTGGAGCGCAAGAGCCTGCATCTGGAGGATTTTCTGGTCTATCGGGAGAAAGGAAAGCTGCCTCTCTACCGCGTGGAGCAATCCGCCGGCGAATACCTGTTTTTCTACAGCGACAAGGAATGGCACGAATACCGCGACGCCTATGTCGCCGCGCAGAAAGCGAAGTTGGCGGAGGAGAATAAGAACAAACCCGTCGTGGAGGGAGAGGTCCCCGCGGAGGTCGACGAGGAGGTCCTGGAGCCGGATATGCAGGAGCTCTGGGAGCTTTCCAAGCTGAATGTCGTGGCGGACAAGCTCAAGGATCTGGGGCTCGATCTGAAATGGTACGAGGTCGTGCGCGATGAGAAGACCAAGCCGCTCTTCAAAGTCAAGACCGACCGTTCGGAGTCCGAGGGCTTCAGCCTGCGAGAGCTATTGGAAGCCGTGCGCGACGCCGGCCGCTCGGGAGCCTTGATCCAGCGCTACAAGGGTCTTGGAGAGATGAACCCCGATCAGCTCTGGGAGACGACCATGGATCCCAAAAGGCGCCGCCTTCTGCAGGTGACCCTGGAGGATCCCGCGGACGCCGAGCTCGCCTTCACCACCCTGATGGGAGATCGGGTGGAGCCGCGGCGCCAATTCATCGAACGGCACGCCAAAGAAGTGAAGAATTTGGACATTTAAAGGAAATCCCATGAGCCAGCCTGAAGCTGAATTGATCAAAGACCTGCCCCAGGGGGTCATCCCCCGCGATATCGGCGCGGAGATGAAGGCCTCCTATATCGACTACTCCATGTCGGTCATCGTCGGGCGCGCCCTGCCGGATGTGCGCGACGGCTTGAAGCCCGTGCATCGCCGCATCCTCTTCGCCATGCATTCCGAAGGGCTCGCCTCCAACAAGAAATACTCCAAGTGCGCCGGCGTGGTCGGCGAGGTCTTGAAGAAGTACCACCCGCACGGGGACTCGGCCGTCTACGACGCGCTGGTGCGCATGGTCCAGTCTTTCTCACTCCTGCATCCTTTGATCGACGGGCAGGGCAACTTCGGCTCGGTCGACGGCGACCCGGCGGCGGCCTACCGCTACACGGAATGCCGGCTGGCCAAGATCGCCGAGGAAGTCCTCTCGGACATCGACCAGGAGACGGTGGATTTCCTGCCCAATTTCGACGGCACCACGGCGGAACCCGTCGTCCTGCCCGCGCGCGTCCCCAACCTGCTGGTCAACGGCTCTTCGGGCATCGCCGTCGGCATGGCGACCAACGTCCCCCCTCACAACCTCGCCGAGGTCTGCGACGCGGCCATGGCCGTCATGAAGGAGCCCAAGATCGAGACCAAGGAGCTCATGAAAATCATGAAGGGCCCCGATTTCCCAACGGGAGCCATCCTCCGGGGCAAGACGGGGATCAAGGATTATTTCGAGACCGGCCGCGGTTCGTTGAGGGTCCAGGCCCGCACGGAGATCGAGGACATCAAGGGTAACCGCCAGGCCATCATCGTGACGGAACTCCCCTATCAGGTCAACAAGGCGACGCTGCTGGAGACCATCGCCGATCTCGTGCGCGATAAGAAGATCCAAGACATCTCGGACATCCGCGATGAGTCCGACCGCAAGGGCATGCGCGTTGTCATCGAGGTCAAGCGAGACGGCAACGCCAACGTCGTCTTGAACCAGCTCTACAAGCACACACAGATGGAGACGAGTTTCGGCGTCATCCTCCTGGCCCTCGTGGACGGACGGCCGCGGGTCCTGCCCGTGCGGGACATGCTGGGGCACTACATCCAGCACCGCAAGACGGTCATCATCCGCCGCACGAAGTACCAGCTGCGCAAGGCCCTGGACCGCGCCCACATCCTGGAAGGCTTTCTCATCGCGCTCAAGAACCTCGACAAGGTCATCAAGATCATCCGCGGCGCCAAGGACACGGACGAGGCGCGCCTGAAATTGATGACGGAATTCGAGCTGTCCAAGATCCAGACCCAGGCGATCTTGGACATGCGCCTGCACCAGCTCACCAAGCTTTCCGTGGGAGAGCTCCAGGAGGAGTACGCGGCCCTGATGAAGCGCATCGCCGAGCTCAAGTCCATTTTAGCCGACGTGAAGAAGGTCATGGCCATCGTGGTCAAGGAACTCGAGGCGGTGAAGGAGGCCTTCGGCAAGGCCCGCCAGACGCAGATCACGACCGAGGCCGCCGAGATGACTCTCGACGATCTCATCACCAAGGAAGAGGTCTTGATCTCCATCTCCCAAGGGGGATACATCAAGCGCATCCCGGTCAACACCTATGAGGCGCAGGGCCGAGGCGGCAAGGGCATCATGGGCGCGGACGTGAAGGAAGAGGATTTCATCTCTCAGATCTTCATCACGGACACGCACGCGACCCTTCTATTCTTCACCACGCGCGGCCGAGTCTTCGCTCTCAAGGCCTACGAGGTCCCCGAAGGCAACCGCACGTCCCGCGGCAAAGCTGTCGTGAATCTCTTGGCCATCACCGGAGAGGAGAAGGTCACTTCCACCATCGCGATCCGCTCCTTCGAGGAGAAGAAGGGCAAGGAGACCTTCCTCGTCATGTGCACGCGGGCGGGCACGATCAAGAAGACCCCTCTGTCCGACTTCGAGAACATCCGCCGTTCCGGCATCATCGCCATCGGCTTGGAGGAGGGAGACATACTCGTCGAGACGCAGCACACGAGCGGCCAGGATGAGATGCTGCTCGCCACCAACCACGGGATGTCCATCCGCTTCAAAGAAACGGACGTGCGTTCCATGGGACGCGGCGCCAAGGGCGTGCGCGGCATCCGGCTCGGCAAGGGCGACCAGGTCATCGGCATGGAGTCCTTCCCCCCCGCCAGCAAGAAGACCCTCTTGACCGTGTGCGAGAACGGCTACGGCAAGCGCACGGAGCTCTCCGAGTACCGCGGCCAGCATCGCGGCGGAGGCGGCATCATCACCATCAAGGCGACCGAACGCAACGGATCGGTCAACGGGGTCAAGCTCGTCACCAATGACGACGACCTGATGGTCATGACGGAGAAAGGCAAGACCATCCGTCTGCGCTGCAAGGACATCAAGATCATCTCCCGCAATACCCAGGGGGTGCGTCTGGTCAAGCTCGACGCGGGCGATAAGGTCGCTTACGTGGCGCCTCTGCTGCTCGAGCCGCCGGCGGCGCCTGAGCTGCCGCTGACGCCTCCCAAGACCGGAACATGAAGAAAGCCGCCGGTCTTCTGGCGCTGAGCTTTCTTTTTCTCCCGGTTCTGCATGCCGAAGCGTTCATCGAGAGCATGCATTGGCAGAGGGCCCAGCCAGCGGACGGACAACCGCTGCAGTATAGGGCCATCCACGACCTAACGATCGCGGGAGCGCGCATCGAGGGGAGGCTGCGGGTCCGGGTAGTCATTAAAAACCGCGGGGATGAGGATGCCGAGGGCATCGTCCTGCTCTATGGACTGACAGCGCGCCTGGCGCCGCTACGGGGCCGCGAGCCAGGCGTCTGGGCGGTGCCTTTTGCGACTGACGAGAAGCGTGTGCCCAAGATCGCTCCCCACCAAAGCGTGGAAGTTTTCATCGATCCGGCGCGCTCCACAGACTTGCCTCTCAGCCGTTATCTCCAGCGCGCGAATCGCGCCGGCTTGAGGACGGATAGGCTCAAGCTTCAGGCGATGCTTTTTCCTCGCCCGGATGTCGTGAAAAGCGTGCGCATGCTCCAACGGGAGCTCCCGGTCAGTGAAGCCAAGGAATCTGAACAATGAATGACATCAATCTGATCCGCAAGGACCCGGAACAAGCGCGGACCGGCATCAAGAACCGCGGCGGCCGTTATAGCGCGGCGCTCGAGGAATTGATATCCCTGGATAAACGCCACCGGGACATCCTGCGGGAGGTCGAAGCGTTACGAGCGCAACGCAACGCGGTTTCCCAGGCCGTAGGCAAGGCCAAAGCGGGTAAGGACGAAAAAGAGGCTTTGCGGCTCATGGCCGAAGTGACGCAACTCAAGGGAGAGATGTCGGGTAAGGAAAAAATCTTGGAGGATCTGTCCGCCCAGTTGCGCGAGGCCTCCTTGGGGTTGCCAAACATCCCACATCCTTCAGTTCCTTTAGGAACCAGTCCGGAGGACAATCCGGTCGTCCGTTCAGGACCGGCGCCTAAGACTCTGGATTTCAAGCCTTTGGACCACCAGACCTTCGGCGAGAAGCTGGGACTCTTGGACAGCGCCACGGCGGCCGCGCTTTCTGGTTCGAGATTCTCCATGTGGCGCGGCGACGGTTCGCGCCTGATGCGGGCGATCATCTCCTTCCTGCTGGACCTCCACACGCGCGAGCATGGCTATCAGGAAGCCTGGGTCCCCTCCTTGGTCAAGCCGGAGATACTGGAAGGCACGGGCAATCTTCCCAAATTCGAGGCGGACCTCTACAAGATCGCGGCGACCGAAGGGGAGAAGACGCAGACCCTCTACCTGATCCCGACGGCCGAGGTCCCCTTGACCAATTCCGTGCGCGACCGGATCCTGCCCGAGTCGTCTCTGCCGATCAAGCTGACCGCCTACACCCCGTGCTTCCGCCAGGAGGCGGGGTCTTATGGCAAAGACGTGCGGGGCCTCATCCGCAACCATCAATTCGACAAGGTGGAGCTGGTCTGGGTGACGAAGCCGGAGGATTCCCTCGCAGCCTTGGAATCCTTGACCGGTCATGCCGAAGAGGTCTTGAAGCGTCTGGAAATCCCCTACCGCGTCATCGCCCTGTGCACGGCGGATATGGGCTTTGCCTCGTGCAAGACCTATGACCTGGAAGTCTGGATGGCCGCCGAGGGGAAGTACCGGGAGATATCCTCCTGCTCCGATTGCTGGGATTTCCAAGCCCGCCGCATGAACACGCGCTTCAGGCGCGGGCAGGGATCCGTCGAGCTTGTCCATACCTTGAACGGCAGCGGCGTGGCCGTCGGCAGGCTCTTCGCCTGTCTCTTGGAGAATTACCAGCAAAAAGACGGGAGCCTGGTGATTCCCAAGGTCCTCATCCCCTACTTTGGAGCTGAGCGGATTGCCCCCCTCTCCTCTTGACCGTCTGATCACGCTGGTGGCCCGCCTGCGTTCTCCCAAGGGCTGTCCCTGGGACCGACAGCAGACGCACGTCTCGCTGATCAGATTCCTGAAGGCCGAGTCCCAGGAGTTGGCGGTGGCCCTGCGTCGAGGCCAATGGCATGAGATCGAAGATGAACTCGGCGACGTTCTTTTGCAGATCCTTCTGCATGCCCAGATCGCGAGCGAGAATGGGGATTTTAATATTCAGGACGTGGCTTTAAGCCAATATAAAAAGCTCGTGCGCCGACATCCGCATGTCTTCGGCAAGAAGCGTCTCAAGACCGCTCAAGATGTTTTGGCGAATTGGCAGACCTTCAAGCGCCGCGAACGGAGCCAGAGGCGCAAAGACTTGCAAAGCCGGCGTCTCTCCAAGTAGGTCTTAAGGCCCAGAAGGGGCTGGGTCTATTATCGAGACTCATCTAGGTCTTTAGACTCTCTAGGGCGCCTGGTAATAGCAGTATACTCTCGCGTATATGCGCGCGAGAGTCTTATTTATAATTTCTTTTATTCTCTTAGCCATCAGTCCGGCCCGCGCGACAGAGGACGGCGTCTCCCTCTCGACGCCAACGGCTCAGATCCAGGCCGACTTGCAACTGCTCCAGCGCATCGCGGGCCCGGATTGGCCGCGCTACGCGACACCCGAAGGCTGGCTGACGCCCAAAGGCCGGGATCTCGTTGACAAATACAGGGCTCAGCAGACCGCCTGGGGCCGTCTCCCCGCGGTCTCCAAACTCGACCTGCCCCGGAAAAATCTGGAGCAGGCGCACTCGAGTCTGGCCGACTTTTTCGACGGTGACTGGCAGAGCAGAGCGGTCGTGCGCAACGGCCAGGTCTACAGCGTCCAGGGCACGCGAGGCAATGTCACTGTCGAGGCCGGCCAGTTCGGCATCGGCAGCCAGTCCGTCCTCTTGGACACTCCGAGCCCCTACTTCAGCGTTACCAGCGATAGTCACTCAGACCCCCACAGCCGCCATCTGGACACCCGCGTCGCCAGCCAGCTGGGTTGGATCGAGTTGAACTCACGGTTGTTCGCTGATCGAGGCCCGGCCATTCCCAACAGTCCCGCCATCCTGGAGACCCTGCAGCGTCTCGGCCTTTCCTCAGACCAGGTGACCCAATTCGCCGACAATAACCTCAGCTACTCCAACGCTCCGCAGACGGCCAGCATGCTCTTCGGCAGCGCCGTGGTCCAGGCCGGACGGGCCTATGCTCTGGCGGGTCCTTTCGATGCCGCCTGGGCCGTGGGAGATGTAACCCGAATCGTCCATATCGCTCTCAATACGGCCGGCGACGCGACGGGGAGCTTGCGCTGGAGGGGCCCTGGGACTTCCGTGGAGTTGCATGGGGGGTTGGCCGCCAATGTCTCGGCCGTGGACAGCCATGTCATCGCCGAAGCTGCCGCGGGAAAACCCAAGCTCGGTTTCATACTCCAGCCGGCCCCGCACGCGACCGTCGCCCTGAGAGGGCAGATCCCCGGCTCAGAGACCTCTTATTCGATCAGCCAAAGCGCGCGCTTCAATCCGGACACCACGGTGAAGGAGACCCATGGTTCTCTGTGGACCACCGTGGGCCAGCGCGTTCTGTCCTTTTCCGGCCTTTATAGCATCGAACAGGGGGAGTCCATCGGCTTTAGGCGTAAAAAGATCCGCGCGCAGGTGACAGCCGACCTGGACAAGAGCGATGAGTATCACCAGGGAGGGCAGTATCAAGCCTACGTATCCGCGGGCAGCGACCAGATCGAGTATGGCACGGCGCAGGTGGATTCCAAGTCCGTCATCGCCGGACTTGAGATCCAATTGGGCGCCGATTCGCGCGTGGCCGTGGAGCAATTCTTCAATCACCGCCGCATGTCGTTGACGGAAATCCCTCCCGACCTCCAAGAGGCGGTCAAACAATTCGGTTTTGCTTTGGGCCAGGGAGTTATGGCCCAGAATTCCGCGGGAGTGGTCCAGGCGATGCTCAATGCGGGATCGCCTCCTCCCGCTGCGCCGCCGTCCGCCGCGCCGCTGGCCGCTGCGCCATCGGCCGCTGCCCCGTCGCCAGCCGCGCCGTCGTTCTCAGCGCCGCCCACGCTCATTGGCCAGGTCACTATGCTCGCCTCGACGCTCGCGCAGCTCGATCCGCAGACGGTGGATTCGATGTTCAAGCAGTTGAATGCCCAGAACCTCAATCCCACCCAGAAGGCTGCCGTGGCCACCTTTGCCCAGTTGGCGTTGGCGACTCTGCCGCAGGGAAGTCCGCAGCAGCAGGCGCTGGGGGATGTCGTGGCTCAGAATGTGGGGACAACCACGCTGTCTCCGACCATGTCGACCTATGGCCAGCAGCACTCTCCGGATCTGGCGGCGTTGGCGACGCTTTTGTCCGATGCGGACTTGTGGAAGTCGGTCCTGATCCGCTACGGACGTACGGCGGCCATCAAGGTGCTGGCCAAGAAAGGATCCATCGGCATCCCCGTGATGGGGACGAAGATCAAGATCCAGCTCAATGCCGCGGAGTTCGTGGGGATGATCGTGGCGGTCAACAGCTGGCTCGATCCGCTGGCGCCCGCTAAAGCGTCGGATGTCCACGGCATGGCGTTGCGTCTGGCGGCTAAGCAGCTGGGGCTGGCCCCTTCCCAGGCCAACCCGGAGGCGATCGCCCAGAAGGTGTCGGCGCTGACAGGACAGCAGACCATGCGGATCATCGCCCAACAGAACTATAATGGGCCATACAATCCGCAGAAAACGGCCGATCAAATCTTCACGACCCTGACGCCGTCGCAGCAGGCGAGCATGGGGCCGAACGCGTCGAAATTGTTGGCCTTGCTGCCGCCGGCCAACTCGACGCCGGCAGAGGTCAACAGTTTCATGCACAGCCAGATGTCAGAGGTCGTGGACCAGTATCTCCAAGCTCAGAATCCCGGACTGGCCCAGCAGGTGAGCCAGGCCCTGGCCTTGGCCGAAAGCATCGCCGTCCAAGAGACCAACATGCTGCTGCTCCAGCTGATGCTCGCTGCCGAGGAATTCGATCGGGTGACCGTGGACCACGGGGTCAAGATCCCTGATCTGAACGTTCAGTTCGCCCAACATTCCTTGGACACTCTCATCGAGCGGGAGCATGGTCCGGCCGAGGACATGCAGAAGATGTGCACGCGGGCCGCGGCCTTGGCCGTGGAGGATGGGCAGAAGAGGCTGCGGGAGCAATTCAAAGAGTATGGACGCAGCCGTCTGGCCGCCCTGCAAGCCGGGCCTGCCTGGCCCCGAGGTCTGCGCTTGGCTGTCGACGAGGACGCATGGCCGGGGATGCTGGCCGCCTATGACGCCGATCCGATCTTTTCCCTGATCGACTGCATCGCCCGGCGCTTTCCTGCCGGCCAGGTGACCTTGAAATACGATCCCGCGGCTCCGGCGGCCTCCGTCTGGAAGGACCCGACCGGCGTCTGGATCACCCTCCCTCGCCCCAATCCCAAGATGTCCGGGGACAGCGAGAGCATTCTCGACGGCCTCGACGACAAGATCTCTCCCTGAGCGTCTGCGGGCTTAGGGAGCCACGGGGATTTGGAAAGGCTCGCTCTGGCCCACGGTGCCCAGGATGTCGCTGACAGCGCCGCGCAGATAGCTTCCCGGGGTGCACTGACCCGCCGGCAGCGTGAAAACCAATGGCTGACGGCGCTCGAAGCGGGAGACCCGCGCCCAATCGAGGCCATCCCGTGAGCTCTCGACCCAGGCGTCTGAGATGTTCTCCCCCCACGCGGAGAAGCGGATGACGCACGCGCGTCCCGCGCGCTCGAAGAGGAATTCCGAGACGCTGATCTCGCTGGACGCCGGGGGCACGAGCTTGATGGCCAGGGCCGGATGAAGATTCTTGAGAGGGGTCTCGAGTGATCCCTCGGCGTTGCGCGGCGGCGCTCCGGAGATGGATCGGTTGTTCCACGCCGAGGTCTCGCCGACGGTCTCCACGCCGGCAGCCGCCAGCACGGGAGCGCTTGAGGAGGCCACGAAGGCGTTGGTCGGCGACCAGATGATGAGATAATTATCCGTCGAGAAGCTGACCAACGAGGAAGGGACTTCGGCCCAGAACCACTCGGAGGCGCCGACATGGTCCACATGAGCTTGCGGATCGGCCTCCTGCGGCAGATCGGGGGTCTCGGCGAGGAAGAAGCTCTGCTGGGCCGAGAAGGCGGGCGTTTGCGAGATGGACATGTAGATCTTTCCAGGGATCCCTTCCCGCAGCCAGGGCTTCTCGGAGTTTGGCCGGCTTTTCGCCCGGCCTATTTTCGCGCCGATGTAGGCTTTAGAGAACTCACCCAGGGGCGCCGGCGGCAAGCGGACGAGCCAGGCATTGTTGTAGCCGATATACCAGTTGGCATCATCCCCCCCATCCGCGAACCGTGAAAAATCATTGATGTTGGACTCTAAAGAGAGGATGGTCGGCAGTATGGTGCTTGTGGATATTGTGGATAAGCTGTTGATAGCCAGGGCAGGCCTTAAACAGCAAATAAGAATAAAATGTAAAATTATCATTATTTTTTAAGGATTTTTACTATTTTCTCAAAATCAGTCAAGGAATAGAAGTGGATGCTGATGCTTCCCTTGGTCTGATCCTTCTTGGTTTTAATCTCTACCTTGGTGCCCAACAGATGCTGCAGCGCGGTCTCCATGGCTTTGATATCAGCGGGCTTGTCTGGAGTAGATCGGGCGATCCGTTCTGTTTTTTGAGGCACCGTGATCCGCGCGAGGTCCTCTGTCGCTCTCACCGAGAGAGTCTCTTGGAGTATTCTGTTAAAAAGTTCTTGTTTTTTAAGCGGATTTTCAACCATCAGAAGAGCCCGTGCATGGCCTTCTGAGATCTGATCGAACTGTACGGCCTTTTGGATGTTGTCCGGCAGATCCAAGAGGCGCAGGGTGTTGGATACGGCGGACTTGGACTTGCCAACGACCTGTGTCAGATCTGTCTGGCTGATCTGGAATTCCTTCATCAGGCGCAGATACCCGAGCGCCTGCTCAATGGCATTGAGGTCCTCTCGTTGCAGGTTTTCGACGAGGGCGATGGCCAGGCGCTGCTTGTCGGTCTGCGCCACCCGGACAATAGCCTCCACTTCTTTCAGGCCGGCCAATTGGCAAGCGCGCAAGCGGCGCTCGCCGGCGATCAATTCATAGTGCTCATTCTGCTCGTCCTTGGAAACGATGATGGGCTGAGCCAGGCCGTGTTCCTTAATAGAGGCGGCCAGCTCGCTCAGGCGTTCAGGGTCGAAGTTCTTGCGCGGTTGGAATCTGTTGGCTCGTATTTTTTCAATTGGCAGAAGTGTAGATTGTGCTGAAATTTCCACGCTTTTTTTACTATCCTGTTGTACTTCTTCGGTGGGGATGAGTGCAGCCAATCCTTTGCCAAGAGCTTGTCTCATGATATCTTCTCCGTGCTGGGTTCTGATTTCTGTTCCGTCTCCGCGTCAGGAGTTTTTACCCCCCTTCGGGCAAGAAGCTCTCTGGCCAAGGAGGCATAGGCCTCCGAGCCTTTTGATTTTTGATCGTACTGGAAAATGCACTGGCCGAAACTTGGGGCCTCTGCCAAGCGGATGTTCCTGGGGATGATGGTCTTGAACATGGATGGGCCAAAATATTTCTCGACCTCTTGCTTGACTTGGTTGGCCAGAAGCATGCGTGAATCAAACAGGGTCAGAACCCCCCCCTCGATCTCTAAGTTCGGATTAAGGGCTGCCTTGACTCGTTTGACTGTATTGATGAATTGTGCCAAACCTTCCATCGAGTAATATTCTCCCTGGATCGGAACAATGACCTTATTTGCTGCATTTAATGCGTTTATTGTTAAAAGTCCAAGAGAAGGAGGGCAATCAATGATAATATACTTAAATCTGTCTTTTATTGCAGATATGGCTCCTTTTAGGCGACTTTCCCTTGCCAAAGCTGGAACCAATTCGACTTCTGCGCCTACAAGCTCTGGCCCTGCGCCGCAAACGTGCAGTTTTTCTATGATTGTTCCTTTGATGGTTTTTTCTAGAGGCAGGAGTTCTACCAGGACGTTGTAGATGCTTGGTGAGAATTTTTGCTTGTCAAATCCGAGGCCGGAAGTGGCGTTTCCTTGGGGGTCGACATCGATGAGGAGAGTTTCTTGATCCAGCAGGGCGAGCGCTGCGGCGAGGTTGATGGCAGTCGTTGTTTTCCCGACCCCCCCCTTCTGATTTGCGATGACGATTGTCTCTGCCATGGGATCTCCAGTGTGCGACAGGATTGTTATAGCATTAGTTCTGAATTTGAAGCAAGTGTTTTCACGTGCAAACTGGGTGTTTTTAGTTTTCACGTGGAAACTTAAAGGCTGAATAGTATTGAATAGAATCATTAACAGATATCTAATAGTGTTAAGTAGTATATATTGTTATTTAATTGTGGGGACACCTTACTTAATTATTAGGGGGGGCTTTCTGAATAATCTCGAACATCGGATGCGCATGGTGAAGAATTTTATATCCCATGTTCGCGGCAAGCTGGCGGTCGAGACTGCCGCATGCTTCAGATCCGCGATTCGTTGCTGTTCCGAATTCCCTAAGGTGAGGAGCGCCTCATGATAGGCCGTCCTGGCGGGACGGCCTTTGCTCACAGTAGAATCATTTGGCTGATTGCTTAATGCAAAGGGGGAGAAGTACAATTTTCATTGATGAGCTTTTGAAAGCTCATGCTATACGGTTCAGCAGACTCACACGTTATGCGAACTATTTTTAAGGAGAGGCATTTATGAATGTAGTCGCCCTTATCGCTTTTTTCCTTGTACCGAGCCAAGCGGCCTCTACTAGCAAATCCTCAAACGGCTTGGGCTTCAAGAACA
Organism: Elusimicrobiota bacterium; assembly: GCA_023249645.1. Lineage (GTDB taxonomy): Bacteria > Elusimicrobiota > Elusimicrobia > UBA1565 > UBA9628 > UBA9628. The sequence goes on from JAHFCF010000028.1 coordinate 21,877, forward strand.
TTGCGACGCTTCATCTCGGCATGACGCGAGCATCGGTAGAGAAAGCATTGGAACCGATGGGGGCTGGGGCCCTGGAACTAGACGAAACAGATGCGTGCAAGCCTTCCGCAGGCGTCCATCTAAGCAGCAGCGCCGTATATGCCCAAGGCAGGTTTCGGTTTGACCGAAAGGGCGGAGAAAAGTGTGATTTTGTCTTGCGCAAGGACAGCCTCTTCGATATGGATTTCGATTTTAAGGAGGGACTTCAAGGCGATGTTGTCCTAGGGGAGCATCTCAAAGCACTTGGGAAGCCCTATAAGCAGGACTCAAGTTCGGCAACAGGTGTGTCCTATTATTTTTGGAAGCGCGGCCCATCTGAGGTCATGCTCGTGATCAACGACCGCAAGGGCGAAGCACTCCGAAAAGAGGTTCGGGATTTGTCTGTTGATCGCCAGGCCGAAAAGATTTTGAGAGATGAGGAATACCGTGCAAAGGCGGAAACGCGGAAGAAGATTCAGAATGGGCTATAAA
>JAHFCF010000011.1 GCA_023249645.1 Elusimicrobiota bacterium
GGATTGATGACGAAGTGGTGCAGGAAGAAGTACAGAGGGATTCCTAGGAGGAGCAGCACGCCGACGGCTCCCGCCGCGTAGAGGCGCATGGCCTGATGGATGATCTTGAGCACGTCCGTGCGGTTGACCTGCAGATTGAGTATGCCCACGAGGTCTCCCCGATAGTAGAGCGGAAAGGCGATGTCGTAGAGGGGCAGGCCGGGCACGGCGCGCACGACGGGGCCCTTCGCCAGCGAGGCCTGCTGGATGGCATCCGTGGGCAGGCTGACCTCCTTGCTGAACTGGTCGAAGCCCTTGGAGATCTGCGAGGTGTCCCGAAACCATCGCACCTCGCCGTACTTGTTGAGGTAGACCAGGGAAGCCACCCGGTCGTCCTGGGCGTAGCGCGTGATGATATCAAGCTCGTCGAGAGTCAAGGCGCCCTGGTTGCGGACCAGACCCGTCACGAGAGTCTGCGCGTAGTTGCGGACCATGGCGATGGTCTCCGACTTGAGCTTTTCGTCATGGTCCCACTTGAACAGGTTGTAGTAGAAGATGCCACCCAGGAACATGGCATAGATGCCGATGGCCGAGAACCAGACGAACCACTTCGCGGTGAGTCTCATGGGGTGTTGTACTTGTTCTCGATGCGCTCCAAACCCGCCTTCGCATCGGCGTTGGAGGGGTCGAGCTGCATCGCATGAGCCCACTCGCTGCGGGCGCGCTCGAAATCCTGCTTCTGATAGTAGATCATGCCCGAAAGATAATAGCGCTGGGACTGGGCCCGGTTGTCCTCCGACACGACTCCCGGCTGGGCTGCAGCGGCGGCAGCGGCAGCGGCGGGCTGGGTCTGTGCGCCAGCCGCGGCCGCAGTGCTCTGGGCCACGGCGGCCTTGGCCTGTGCCTCTTCCTCGGCCTTCTTCTTGGCCTCCTCGCGTTTCTTGGCCAGCTCGGCGGCGCGGCTGCGCAGCGTGTCCTCGCGGCGGATCTGTTCGCGCGCGCGGGAGAGCAGCTGGTCCGCGGCGCGCGGATCATAGCCGTAGGTCAGGGCCTTCTTCCATTCGTCCATGGCGTCCTGGTAGCGGCGCGCCTCATAGAATCGGCGACCCTGAGCGACGTGCTGGCTGGCCATCTCGGCGCGGATGTCGGCCTGGAGCTTCTGTGCCTTGGAGTTGCCGGGGCCGGCATCGAGGACCGTGTCGAGCATCTTGATGGAGTCGTCGATCAAGCCCTGGCTGTAGAGGTTCAGAGCCTCTTGAAGCTTGTCATTGGCGTCAGCCTCGCGAGCCTCGTCCTCGACCTTGGAGATCGACGCCACCAGGCGCGGATAGCGGGCATTGAGCACCAGGGCCGCGTACCATTGGTCCAGGCACTCGCGCAGACGATGCTGGCGGTAGGCCTTCTGCCCTCGCCGGAAATGCTCTTCCGCCATCTCCCCGCGGGCCTTCTTGAGCCACCAGCGGACCCTGAGATTGGCGGGGGAGAGCTTGCTCGCCTCCTCCCAGCGCGCGATGGCCTCGGTGAGACGCCCCTGGCCGTAGAGGGCCATGCCTTCCTCGAAACGGTCCTCGATGAGCTTTGTCTGCGAGGCGTAGGGCTTGGGGGAGCCCTTCAATTCCGTGGAAGCCCGCTGCAGGATGGCGGCATCCTCGAAGCTCGGGTCCACGGAGAGGATCTTGGAGGAGAGTTCCCGCGCGGCCTCATAATCGCCTTTCTGGTAGTGCTCGAAAGCGTCCTCATAGATGCCCTGCAGGCTCTTGCGCAGGAGGCGCTCTTTTTCGAGCTGGATGGTGTAGATGGACCGCTTCTTGTCCTCCTCCGAGGAGATGGGCCCGAGCTTGAGCCGGGCCATGTCCAAGAAAACGGCGTCGAGGTCCTTTCCCCCCACCGGCTCATCCATCCCCACCCCTGCCCCGAAGGCGCAGGAGCCGGTCAAAAGCTGCAGTCCCAGAAAAAGAGGAGCGATCATCAGAATCCCAGCCCCCCGCCCATGAGAGACTTGATCATGGGCGCCAGCATCATGATGAACACCGTCGGGAAGATGAAGATGATGAGCGGGATGAGCATCTTGGTGGAAGCCTGGGCCGCGAGCTTCTCGGCCTTGTTGAGGCGCCGAAAGCGCATGTCGGTCGCGTAATTGCGCAGAAGCTCCACCAGGCTCGTGCCCAGCTCGTCGGACTGGATCACCAGGCCCACGAAGGAGCGAACCTCCTGCACTCCCGTGCGCATAGCCAGGCGCTTCAAGGCGTCGCGGCGCGAGTAGCCCAGCGATATCTCGTTGATCATCTTACCCAGCTCGACCTCGAGCTCGGTCGGCTTCTTGGCGTTCTTGAGGATGCGGTCGATCGCGGTCATGTAGTCGAGGCCGGCTTCGATCGTCAAGGCCGTCAGGTCCACGAAGGTCGGAAAATTGCGCATGATCGCGGTCTGGCGGTCCCTGATGCGCCGCTTGAAGACCACGTCCGGCATGATGAAGCCGGTCAATCCGAAGATCCCGGCCAAAGGCGAGCCGGAGATGTACCACAGGATTCCCGCCAAAAACGCGGCGGCCATCTCCTTGAGGTGCAGCATGTCCAGCGGCGTGGGCTTGAGCGGCCGGCCCATCATCATGTGGAGCTCCTCCAGCTTGACGTCGAGATGGAGCGTCTTCAAGAGGAAGAGGTCGATGCGGTCCAAGAGCCCCCCGTCGGGCTTCAAGCCCGAGAAGGCCGTGGTCATGCCGATGTCCTTCTTGGTCAGGCCGGCGAGATCCGTCTTGTCGGCTTCCGGCGGCGGGGCCACCAGGCGCTGGATGGCCGTGTAGGCGGCCACCGATCCCAGGATGCCGACGACCAGGAGCATGTAATAGACGAAAGGACCCAAGGTGTTCATACCTGGATGTCCCCCAGCTTGTTGATGACGGCCATGCCGATGCCGATCCACATCGCGCAGAACAGCAGGATGCACACGCCCAAGGGGCTGAAATAGAAGGTCTTCATGGACTGCGGCTGGAAGACGAACAGGAGCAGGAACATGATCCAGGGCATGAGGCCGACCACGATGGCCTGGATGCGCTGCTGGGCGGTCATCGCCGCGGTCTTCTCTACAAGCTTGGTCTCCTCGCGGATGTTCTCGACGATGCGGTCGAAGATCTTGGTGAGATTGCCTCCCACGGAGCGCTGGATCACGACGGACTTGATCATATAGGACAAGAGCCGGCTCTGCACGCGCTCGTCGACCCCCTCCAGGGCCCGCTCCAGGCTCGTGCCGAGCTGGTAGTTCTTCAGGCACAGCCCGAATTCCTCGGAGATGGGAGGGGTGAGGTCGCGGTGGACCATCTCGATGCAGTTGACGATGTCGATGCCGGATTTCAGACCGTTGGACATCAGGATCATCGCGTCCATGAGCTGCGCCTCGCATTTCACGCCGCGGCGCCACTTGATCTGGCGCAGAAGCCAGCCGGGCAGGATCAGCCCTCCGTAGATGCCGAAGCCGGCGAAGATCACAAAGCCGAAGGGATCGAAGGTCAGGATCCCCACAAGGATCCCCAAGAGCGCCGGTCCGCCCACCAAGTAGTTGATCTTGATGGTGATGAATTGCCGCTCATAGTCATGCGCCCATTGCGTGACCTTGGCCTTGTAGTCCGCCCAGCCCTGGGTGATGCGCCCGACGTTCAAGGAGCCCACGAACCAGAAGGCGGCGAAGATGAGCGCGATGCCGACGAGCTTGGCCATCGTGGACATGGCCAGAGCCGCCCGGCGCTCGCCGGTCTCCGGTGGGGCCCAGCCTCGCGGCGGATGGTGCAGGATGCGGAAGGACTCGTTGGTCAGCTCGCCGACGGCCAGCACCGCGGACTTGTAGCGGGCGGCATCCGAGGAGGTCAGAGCGTCGATGACGCTGTCCATCTCCTTCAAGATCAGGTCGAAATCGGCCAGGACCGCGCGGCCGCGGCCTCCGAGCGAGCTGCCCAAGCGCGCGCGGTAGAGGCGGTCCAAAGACATCTGGAAGCGCACGCGATTGTCCGCGTAATCGCCGATGAGCGCGGCGGGCGAGACGAGCTGGCCGCCGTCGGAAGGCAGGAAGGTCTTGCGGGTGAGCTCGTAGAACTCATAGAGCACCGAGACCGGGGCCTGCCAGAGCTGGGCCTCGTTGATGATCCCCTCCTCCGGGTCCTGCCAGACCTTGTGAGCGAGCATGGCGTCCAGGGTCTGGTCGATCCAGGGCGGCGCCGAGAGGCCCGGATCGCGGTCCTTCTTGAAATAGTGATAGAAGATCTGGCTGTGGGCCTCGGCCCCGTCCGTCTTGTCCACGAGGAACTTGACGTCGGGCGGAGAAAAGACCTGCGCCCCCGAAGGGGCGGCGCCGAAAAGGAAGACGGCGAAGAGGAGGATGTTCATTTCTTCTTTTTCTTCTTGGCTTCCTCGCTCTCGAACATCGCCAGCGGCACCTGCAGGCCCTTGAGCTTGAACTCCTCATGGAAGCGCGGCACATAGTCCTCGGCCGTATAGAAGCCGACGCTGCGCCCCTGCTCGTCGACCGTCACCTGATGGAAGCGGAAGATGTCGCGGGTATGGACCACGTTGCCCTCCTTTCCCGTGATCTCCGTGACGTAGGTGACGCGGCGCTTGCCGTCGGCAAAGCGCGTGATCTGGACGATCAGGTGCACGGCGCTGGCGATCATGTCGGTCAAGACGCTCATGGGCAGCTCCGTGCCGGACATCAGGCACATGGCGGAGAGCCGCGAGATCGCGTCGGAGGGAGTGTTGGCGTGGATGGTGGCCAAGGAGCCCTCGTGGCCGGTGTTCATGGCCTGCAGCATGTCCAAGGATTCTCCGCCGCGGCACTCGCCGACCACGATGCGGTCGGGCCTCATGCGCAGGCAGTTCCTGACCAGGTCCCGGATCGTGATCTCGCCCTTGCCCTCGATGTTGGGAGGCCGGCTCTCCAGACGGACCCAATGCTCCTGCATGAGCTTGAGCTCGGCGGTGTCCTCCACCGTGATGATGCGCTCATCCTCGGGGACGAAATTGGAGAGCATGTTGAGGAAGGTGGTCTTTCCGGTGCCCGTACCGCCCGAGATGATGATGTTCTTGCGCAGAAGGACGCAGGCCTTCAAGAACTCGATCATCCCCTCGCTGCAGGAGCCAAAGCCGATGAGCTGTTTGGCGGTGAAGGGCTTGGCCGAGAAGCGCCTGATCGTCAGGCTCGGACCCGAGACGGCCAAAGGCGCGATGATGGCGTTGACCCGCGAGCCGTCTTTGAGGCGCGCGTCGACCAGGGGCACGGATTCGTCGATGCGCCGGCCGATGGGGGCCACGATGCGCTTGATGACCTGGATGACCTGCTCGTCGTTGCGGAAGCGCGCCGGCAGCAAGACGAGCTTGCCCCCGCGCTCGATGTAGATCTTGTCGTAGGAGTTGACCATGATCTCGTTGACGGCCGGGTCGCGCATGAGGGCCTGCAGCGGCCCCAGCCCCAGTATCTCGTCGACCAGCTCCTGGGAGAACTGCTCGCGCTGCGCCCGCGAGAGCGGCAGCTCCGTCTCCTTCTGCAGGAGGTTGTCGATGATGGAGGAGACCTTCTTGCGGTTCTCCTCGCTCTGGGCCGCGTCATCCGAGATGCGGATGCGTTCGGTCTCCATGGCGGCGACGACCAGCTTGTGCATCTTCCCCTTGAGCTCGTCCCAAAAATCAGTGGCCCGGCCGGCGGCGGGCCCCGCGCTGGGAGCCTCGGCCTGGCGTCCCGCGGCCCCGGGGGCCGCGGCTCCTTCGGCGCCGGTCTTCCACAGCAGATCCGCCCCGGCGCTGAATTCCTCCAGAGCCATGGAGCTCTCCCAGGTCTTCGCGCTGGGCTTGACCTCCATGGTCCGCCCCAGCACGACGCGCAGGGCCTTGACCCACTCGCTCTGGATGTTCTCCACCACGAGGATCTTCTGGGTGTTGGCGTACTCGGGCAGCAGGTCCTCCCAAGGCATGTAGGCCAGGACCTTCTTCTGCATGGCGGCGAAGAAGCGGTCCACCTCCTTGGGGGCCAGGGCCCCGGGCAGGTTGGCCTCGTTCACGACGATCTCGAACTTCTCCAGGGGGAAGTGCAGGGCCTTGATCTCGCTGAAGAGGTTGTACGTGGCCGCGAAATGGGAACGCTGGGGCAGGCAAGACCAGAAGACGATGTCGGCCAGGTCGAAAGCGAAGACCTGCATGGGGAAGAAGGGATCCACATCGATGAAAAGGTCATAGGAGTCGGAGAGGGCGCCCAGGATCTTGACGATGACCTGCGGAGACAGTCCCAGGAGCTCCTGGCGCTTGGAAGCCAGAGGCAGAAGCCCCACGCCCCAAGGCGTGATGGGGATGCGGCCCTTGAGGAGCTTGCCCAGGCCCGCGGGCTTATCGGCCACCAGCTGGGCCATGCTCGCCATGGTGGGCGGCGTCACCCCCAGGGGGAAGCTCAAGTCATCGCGGCACAGAGGGTCCATCTGCACGATGATGACCCGGCGGTTCTGGCTGCCGGCCCAGGCCAAAGCGAGATTCAAGGCCAGCGTGCTCGCGCCGGCGCCTTCCCGCGGGCCTGTGAAGACCAGCACGCGGCTCGGATCGCGCGCGAACCGCTCCGTCTCGGTGCCAGGCGCGTTCTCAGGCATCTTCGCTCCCTACTTGACGATCTCCATCGTGATGAAGAGGAAGAGGGACGACTGAGATTCCGTGACGCTCGAAAAGGTGAAGAGCAGCCCCAGAAGAGGGATGCGGCCGATATACGGAACGCGCGTCTTGCTCACATTCTTGGTGGTGCTCTTCAATCCCCCGATGACCAGGGTCTCGCCGCTCTGCAGCTCGACCGTGGTCTGGATCTGCCGGGTGGTCATGGAGGGCACCGTGGTGTTGCCCACCGTGACGACCTGGGAGTAGTTGGGATTGGAGACCTCCAGCTGCATGTCCGCGCGGATGGTGTCCTTCTTGTTGGGGTTGATCACCGGCATGACGTTGAGGATGACCCCGTACTTCTTGAACTCCACGCCGACCCCTTGGGCGTTGGTCACCGGATAGGGGGTCTCGCCGCCGACCACGAAATTGGCCTGCGTCTGGGCTTGCACGATGACCTTGGGATTGGAGAGCAGCTGCGCCTTGCCCTCGGTCTCGAGCATCTTGAGCGAGGTCTGCAGCGCCGTCTGGCGGGCGAAATCCCCCAGCTTGAAGATGCCGGGGATGCCCTTCTCCGCGAAGTTGATTCCGGTCTGAAACGGTCCCCATGTGAATCCCATGTCGAGCTCCTGCGAACCCTGGAGCTCCACGACATCCGCCGACACGGCCACCAAGGAATCGTCGGCGGTCTGAGCATACAGCCTCCCCCCTCCCGCCATCAGGGCGAGGAGGACGAGGATCCGTCTGACCTGTTGTCTCTTCATGTTGCCGTACTGTTGCGAATCAAACTGCCTGAAACGACCGTGCGTCTACTTGAACAGCTTCCTGAAACTCGCCATCTCCATCGGATGCATCTCCACGTCCCCCAGACCGCGCAGGACCACCGTCGTATCGCCCTGCTTCATGGCCAGGGCCAGGTACTGCGCCTCGTTGGGGTTCAAAGCCAGAGCGACCATGGCCTTCTCCGAGAAGGCCGCGGACTTGTCCTCTTTCTCGGAGGCCGCCTTGGCCTGCAAGGCGCTCATGCCTTGGCCGAGGTTCGTGCCGACCGCGATCACCAGGACATTCTGCAGGATGGTCGCCGTCACCTTCTCCTTGGCGCTGGCGATGACCGCCTCGAAAGTCACCAGCACGTCGACGCGGTCTCCGGGCTTGATCAAGGGCTTGAGCTCCGGCTCGATGCCCAAAATAGTGCCGCGATAGCCCGGCGGGATCTTGACGCTCAACCCCGCCTCGGGCGAAAGGGAGATCAGGGCCGACTGTGAGATCTGGTTGCCCTTGGGGATGCGGATGCGGCTGACCAGATTGCTGATGAGCTTCATGTCGCTCTGGGTCTTCACCTCGAAGGCGTCCTGCTCCATGAACTTGCGCGGGACCTGGACGGTGTCGACCATATCCTCCTTCAAGACCGTGCGCTCCGGGATGTCCACCTTGGCAACCAGCACCTGGGCGGTCTCGTACGCGGAGCTCAAAGCCCTCTCCTTGCTGGAGAGCACCATGAGGTAGAAAGCGGCAGCCCCCATGGCCAACGCCATCGGCACCAACATTCCTTTCTTTTCCATGTTAATATTGGAGCGGCTGTTCAATGGGCATGCGCATGACAACGGAGATCTCGCGCCTGCCGCTGCCCGGCGGCTTGGCCAGGATCAGGCTGCTGATCGGGAAGAGGAGCTTGATCCTGTTGGTCCCGGTCACGAGGAGGTCATAGGTAGGGATGCCGGCCTGGGCGTCCATGCCCGTCTGCTCGGTCGTGCAGGAAACGTCCGAGAAGGCGCCGAGCATCCGATGCATGAGGTCCTTGAGATCCTCACAGTTCGTGCGCACCATGCCGCTGACCGCGCTGGTGCGGGTCATGGCTCCGATGCGCGCCACCTCGTAAGAGGCATGATTGAGCACGATCGTCTGAAAGGCGATGTAGCCCAGTTCCATAATACCGAAGATGATGGTGAAGAACACCGGCAGGATGAGCATCATTTCGACAAGCACCTGCCCCTTCTTCGGCATGGTTCCCCCTAAGCCCCTGTTGGGAGCCGACGGACGAGCTCTCAGCCGCCCGAGCTCGTCGCGTTGACGGCGCCCGAGATCTTGCCCTTGATCTGCTCGAAAAGCCCCGGCAGATAGTTCTTGATCGCCACGCCGACCACCAGCACGATGCCGACGATCACTCCCAGCATCATGAGATATTCGACGGTATTCTGTCCCTTGCGGCTCTTCATCCACGCGCGCATCGCTTCGAGTCTGTGCATGTTCGGTTCTCCTTATTAGTAGTAGGTCCGGAGAATTACCATCCCGGCCTGAATGAACAAGTCCTTGAGCTGCTGTTGCATGAAGCCGTACATCGCGGCGAAGAACGTCACCAGACACAGCGTCGTGAGAAGATATTCCACCACGGTCTGTCCGGGACGACGATGCCACTGGTTCATGCCTCATGAGTTTAACAGCCCTGCGCACCCTTGTCAATGACCTGATTGTTAAATTTTTCATCAGAATCTCACCTTGATGGACATCTCATCCACGCTGCCCAGAGCGCCGTAGGGAACGAAGGCGTAATCCAGGGAGATGCCGTAGCCGAAGGCCCGGGAGGTGAAGACCCCAAAACCAAAGGAAATACCGCTGGCCCGATCCATCCGCAGGCTCTTGAGCGTGTCGTCGAAGCTCTGCCCCAGGCTGTCGGCCGTGTGCCAGCCCGCGCGGAAGGTGATCTGGCCGACATCGAGGTACTGCTCCGGCAGCACGAACTCCCCGCCGATTCCCACATGGACCGCGGAATCGGCCGGCTTGTTGATCTCCAAGCCGAGGTTGAGGAAATCGCCCAGATGCAGCGCCCCTCCCCCCCGCGCCGTGGCGGGCACGTTCGCCCGTCCCGCTCCGAAATTCTGCACCGCCATCCCCAGGGTAACGACGCTGTTGGGCTTGGCCAGAACGCCGACATCTCCCACCACGCTGTTCTGCACGGAGCCGGCCAGATCCTCGTGGACCACGCGCAGAGCGCCCCCGACGAACAGCTTCTCATACCAGAAGGAACGCGCGAGCGCGAGCGTGGCGAAGCCGTCGTAGACATTCACGTTCGTGCTGGGCTGCGGCACGCCGTTGGCATCGCGCACGTCGAAGCCGCTCACCTTGAGATACGAGATGTCGGCGCCCCAGACCGTGCGGCCGATAGGGTGGGCGTAGCCCATGTAGAGAGGCGAGTCCACGTCCTGGACGTAGCGCAGATAGGAGTAGAGGGCCTCCTTCTGCTGCGCCAAAGCCAGGCCCGCCGGGTTCCAAGTCAGGGCCTCCACCCCGTCCGCCATGGCCACGCCGGCCTGGCCCAGCGCCAGCATCCGCGCCGAGCCCTGGCCGAGCTTCAAGAACTGCGCGCCGCCCGTGCCCGCGTCAGAGGAGATGGCATAGGCTCGCCCGCAGGCCAGAACTCCGGCGCCCGCGATGCAGGCCAGCCACGACGCCCTCCTCATCCACCTCATTTGATCAGTATCCTCTTGACCGTCTGCAAAACGCTCTGACCGCCCAGGGTCTCCTCCACGCGGATCACCGCATAATAGACGCCGCGCGCCACCCGACGACCGGCCTGGTTCTGCCTATTCCAAACGAAGCCGTTGGGACCCAGGACGTATTGGTCAGCCGCCGTCTCGCCGAAATTCTTTTCCAGGACCAAGTCGCCGTTCATGGTGTAGAGCTTCATCGTGACGATCCCCTGGAAGGGGCTGAAGATGACGAAATTGGCCGAATCCCCGGCGACAGGATTGGGGTAGACATAGGTGTTGGTCTCGAAATCGCTCTTGGGGCTGAGGGAGCCGTCGCGCACCACCGCGAGGTCGTTGACCAGCTGGTCAGCGGAAAGAGCCGCCGAGTTGAGGACGTTGCCCGTCAGGTTGTCGATGGCTGTGATATCCGTGGAGCCCACGACCTTGAACTTGTAGGTGCCGTCCGTCGCCACACCCAAGCGCAGGTCGGTCCCGTCCCAGGTCTCCGTGATCTGGGAGAGCGCCGGGCGCACGCCCACGATGCGTTTGACCAGGGAGACGCTCTCGGGAGGGATGGGGACGCCGGTGGGGTCGAAGACGGTCCCCGGGCGGTAGATCTTGACCGCCACTTTCATCGTCTCAGAGACCTGATAGAAGATCTGCGCCCCGGCAGCGCCCTGACCCAAGGGGGCTATGGCGACGTCAAAGATGCGCACGGGCTCGTAGGAGACGGTCAGCTGGGCGGTCGAAGGGGGCACGAGCGCGATGCTGGGGTCGAAGGCCAAGGTCCGCACCACGTAGAAGCCGTTGGACATGAAGTTGCCATGGTCATCCTTGCCGTCCCAGACGTCTTGAAGCAGAACGCCTCCGTCCCTGACGAAGCCGGAGATCAGCGTGCGCACGATCTGCGGGGAGGGGTTGCTGTTGAGGACCTGGATCGTGACCGAGGACTGGCGGCTCAAGGCGTAGCTGATGGTGTAGGGAGGCAGGGTGACGGTGACGCTCGAATTGAAGAGCCTGGGCACGTTCGGATCCACCTTGTAGGTGGTGAAGATGATGGAGCCCTGGGCCACGATGAGAGAGCCGAAGGTCCGGTCCATGGCGAAATACTGGGGGGTCGTGGTGGACTGGGCAGCCAGCGTGAAGACGTAGCTGCCGTCGGGCATCAACACGCCGCTGGGATCGCGGCCGTCCCAGAACTCGGTGATCTTCAGGCGGCTGGGCCTCATGCCCGTGATACTTCTGATGGGCAAGACCGGACTGCCCTGAGAATTGACGACGTTGGAACAGCTGCCGGTGTTCAGGCCGCAGGGAGGCCAGGTCGTGGAGCTATTAAGGATAGTGGTGCCCGGGGGATAGATGTTCAAGGCCACATTCATGGGCTGAGAAAGCTGGTAGCTGATGGTGGCCGTCGCCGCGCCCGTGGTCCCAGATAAGAGCGGGGTCGTCGCCAGGTCCGTGATGCGGTAGGGGTCCACGGGGAAGGAGGCCGAAACCGTGGAGACCTTCATGGGGCACAGCGGATCCGCGGCGGTGAGCTGGACGATGTAGGTGCCAGAGCTCACCCAGTTGCCTGAATCGCTCACCGGCTCCTGCCAGGTCTCCTGATTGGCGAAAAGCCCCGTTCGCTCGACGTTGCTGACCAGGGTCTTGACGAGAGTGGCTCCCGTATTGTCGTAGATCGACATGTTCGTGATGGCGTCGCGGCTCAAGGTGTAGCGGAAGGAGTAGGGGTTGAGGGCTGCAAGCGGGGGATTGGCTCCGATGGCTGTGGTAACAGGGGAAATCTGCGAGATGCCCACCATTCCTCTTAATACGCCGATGGTCCCGTTCTTGGCCTGCTGGGTCCATATCCGCGTATCCGAGGAACTGCCGTTATAGGGCTTGCCGTTCGAAGAGGGGAGGGCGGCGTAGATCACATAGACATAGTTCCCGTCCGTGCACACGGCATTTCCATTGTTGTCCCGGCCGTCCCAGAAGGTGGTCACGGTCGTGCGCGCCGCCTTGATCTCCTGGAGGTGCCTGATGGGTGTGACAGCCTGGCCGCCGATATTCGGCCCGAAATTCTTCACCGGCATGGTGCTCACGTCCACCCAATCCAGGGCCGGGTCGTTCACGCTATTGAGGTTCTGAAACTGCGTGTTCGGAGGATAGATGTCCACATAGACGGTCGCCGGCTCGGTGAGGACATAGCTCAAGATCGCCAGGGAGGTCGAGCCTGCCAAAAGCGGCTGCGATCGGATATCCGTGAGGATCAGGGGATCCAGGGATATCTGGCGCGTAGTCGCCGCTGAGAGGTCCGTCCCGAATTGGTCGTTGGCAACAGCCTGGAGAGTCAGCAGATAATCCCCATAAGGCATCAGGTTGCCCGAATTGTCGCGACCATCCCAGAAATCGCCGTTCAAGACGGGAGCGGCGCCCTGGCCCTCGCCCGTGCGCGGAAGGGCCGGGACGATAGTGCGGAACGTGGAGACCTGGTTGGACGCGGCGGAGGAGACCGTGATGGTCGTCAAGGCGTCCTTGGAGAGCCGATAGGTGACGCCATAGGGCTCGGCATTGACGCCCGTGATCTGGCCCAAAACAGTTGGACTCGTACGCACCACATGGATGTCCGTGACGTCCACGGTGACCGGTTTTTGAGGAACGAAGCAGCCGGCGAAGGGATACGTGCTCACGGCCGCATTGAACGGACAATTCTTGGAATCACTATTCAAGGTAGCGCCCGCCGGGTAGGCCCGCTGAGTCGTGATGACCACATTGCCCGTCTGGGAATTCATTTGATTGGTCTGGGCCGTGACGCGGAATCCGTACTGGCCGTTGATCTTGCCGAGCTCGGTCTGGACATTGATGCTTCCGTCAAAGAGCACGCAATAGCCTCCCGCGGCCGAACCGAGCTTCGGCGGCAAGGTGCTCGTCGTATTGGCGCCCATGTAGTCCGGGCTATCGATGAAGAAGGTCCTCAAGGGCGGCGTGGAAGTGGGATCCAAAGGATTGGCCCCATCCTTGAACTGGAAGATCTCCATTTCCACCATATCGAGCGGGGTGCCGCCGGCCGCCGTGTTCTCGTTCTGATAGCCGATAGAAGCGCACAGGAACACGCTGGAGTTGATGTAGTTTGTCGTCAGCGTGCCAAGAGCCTCGTAGCTGCTGGGATTCTGGTTGATATTGGCTGGAGGAGGAGTCTGCGCGAACTGGATCTCAGGGTCATTGGAGATGTCGCCGCAGTCCGGGCTGATGCAGGTATACGAATCGACGTTGACCACATAAAAGTGGGGGTAGCAGACGAAGTGATTTTTGTTGGTGTAGGAGCAATACGCGCCCGCCCCGTTGGTGGGCGACGCCGTGATGCCGATGCCGTCATTGGCCACGACGAAGGACCGGTCGATGAAGAGCTGGACCGCCCGAGCTGAAGGCGCGAAGACGGCGAGTCCGGCGAAAAGTGAGGCGGCCGCGAACATCGTCCGGGCCGCCTGCTTGAAGAGCCGTTGTCTTTTCATGGAACGCATCTCGTTGGCAAGGGCTAGCATAGCCAAACCCTGTTTCAGGACTATTAAGGGGGTGTTAAGAAATTGTAAAGCCGAGGAAGCCTGTCTCCGCCCGGATCAATGCCCGGGCGTATTCGGAGTCAGCATGACGCGAAAGTCCTCGGGGTCCAGGGCCGCGGCCCAGATGTAGTTCCAGGCATAGCGAGCCTCTTGGCGCGGTTCCAGGATCCTTCCCGCGATATAATGCGCGACCGCGTAGGAAAGCAAGATGTCTCGCGCGTAGCTTTCCCCCCGCCTCAAGGCGCTTGCCGGGCGCAAAACCGAGACAGCCCAGAAGGCCTGGTCCCTGCCAGCCGCATCCGAACTCCAGGTCTGCATCAAGCCCGCAGGCCGCAGCTTCTCCACGGACCCCAGCCGCGCGATCTTCTCCAGAGGGACACCAGAGACCCATTGAAAATCGTCGGAAGATTTGGCGTCTTGAAAATCCACGAGTCTGCGGCCTCGGCCGTCGCCATGCGCCAACTCGAAATAGCGCGAGACATAGAGCGCCGTGTCGCCGGCCACGGCAGCCGCGCTCCCCGGCGGCAGGGATCGGCGCAGATCCATGGCGTAATCGTAGGCGGAGAAATCGTCGCGATGAAAGGCCCCGGCTGCGTGGCTCCATAAAGACCAGCCTGCCAGGAGCAGAGCCAGGACCGCCGCTCCCCAAGAGCGCCGTCTCCCGATCCCCGCCAGTCCGAATCCGGCGGCGATGCAGATCAGGAGCGCCGGTGCGATGAAGGCCGATTCCAGGACCGTGCGAGCTACCCAGCCGGAAAGATCGAATCGGGTCATGAGGAAGAATCCCGGTCCCAGGCATAGGAACAGAACGGCCAAGCCCAGGCCCCAGCGCGGCCGTCTCTGCTTCAATTCCCAAGAGCCCAACAGCGCGAGCAGCAGGGCTGGCGCTGTCGTCACTTGCCAAAGCCCGACGCCCAGATGCTGGAGCAGTCCCCAGGCCAGATCCCCGGTCATCGGCCGGCTCAATCCCGAGGAAAGCTGGAATGTGCCATACTCCTGTCGGGTCAGGATCGCCCAGGCGCGGCTCAGATCGCCGGTCCAGATCCAAAGCAGGACGTAACAGCTTAAGCCCAGGGAAAACAGCGGAAGAATGCGCCGAACAAAGACCTGTCTATCAAGTTTTTTCCACCAGAGAATGGCCAGGCCGGGCAGGGCCAAGACAAAGGCCTGGTGATTGACCAGGGCCAATCCGCAGAGAAAAGCGCTCCAGCACGCGCGCCTCTCCAAGGCCAACTCCCCTTCTCTCCATCCTGGAGCGAGGAAAAGGAGGATCGACAAGAAGAGCGCATGCAGCGCGTACATCTCTCCCAAAAGGCTGAACTTCCACAAAGACGCGCTGAAAGCCAGGGCCAGGGCCGCACCCAAGGCGGGCCAGAGACCAACGGCGGCATTCAGCAAGGCAAAGACGCAGGCCACCGTGCCGGCCCCAGCCAGCGCGGACAGCACATTGAGCCGATAGGCCGCGTCTCCCCAAGGATCGAGGGTCAGCCATGCCTTGCCCAAGAGCACGTAAAGCGGATATCCCGGCGGGTGCGCGGGCGCGAAGGTCAAAACCGCGGCGGCCAAGTCCGCGCTGTCGCGCGGCGCGACCGTGGGATAGGCCGTGTAGGCGTAAACCGCGAATACGCTGAGAAATACGGAAAATACGAGAAAGCCTGACACCTTCACCAGGGCAGCCCCGGGTCGCAGCGCCAGGATCCGCCGATCTTTCCGCGCCGCAGACGATGCCAAGCCGCCTGCGCCAGCATGGCGCCGTTGTCCGTGCACAGGATCGGCGGCGGGATATGCACACGCAGTCCTCGGTGCTGAGCCTCTGCCTGAAAGACTTCGCGCAAGCGGGCATTGGCCGCCACGCCTCCGCCCACCACCACCTCACGCACGCGGAAATGCTCGGCCGCTTTTAAAGTCTTGCTGACCAAGGTCTCAACCACGGCCTCCTGAAAAGAGGCGCACAGGTCCGCCACCTCGCGGCGTGCAGGCTGGCGGCCCAGGTCGCGCAGATGATAAAGCATCGCTGTCTTCAGACCGGCAAAGGAGAAGTCCCAGCTCCCGGGCATGAACGGCCGGGTGAAATGAACGCTCGACGCATCCCCCTGACGGGAAAGTCGGTCGATGACCGGCCCTCCTGGATAGCCCAGGCCGAGCATCCGGGCGACCTTATCATAGGCTTCGCCCGCCGCATCGTCGCGCGTACGACCCAAGACCCGGTAGCGGCCGGGCCCGCGCCCGAGCAGAAGATCCGTGTGACCTCCCGAGACGATGAGCGCGACCAGAGGGAATCCGATCTTTTCAGCCAACTCAGCCGCGAAGACATGGCCTTCCAGATGATGGACGGCCACGACGGGGCACTGCAGGCTCTCCGCCGCGGCCAAAGCGGCCATCTTGCCCACCAGCAGGGGCCCCATGAGCCCCGGCCCCCGCGCGAAGGCGACGGCATCGATCCGGCGTTTGGCCAAGGCCTCTTCGACGACGCCCGAGATGCGCTGCAGATGAGCTCGAGCCGCGAGCTCAGGCACCACGCCATGGAACCGGCGGTGCAGCCGGATCTGCGAGGAGACGATGTTGGACAGGATGCGCCCGTCCTCGACCACGGCGGCGGAGGTCTCGTCGCAGGAAGTCTCGATGCCGAGGATCCTCAAGGCGCTGGGACCTTGAGCCGAGGCGCGGCGTCACCGGCCTTAAGAAGATCGACGGCCTTCTCCAAGGCCGCGTCGCGCACAAACTCCCCCTCCTTCACGGCCGAACGGGGCTTCTTGCCCGGCTCGTAGATCATCTCCCACTGATCGAAGAGCTTCTCGGCCGCCTCGCGCGAGACCGCGACCGGGATATCCGGGACGATGCCCCCGGTCTTCTTCTTCTCGTCTCTGTGGATGGAACGGCCGTTGGGAGTGTAGTAGCGCGCGACCGTCAGGCGCAGCCCGGACTTATCCGCAAGCGAGATGACGGATTGAACGCTGGCCTTGCCGTAGCTACGGGCTCCCATGATGAGGGCGCGGCGGTGGTCCTGCAAAGCTCCCGCGACGATCTCAGAGCCAGAGGCCGAACCCTCGTTGATGAGGACGGCCAAGGGAAGCTCCGGGCAAAGAGCCTGGTCCGCGCTGCGGAAATCCTGGCGGCTCTCCGGCCGCCGGCCCTGGGTGTAGACGACGAGCTGTCCGTGGCCCAGGAAATCCGAAGCCATCTCCACGGCGGCGGCGAGAAGACCCCCGGGATTGTAGCGCAGGTCCAAGACCAGTCCGACAGGGTTCGACTTCAGCAGCTCGCGCACGGCCGTCCGGAAATCAGCCGTGGTGCGCGCGCTGAACTCGCTCACACGAACATAGGCCACGCGCCCCTCAATCATCCTATGCTGGACGCTCTCGATGCGGATGTTCTCCCGGACGATCTTAAAATCCTTCAAGGTGCTGGAACCGTCGGACACATCCTCCTCATCGGAGTCTTCTTCCTTTTTCGAGGCCGCAGGCAGCAGGCCCTTGGGCCAACGCCTGATCGTCAGGACCACGGAGGTCCGCGGCGGGCCCCGCAGCTTGTCCATGGCATCGGCCACATGGAGGTCCCTCGTGCTTTCGCCGTCGATGGCGACGATGCGGTCGTTCGGCCGAAGGCCCGCACGGTACGCAGGGGTCTCGGGCATGGGCGTCAGCACGGTCAGCCAGGAGTCCTTCGTGTTCAGGCGGATGCCGATGCCGCCGAACTGCCCCTCGGTCTCGGCCTTGATCTCGCGGCTGGCCTTCGGCTCCATGAACTGCGAGAACGGATCCAGCGTCCTGACCATGCCGGAAGCCGCGCCATAGATGAGCGCCTTGGGATCCGTCTCATCGACGTAATTCTCCTGGATGTTGTTCAAGACGTCCAGCAGCAGGTTCAACTGCTCATAGACCTGGTCGTTCGATGCCGGGGTTGGATGACTCTGGGGCTGCGCGAGCGCCGCGGATGCCATCGCGACGCAGACGCCGAAGACAAGGCCGGCCATTCTCATCGGATCTCTCCTCACCTCTTCTGCAGCCACTTCATGGGATCGAGCGCCTGCATTCCCCGGCGGAGCTCCAGGTACGACGTTCCGCGGCCCTGCGCGGCGCTGGCCGTGCCCAAAGGCTCCTGGAGACCCACCGAAGTCCCCTTCGCCTTCAGGATCTGGCCGAGAGAGCCGTAGACGCTGAAGAAGCCGCCGCCATGGTCCAGGATGACGACGTTCCCGTGCGAGCGGAAAGGCCCGGCGAAGATGACCCGCCCCGCGGCGACGGCGCCGACCGGAGCCCCGGCCTGGGTGGAGAAAGTCACCCCCTGAGAGATGACCCAAGTGTTGAGTTCCCGATTGCGCTCCCGTCCGAACGGCCGCTCGACGCTGCCGGCCACGGGCCAAGGCAGGCTGTGCGGCGGGATATCGAGCCGGGCGGGCAAACCCGGCTGGGCCGCGCCGATGCGGCTTAAAAGATGAGTCAAGGCCAGCTTGGTGTCCTCGAGTTCCTTGGCCTTCTTCTGAGCGGCGACCAGTCTTTGGCGAGCTTCGGCCGCCGCGGCCTGTTTGCGTTCATATTCCTGGCGGACCTCGCGTTGCTCGGTCTCCACGCGCTGGCTCGTGCCTTGCAGCTCCAGCGCCCGGGAGCGAGCCGCCTCAGCCGCCGCCTCGGTCTTCAGACGCTTGCCGTGCAGAGCGGACAAGAGGCGCGCCTTGTCGATGAGGGCCATGCGCCGCAGGGCTTCCTGCGAAAGCCCCCAACCGCTGGAGGTCTCGTCGAAACCGGCCCGCAGGTGGACATAAGCTCTCATCTCCGTTGAAAATGCCGCGGCCCAGAACCCGGAAGCCCGGCTCAAAGCCGAAACGCGTCCCCGCAATTGAACGCGCTTCTCCTCGGAACGATGGATGCTCTCTTGGAGGGAGGCCAGGCGCTTGCGGGTCTCTTCCCCGCGGCTGGCGAGTTTCTGCGAATCGCGCATCAAAACCTCTTCCTGCCGGCGCGACTCATCGATCTCCGCCTTCGCCCGGTCGAGTTCTCCCTGCAGGCGGAGGAGCTCTTTCTTCTGCGCCTGCGTCTGGGCGAAGACCGGTCCAGCCGCCAGCCCGCAGGCCAGGACGATCCCCGTCAGTCCGAGGCCGGCCATGAAGAGATCGCCGAGGCCGCGAGAGCGGCCGCGGCCCACAAGATGATTTGGTCGACGGCGCGTGGCAGATGCCACCAGGGCAGATAAGGCCTCGCCGGCCAAGCCGCGGCCAAGGCCAGGAGCATGCCCCCTGCCGCGCCGCAGGCGGGCAGCAGCGCGCCGGGCATCGCCGCCCAGGAAAAGCGCGCCGGCGAGCGCCAGAGACCGACGACCAGGATCACGGCCGCGACGCACAGGAGGAAGCTAAGGACAAGGCTCAGGAAACGCCCATAGAGCGCGGCCTGCAGGATGGCCCGCACCTGGGCCGGTCTAAAGCGCACGTCCGACCACTCCGCCGCGCCGCGCACGACCTGAAGCCAATCCTCGAAATGCCCCAAAGCCCCCGCGCGCGGCCTCACCTCAAAAGCGCTGGGAAGAGGATTTTCCCCCATCCACGCGATGGAATCAGCCAGTTCCGGGTCTTCCTGGCGCAGGGCGGCTAAAGCCTCATCGCGAGCGACGAATCGGACGGACTCGACGCCCTCGAGCCCCAAAAGCTTGTCCTCCAGGACCTGACGCCGGTTATCGGGGAGTTCCGATTTTAAGAAAAAAGAGACGCGGAAGTCCTCGCGAGACACCTTCTCGAAACCCGCGATCTGGGCGCTCAAGAGCAGCAGGCTTTCGCCCGCGACCGCGGCAGCTAGCGCGAACGCGAAGGCCAGCCATCGCCGGGAGAGGAGGCTCATGCGTTCACCGGCGGTAAGGGACGAAGACATGCAGGACCATGAACAGGCCGTCGCCGATGGCGGGGATCAGCATCAGCAGGCTCAAAAAGAAAAGCAGGCGATGCGCGCGGGCATGGGAGAAAAACCGGCTCAGTTCATCCGTGGAGCTCCGCAGACCCTGCGCCGCCGCTGGCAGGGACGGCGGCGCGGGAACGACCTTGAGCACGCCAGAGCACGCCTGGAGCTTGGATAAGGCCGCGACAGGAAGAACGACCTTGACCACCCAGATCGCCTCCCCCGTGCCTGGCGCAGATTCCGTCGTGACAAATTTGGCCTTGAACCCGGGTATTCTCATCTCGTTTTCCAGACGCAGGAGATCCTCGCCCGGCGAAAGACCGGGAGTGGGGCGCAGGCCGATGAGGACTTTCGTGACCGTCTGCGTCGACTCCAGGCGGCGCGCCGATGGGAAGATCTCCAAGCGGGCAACGTCCTTTTGGCGCAAGACCTCTCCCACACGGTCGGACGCGAGCCGGCCAAACACCTTCACTTGGCCGGGCAGGCCGACAGCCTCCGGCTCAAAACCAGGCAGTCGGGAGAACCCGGGAATCGAGGTTATCGCATCTCTCAAATTCTGACCCTTCAGGTTCAGGTTCACGGCGACCAAGACTTCCCCCTGCGACGGCGATACGGCCGCAGAGTTCCCCCGCTGGACCAGAGGGACCGACGGATTGAAACGAGCCACGAAATTTCTCCTGGAAGAAGCGGCCTGATTAAGAACATGAGAATCGTAATCCTGCCCGCCCACGGCATAGGCCTTGTCCGGCGAAAAGTGTTTGACTTCCTGCGCCGGCATCAGCAGGGGGGCCTTGAGGCCCTCCCAGAGACTGTATTTCTGGACCGGTTCCTCGGCAGGCGCCGCAGCAGCAGAGCGCTGGCGCGCGGACGGCTGGCGCTGAGCGAACGGCCACGATGTCTTGGAATTAGCCGCTGCCGACGTCCCAGGAGCGTCCTGCGCCTTTGGCTTGGTAGGAACATGGGAATCGGAACGCGCCGCAGCGCTGGACTGAGGCTTGGGCGCATCGCCGATGTCGCCGATGGTCTCCCAGAGTCCCGGCTGCTGCCAGGAGCCGTATTCCATAGCATCGTTCGCCTCGAGTGTCGGAGGGACATACCCTCCGCCCTCGCCGATGAACTTCGAGGAGAAGCCGCCACGACCGCCGGCCACGGGCCCCGCCTGCGCGGAGCCCTGCAGCGCCGCGACGAGGCAAAGTCCGAGAGCGGCTTGAAAGATTTTCATGAGAATTCTACAGAGCGGGCCGTTGGGCGTATCGTATAACAGTTTTGCGCGCGGGTCAACACAAAACCGACCTTTATAAAAAAGCGGATGACCCCGGCTACTTTTCCGGCATTCTTCCCAGCATCCGCCCCATGAAACCCAGGAGAAGTCCGGCTGCCGAGACCACCGCTGTCTGAGAGAGGATCATGCCCACGCAGATGCCCGGCCGGCCTAAAGCGGCGATGATCCCGATAGGGAAGAGCAGTCCCAGCCACAGCCAGGGACGAGGGTCGGCAAAAAATCCGGCGGAGCCGCGGCCCACGACCAGGCCCAGCGCCACGACGAAAGCCGGCAGCCCCAGGAAGATCTCCCGCCAGCGCCAAGGCCACCACCAGAAGATCTCGCAGCGGTTCATCGCCGTCTGAACCCAGCGCCACACGGGCGTGTCGGCCAGCAGCAGGCGCGGCTCGAAGAGCAGGATCCCTGCCGCGACCAGGAGCGCGGCCAAGAAAAGATCCGCATAGGTCGGCGAAGCGGCCCTCTTGCTCCAGAAGAATCTCGCCGCCACGGGATAAAGAGCCAAGGCGCCGATGGCCAGGGGCCAGGCCATGGTGGAAAAAGTCGGTCCCTGAGGCAGGGCGGCGGCCGAGCTGCCCGACAAGAGCAGCCCCACGATCAGGCCCAGAGCGCTGGCGGCCATCGCGAGGACCAGGACCCCGAAGAGGGTCTCGGCCACGGGCGAGGCCACGGGACGCCGCTTCAAGACCTCCTCCCGGCCCCATTGGAAGGCGCGCACGCCCGCCCTCACCGAGAAGATCGGTCCGAGCACGGCTAAAAACCAGGCCAGCCATAAGCGCCAAAAAGAGGCTTCAGAACCGCTTTCTTCGGGAAGATCGCCACCCAAGATCCCGCGCTCACGCAGGGATCTCAGCCTCCCTCGCAAAGAAGAGAGGTTCTCATCCGCGCTGCGGCTCAGGTCCAGCCGCGCGACGAGGAGTCGTTCAGGCCGGCCATAGGCGGCCCGCAGCCACGCGGGTTCGGGCGCCGACACGTCCAAGAACAGCGCCTCTTTTTCCTGGCTCAAGACCGCGGACTGGAGCCCCGCCGCAGCGGCAGGCTCGAGATCCTCGGGGTCGAAGCCCGCCGCGAGCGTCGGCTCAGCGTCTTGGGCGAGCTCCAGCAGGCTGTAGCCCGACGCCGTGGACGTGCCGATCAAAAGGCCCTGATTCCTCAGGAGTCCGGCCAGGCGCGCGGCCAGCTTGCGGTCCTTGACCCAGACCACGCTGGGCTTCAAGCCCGCGTTGGGCGTGATGAGACCCAGGGTCTTCCATTTGGCCAGTTCGCCTTTGGAGAAGATCAGGACCTGCCCGGTCTGCGCGAGGCCTCCCAGGGTCTGCTGGCGCAATGCCGCGGCCGCCACTCCCATGGCCTTGGCCCGCTCCCAGAAGTCAGCCGGCTCCATGCGGGAAATGTGGGACACGATGGCCGCATCCTGGGTCTGGATGGCCACGACGGCCTGGCGGAAGTTCTTCCGCTGGACGACGTGGGCGCCCAGGACCAAGGCGATGAAAGTCAGGACCGCCGCCCCCCAGAAAATTTTCGGCCGGAACATGAGATTCATCATCTTGCCTCCCGCAGGGCGCGGCCATAGAGAGCCAGATAGCGCTCCAAGGACTTCGCCCAAGAAAAATCAGCCTGCATGCCGATGCGCATGAGCTCCTTCCACGTCATCTCCTGATGCCTGGTAAACGCCCTATCCAGGGCGCGACCAAAGTCTGCGGCGTCATCCGGCTTGGCCGTGAACCCATTGGGGCTCTCGCCCTGCTCATGGACCGTGTCCGCCAAGCCTCCGGTGCGGGCGACCACGGGGACGCAGCCGTAGCGCATGGCGATCATCTGCCCCAGACCGCAAGGCTCGAAGCGCGACGGCATGAGCAGCATGTCGCAGGCGGCGTAAAGCCGATGGGCGAATTCCTCGTTATAACCGCAGAAAAAATGAGCCTGACCGGGATGGCGACCGGCCCATTGGGATGTGGCCTCCACCAGAGCCGGATCGCCCTCCCCTACTCCCACGAACCGGCAGCGCTCCAGCCGGCTCTCCAACGCCTCTTGGGCGATGTCCCAGCCCTTCTGGCGGTCGAGCCGCGCCACCATGCCGACCAGAGGGATATCTCCCTCAGCCTGGAGGCCGCAGGCAGCCATCAGTTCCCTTTTGCAGATAGACTTGCCTGTCATGCGATCCCCAGAGTAGCGCTGCGGTAAAAAAGAGTCCGTCGCCGGGTCCCAATCCTCAAGATCGATGCCGTTGAGGATCCCCTCGAGCCGGTCGTGGCGGCGGCTGAGGACATCTTCCAAGCCCATCCCGCATCCCGCAGTCTGCACTTCCCGGGCATAGGAAGGGCTGACGGTCGTCAGCCAGTCCGCGTGGATGAGTCCCGCCTTGAGGAAGCTGTAATTCTCTCCGACACGCGCTCCCTCGAAATCCTGAGGGCTCAAGCCCGCCTCCAGGAAAGTCTGCGCAGGGAATGCTCCTTGGTAGGCGATATTGTGGAGGCTCAAGACCGATGGGACTCCGGCAAAGAATGGGTCAGCCTTCAAGAACACGGCCGCCAGGGCTGCCTGCCAATCGTGCAGGTGCACGATGTCCGGCTTGAATCCCAACGCCCGCGCCCCGGCCAGGAGAACGCGCGAGAAGACGGCGAAGCGTTCGCCGTTGTCCGAATGATCGCGGCCATCCACCCAATAAAGTCCCTCACGGTCGAACAGCCTCGGGCATTCCACGAACACCGCCGTGATCGAACGATGCCGCACGACGCGCAGGGAAACGCCTTCGGGCGCCGCAGCAACGCTGAGGACTTGCGCTCCATCCAGGATCGCCGGATCGATCACCCGATAGCGCGGCACGAAGAGAAGGACCTCGTGGCCCGCTTCGCCGAGCTGGCGGCTCAAGGCACCGACCACGTCCGCCAGGCCTCCGGTCTTGCAGAAGGGAAAAGCCTCGCTGGCCGCCTGGAGGATGCGCATGCCCGGCTTACTGGCTGGGGCTCGAGTCCTGCGGCGGCTCTTCTTCCACCGGCCAGATCGCGGAGGCAGGCTTCTCCTCGACCGGCGCCTCAGAGACAGCGGCTGGAACCGGGACCTCAGGAGAAGTCTCTGCGACCGGCGCATCCGAGGGAGATGGTTCCGGCGCGCGGAAATCTTCGATGGGAGGCAGATCCTCGAGGCTCTTCAGGCCGAAATGGCGCATGAAATCTTCCGTCGTGCCGTAGAGAAGCGGGCGGCCCACGGATTCCTTGCGGCCCACGACCTTGATGAGCCTCTTCTCCAAAAGGGTCTCCAGGGCGGCGATGACCTCGACGCCGCGGATCTCCTCGATCTCGGCGCGGGTCAAGGGCTGCTTGTAGGCGATGATGGCCAAAGTCTCGTGGGCCGCCGTGGAGAGGCGCATGACCATCTTATCCGCGAAGAGCTTGCGCACCAAGGGGCCGTAGGCCGGCCGTGTCGCCAGCTGGAAGCCTCCGGCGACCTCCATCAGCTGCAGAGCGGACCGGCGTTGCTCGAGATCCTTGCGGATATTCTCCAGCAAGCCGCTCAAGCGCTCGATGTTCTTTCTCCCCGTCAGTTTGCGGATCTCCTCCAGCGGCAGGGGATGGTCGGTGATGAAGAGCAGGGTCTCCAGCTGCTTCTGGAGCTCCTCATCCTCCAGGGCTGATGGCGGTGTCTGGGACATCGACGCGGACCTCCTTTTTATAGATCATGATGGGGCCGAGATTGCCCTCTTGGCGCACGAAGATCTTCTGCATCTTGACGAGCTCGAGCATGGCCAGGAAGCAGGCCAAAATCCCGCGCCGCTTGCGTTCGTCGGCGAAAAGCTCCACCCAGCTGATCGCCGGGCGACTCTCCAGGAGGAAAAGGAGCTTCGAGATCTTTTCCTCGATGGGGAACTCCTCGCCGATGACCTCGCGGGCCGGACCCTCTTCGCCGCGGGAAAGGATCTCGCGCAGGTTCTCCAAGAGATCGAAGAGGCTCAAGTCCAGGTTCTTCTCGGAGTCGTCGAAATGGGGCGCGCCGCGGTAGAAGACGTCCTTGAATTCGTCGCCGCGCGTCTCCAGGAATTTCGCCGCTCCCTTGAATTTCTGATACTCCAAAAGCTTGGCCGCGAGCTCGGCGGCGGGATCGGGACCGGTCTCCAGCTCCTCTCCCTCATGCGAGGGCAAGAGCGCTCGCGACTTGATGGCCATGAGCGTGGCGGCCATGACCAGGAACTCGCCGGCCACGTCGAGGTTGAGCTCCTTCATGAGGTCGAGATAGGCGAGATACTCGGTGGTGATGTGGGAGAGCGGGATGTTGTGGATGTCGAGGTCGTCGCGCTTGACCAGGAAGAGCAAGAGGTCGAGCGGCCCCTCGAACATCTCGAGATGCACTTGATGGCTCATTTCAGCCTCATGGCCTGGCGCACCTGGTCCATGGTCTTGGCCGCGGCAGCGCGCGCCTTTTGGGCTCCCGCGGCCAGGATCTCATCGACTTTTTCAGGATGCGCGGCGTACGACTCGCGCCTGCGGCGGAACTCGGCGAAGGGAGCCTCCAGGGACTGGATCAAATTCTTCTTGTCAGCCACGCAGCCCAGCCGCCCGGCGCGGCAGGCCTCGCCGATCTTCTCAAAACCCGGCGTGTAGAGCTGGTGCAGGGCGTAGACCACGCAGCCGGTCGGGTTCTCGGGACAAGGCTCGGGATGGCCCCGGTCATCGGCGCGGATCTTGGTCTTATCCGTGTACATGGACATGACCTTGGCGCGCAGAGACTCGGGGGTCTGCTCCAACTCCACGCCGTTGCCGTAGGACTTGGACATCTTGCGGCCGTCCGTGCCCAGGATCTTCGGCGTCTGGGTCAGGAGGGGCTGCGGTTCGACAAAAACCGGCCCGTAGATGCTGTTGAACTTGCGCGCGATCTCGCGGGAAAGCTCCAGGTGCGGCAGCTGATCCTGTCCGATGGGCACCCGGCTGCCGCGATAGAGCAGGATGTCGGCGGCCTGCAGGACTGGATAGCCCAAAAAGCCGAAGGTCCGCAGCTCATAGCGGGAAGCGGCCATGCCCTCGGAGGCCGTCGCCTCCTCGCCTGCCGCGGCCTTGCCGAGCTTGGTCTTGGAGAGTTCCTGGAGCTGCTCCTTCCAGGTGGGATTGTTCTCCAGCCACGAAAGGGGCGTCGTCATGCCGAGGAGCAAGGCCAATTCAGCGTGCTCGGGGACATCGGACTGCTTGAAGATGACGCACTTCTCAGGATCGAGGCCCGTGGTCAGCCAGTCCAACACATAGCCGCGGGCATTGGCCTGCAGGGCCGCGGTGTCGGCGTAGCCCGTGGTGAGCATGTGCCAGTCCGCGACGAAAAAGTAGCACTCATAGCGGTCGCTCAGGGATACCCAGTTCTTGAGGACCCCCCAATAGTGGCCGATATGCAGGCGACCGGTGGGACGCATGCCGGAAACCACGACTTCTCGCGCCATAGCGGCTGTATCTTATCCTATTGCGTCGACGGAAACAAGGTCTGCCGGGAACTTTTTCGGCCCTCGATCGTATAGTGTATATGGCCACCGCATCCGACTCCCTGCTGCGCCTGCTTCTCCGACAAGGGGAATCAGAAACCGTCGAGTTCAAGGAGTCCTTCGGGCGGGAGGCTCTCGAGACTCTTTGCGCCTTCGCGAACACCAACGGCGGCCTGCTGCTCATCGGCATCAATGACAAGGGCGACATCAAAGGTATACCAGGCGGTGCGAATACCCTCAAGGATTTGGCGAATCAAATTGCCCAGACCACAGGACTCCACCCATCCATCAAAACCATGCATTCGAACAACAAGCGCATCATCCACATCCGAGTGCCAAAAAGCCGCATCAGGCCTGTCCTGTACCACGGCAAGGCTTATTCTCGCTCCGGCAGCACGACATGTCGGATGGGCATGGATGAGATTACAAAAACGGTCCTGACCAGCGTCGGCATGACTTGGGATGAGATGCCAGAAGTCCGCGCCAACATAGCCGATATTTCCACAACCAAGATCAAGGCATTCATCCGAATGGCGAACGAACAAGGGAGAAGACCCATTCCGTCCAGAATAAATCCCCTGGAACTCCTGCACAAACTCAAGCTCCTGCGCCAAGGCCGACCAACCCGAGCGGCAGTCCTCCTATTCGGCAAGCATCCGCAGGATTTTTACGCTCAAAGCATCATCAAGGTCGGCCGATTCCGCGGCAAGACCCTGGTCGTAGATGATCGGGAAATTGCCGGGACTCTCTTCGACCAGATTGAAGGCGCCATGCTGTACTTCCGAGAAAAGCTGGACACGCGCTTTGAGATGACCGGCATGCCGCAAAGAAAGGTGGTCTGGGAATATCCGCTCGACGCCCTGCGCGAAGCCGTGACCAACGCCGTGTGCCACAGGGAATACATGAGCACGGCGCAGACCCAGGCGCGCATCTACGACCATGAACTGCTGGTGATGAATCCGGGGGGCCTGCCGACCGCCCTGTCCGTCGATTCGATCAAGAAGGCGCACCACTCGGTCCCACGCAATCGGCAGATCGCGGAGATCCTTTTCTATGCCGGTCTCATCGAGGCTTGGGGCAGCGGAATCGAAAAGATGATGGATGAATGCGCAAACGCTGGTTTGCCGAAACCGGTTTTCGAGTCGGATCAGGCCTTCAAGGTCGCCTTCAAAAAGGCCGCCCTCACAAGTACCCCACAAGCACCCCACAAACACCCATCAAGCACCGACCAAGTACCGACTAAGTACCGACTAAGTACCGACCAAGTACCGACCAAGTACCGGACAAGTACCGGACAAGTACTTAGACCGGAAATCTGGAATCTGCTCGCCTATTGCAGGCGACCAAAACGAATTCGCCAGATTATGGCGCACTTGGGGCTGAGTCATAAATATACTTTCACCACCAACTATCTGCGGCCGTTGCTCGCCCAGGGATTACTGGCCATGACGACTCCTGATTCGCCCAGGAGTCCAAAACAAAGTTACGTGGCCACACCGCAAGGTCTGACGCACTTGCGTAAAATGAACTGGGTCTTTCGGCCCAAACGGAGGTAGGCCTTTTATCCGCCAAATTTTGCCCCAAAGGCCCAGGGGCTTTGCAGGCACTTCGTGATATAGTAGAAGCATGAAACAATGGGAAATCTTGGCGCCCAAATGGGCTGTTTGTCTTGCACTCCTTCCTCTATTCAGTTCCCCACAGGCTCGGGCCGCAGGCATCATTGCCCCTGAAACCGGATCAGCCCAGGGCCGCCCGGTCAATACAGCACCCTTATTGATCGGTCAAATGAGATCGCTGATGGCCGATGACGATGCTTTCCTGTTTTCCCACAAGAATTTTCAGTTCGGAAGGAATCACAATCTGGCCGCCTATGCCGCAACAGGCAGACTGCCAGAGAATATCTTTGTCATTCCAGACGTCAAAGCACGGGCCGAGGCCGCCAAATTCATCGGCGGCCTTCTCAACCATCCGGATCAAATCGAGCGCCAGCGCGGATCGTTTGAACCCTTGATGGGCGAAGCCTGGTTTAAAAAACTTCAAGAACGCGCGCTGGAGCACCAGGATCGGCTCAAGGATATGCTTGTCCAAAATGCCGCCTTCGTACGGAATCTTTACCCCTCCCCGGAAGAAGGCATTGAAGGCGTGTCCAAAAGACTCCAGAAGTTCTACGATGGATGCACCGAACATTGGTCCACACCGCAGCCCGTGCCGGGAAGCAGTCCCCGCATCCATCAGCAATATCTTTTAAAGAACCGCTGGGGCACCGTTTTTTCCCGTGAATACGAGATGCCGGGCACCTTGCAGGACAAGGACTTCCGCATCGAGCCCCGGACAGCGGAAATCGCCCGCCTGGACGCTCAGATGGCTGTTTTACGCAAAACCATCCATCCCTCGGACTCCCCCGACACCAGGGATGACATGACGCTTATCAAGCAATCTATCGCATGGATAACGAGAGGCGCGGGAGCCATTTTCGCAGTCGCAGCGATCGCAAGGAAGTTGCCCCTACCGCAGCAAATAGCCGCATGTCTCGCGATAGTCTTTGCTTTTGGCGCGGCCAATTTCTCTTTTGGAAAGAAGTTCTGCCGATCTTACGCTGATGAGATTTATGACATCTATTCGGGCGATCTCGGCATACCCTTCCCCTCCGCCGAAGCCATCGAGATCATCAGGAATATACAGAGAGAAGCCGCGGAGCGTCATCTGCGGCATGCCCGCCAAGGAACGATCGGTCTCGCTATCGCCGTCGCCATCGCCGCCGTGCTGCTTTGCCTGCCGATCAGTGGGCTGTGGTGCGCGATCCCGTTTGGCGTCCTGTTGCCGAAAGGCATGCAGCATCTGGGGTTAGCCCGCGGAAACAGCTTGGTGGAAAAGTTGGCCGAGGCAGCGGCAGCGCGCGTGACCATCGGCGGATTGAATGATGGGCCCACAAAAACCCGACGAGCTCAATTCCAGGATCAACACCCGGAAATGAATTAAGTAAGGTGTCCCCTTAATTGCCACGCCACTGGGCGCGGGCAGCAGCCTGGAGGATCTCCTTGAACTTCGGCCCTGGCTTCAAACCAGCAGCCTTGAGGTCCTCACCTCGCAAGACAAGCGGCTTGAGCGCCGAGGGCGGGAGATGCGGACAGACCAAGGACACGATGCGCACGACTTGCGGCGCCAACTCGGTCCTAGGGGATGCCTTCTCCCTGATCAACCGCAAAGCCTCGCTGATGTGCCGGGCCATGCCGCGTTCGATGGGAAGGGAACGCAGAAAGTCCTCCCCCCTTTTTTTCATGCCGGCTGCTAAAAAGCCGAGCCGCTCCTCCACTGTTTTTCCGACAGTTCGAGTTGGCATGTCAGGATACACCAGGTCCAAATAACCCCAGGCCTTGAGCCTTTTCAATGGCGCGGAGGGATCCTTCTCGGCCAAGATGCGCAGAAGCTCCTGGCTGATGCGATGGCGGGAAAGGCGAGCGGCGACTCCGTGATCAAGCGACTCTTTCACCATCCCCCGAAATCCCGGTGCGGGCCGCAGATCGAAGCGGCATAAAAATCGCGCGGCGCGAAAGACCCGCGTGGGATCGTCGCGGAAGCTGGCCGGATGAAGGACGCGCAAAATTCCTTTCTTCAAATCATCCTGACCGTTATAAGGATCGACGATCGCTCCAGCATCCGGTCCATCCAGTCGCAGAGCCATGGCATTGATGGTGAAATCGCGCCGGAAAAGATCGCGCGTGATATCCGACGGCTGAACCTTGGGCAGACAGGCAGGCTCCAGATACTTTTCCTCACGCGCCCGCGCGAAATCCACGCGCCACAGATCGCCTTTGACGCGCAAAGTGCCGAAATCCCCGAAAGCCTCGACGCTCCCTCTCAACATCTTGCCGGCCAGATGAGCCAAGGGGCTGGGGTCTCCTTCAACGAGCAAGTCCAGATCGACCACACCCGGCCGTCCCAAGAGCCAATCGCGCACGCAGCCGCCCACCACATAAAGAGGCAAGTTCCTCTTCTCGGCAGCCGCCGCCAGAGGCCCCAGGATCTTTCGCGCCTTGGCAGGCAGTCTAAGCAGCGACAATGGCGTCATCCTTGGCGGCGCGAAGTTTCTCGAGGCAGGCCTGATAGGCGCTCAGCCGGTCATTGGCTGCCAGAAGCTGCTCAAGCCCCGCGATCAGCGCGGCCCGCGTCGCTGATGTTCCTTTATAAGGGAGGCTTGCGGGGACGCCCTGATGCCTGGCCAAGTTCGGACTCAGACGGAAGATCGACAAGCCCAGCCCTACGGCCACGCATTCCATGACCTCCCGCTCTTCCGTGCGGAAATCCTCCCCCCTCAAGAATTCAGCCAGGCTCTCGGGGCCGAAAAAGATCGCAGGCTCCGTGTTGATCGGCATCTTTTTGCCCATGGCCTGTTGGAGGGCCAGAAAATCATCCGCCATCTTGCGCCGCCAACGGTCCTCCTCGCTGCGGAAGGACTCGGGAAAGACAAAAGCCAGGACCTCGGCTTCAGGCTCGAAATAGACGAAGGCCGCCTCGGCAAAGAAGGCCTCTCCGCATTCCGGACACAGAAGCAGGTTGCACTCCGCCGCGGCGACTTCCTCGCGCAGCTCCGGATTCTGAGTGCCCTGGATGAAGCTCCAGACCTCGGTCTCGAAAGGCTCGCAGCCCTTGGGACAGCGCGCCTCAATCACGCCCTTGAAGGACATGGCTAGATTATAACCTTCAAGCGGCCCCCCTGGCAAAAAAATGGGCTGTCTGTTATACTATGGAGGTCCCTATGTTGAAAGAAAGGCGATGTTTTTATCTGGTCATGAGCATCGGCATTTTCGTGCTGATGACTCCCATGTCGGTCATCGTCAGAGCCCAACCGCCGAACTTGCCGCCCAGCGTCGTGCCGCAAAATCCGCCATCCGGCGCCCCGGCTGAAAAAGGCACGGCCGCTGCCCCCTCCGGTTTAGAGAAGGGTTTCGGCGAGGCCCAAGAGAAGGTCCGCGCGATCCGCGCCGAGGCTTTGCCCAACGAGATCCGCCAGATCGCCAACGACCTGCACTCGCTCTCCCAAAAGATCTTCGATCTCGGCACCGAATACGACAACACCAAAAAATTCAGGCAGCTGGATTGGCTCATGGATGCGA
Source organism: Elusimicrobiota bacterium (assembly GCA_023249645.1). Taxonomy (GTDB): domain Bacteria; phylum Elusimicrobiota; class Elusimicrobia; order UBA1565; family UBA9628; genus UBA9628. Next base: position 31,342 of record JAHFCF010000011.1, read on the forward strand.
TTTCCCATCAGATCGACACAGACGGACATGACGTCCACAATCTCGCTCTCCAGATCAGGAAGGACGACCGCTTAGTCGAGCCCGCGCAGCAGCTGCTCGAAAACGCCCATGACGTGGTGCGGGAATGCCGCCGATTGAGCGCCATGGTTCCGCTGATCCATGCCTTCATCAGCATCGAGCCCGAGGGGTCCGATTTCGCCGCGTATGCCGCGCAGGCGCTGGACCAAGCCGTGGCCTTGGAAGCCGACGCGCAGGAGATCGTCTCCAAACTTCCGGCGCAGCCAACCTCGCCTAACGTCCTGTAAGCCGGCCCGCCTCACATCTTGTGGCACTTCAGGCAGAGCTTGTTCTTGGGCTTGTCTCCCGGACCGACATCTTTCTTGTCCAGCCGGAACATCTTCTCGAAATCTCCGCCGTGTGGCCGATGGCAGTTGAGGCAATTGAAAGTGGACGGCAGGGGGCCTTTGGCCTGCGGGCCGTACTTGAAGGGCCGATGCTTTAAAACCGGATGGCCGCGATCAGGGATCTCATGGCACTTGCGGCAGAACGCCTCAGGAGCATCCTTGAGGTGGGCCTGGCGCGTGCTGACATGGGGGTTATGGCAGCCCGTGCAGCTGCCGGCGGCAAAAGCCCCATGAACCACCTTGGCCGCCAGGCCGTCTTTGATGACCTGATCATGGCAGCCATAGCAGGACTCGGTGAGAAAATCCTTGAGTACCGGCTTGCCGTCCGCGCCGGTCGGGTTATGGCACTGATCGCACATCCTCGGCTCATTGGCGGCGAAAGGCATGTGCTGGCCTGCCTCGCGCATATGTTGGGGCTCGGAACTGGCATGCGGGTCATGGCAGACCAGGCATGAGCCTTCGAAGACGGTGATGCCCAGATGCGCCTTCTTGAGGGGGTCCGCATCGGTCTGATGACAGGAAAGACAGAGATCGCTGCCTTGGGCGTTCAGGACGGCAGGATCGTCGACCGAGGCATGGCAGGCAGAGCACAGGCCCTGCTGGACCGCGGTATGGACGAACTTCTTGGACAGGAAGCAGGCCGCTTGCTTGCGGTACTTCTCTAAAAACGGATCAGCGGGCTCCGGGGCCTTACCGATCGTGGTAGCCAGCTTCTTGGAATCCGCCTGGATGTCCGCCACGGCGCTCGCCGGGACCAAAGTTGCCGGGTCTTTCAAGGCCGCATCGGATTTAGGTTCCGCGGCAGCGCTGTGAACAAGCACCAAGGCCGCCAGGATGACGATGGCATGATGTCTCATATTTTCATTCCTGTTTTTGTCCGGCAAGCCTGGCGCGGCGGTTTTCCGTACGCGCCTGCCTGGCGTCGCGCCTCTGGCGTTCCGCGAGCAGGCGGTTGGCCCGGCTCTCCAGCACGATGACGGGGATGTCCGTGGAGGTGGGCAGCCAGGACGAGGGTCCCAGGAAGCGCAGGGCTTTGGCGGTCGGCAGCGCCGTCGCGTCGCCGCGGCTCTCCTCGCGCAGGCGGTAGATCTTCGAGAGCTCCTCGCGGATCTCCTTATCAGACATCTTGCTGATGCGCTGCATCTCCAGGAATTCGTTCTTCATGGACTGGACGTAGTCCACGAACCACTGGGAGCTCTTATTGAAGGAGGCGATCTCCTCAGGGCGCTTGTCGATGCCGCCGCTGACCGTGATGGCCCAGATCTGCTCGCGATAAGCCACGCGGTAGGCCTCGTATTTGTCGCGGACATCCGAGAGAAGATCGACCACCTTGGGGGTCCAGGCGAACCAGGCATTCTCGAGCCGCTCGGAGCGTTCCCAGAGCGCGGCGTCCTGGGCCTGCCGGAGCTGGATGATGAGGGAGTCCAAGCCGTCCAAGAACTCCTGGAAGGCGGGTTTCCAAGTATAAGGAATGGGAGTGATCCCCTGCCGGCGCATGTCCTCTTGGACGCTCGCCATGTTCGAGGCGGCGTCGTTGAACAAGAGGGCGCTGGAGTGCAGGGAATTCTCCTCTTTTTGGATCCTGCTCGCGGCGTCCTTCATCAGGCCGGCCGACTTGGCTGCCAGCTCCTGGCGGTTGGGCGCGGCGTTGAGATCTTCAGCAATCTGATCCTTTGTCTTTTGCTTCAGGCCTCCCAACGCGTCGGCGGTCGCGCGGTAGAGCTGATGGAACAAGGGGGCGCCGGGGACGAATTTCTCCCAGCTGGAGGGCTGAACCATATTGCTCAAGGCCATCTTGACGCGGTAGCGCTCGCCTCGCGAGTAGCGGCTGCGGCGGTAATCGAACCCCAGGCCGTCGCCCCCCCACCAATCGCCCTGGCTGATGCTGACGTAGATGTCATGGCCGTGGTCGGCCCAGAGACCCTGATAAGAGGAATCGGCCGCGGCCAGACCCGCCCCCCAGGCGCGGCTGTGGGATTTCTCCGTGGCCATCGCCAAGCGCCCAGTGGCGCTGAGGCTGCCGCTGGGATCGCGCACTCCCAGCACCGCCGTGTAGCTGGAAGCATCCACTCCCATGCGCGCCAACACCGGCCCGGCGACCGTCTGGGCCTGCAGCGCGGCCGGGCCGACGGAACGGTCGTCGCTGTTGATGACATCGATCTGGCCATGCTCCGCAGGCAGAAGATAGGAGACGCTGCGATACTGCTCCGCCCGCGCGCCGCTGTCGCGCTGGGCGGCATAACCCATGCCGATGCCGCCGTATTTCCCGGCGACCAGAAGCTGGCGCAGGCCCGCGTAGCCCGCTTCGCCCTGCGTGCGGGGCACGCCGTTAGAATCCGTGGGGGAGTAGGCCAGGATGTCCTTGCTGTAGGTGTCCGCATAATAGCGCCCCGTCAGGTGGTAGCCGCGGTTCTGATACTGGGTGCCGCTCCAGAACATGTCGGTCTCCCGATTCTTCAGGAGCTCTGCTTGATAGCGGCCGGAGAGGTTGAATTCTCCCGAGAACTGCTTGGGCCGGTAGCCGTAGAGATCGTCCATGTCCCAACGCAGGGCCGATGAGAGCTTATCCACCTCGCCGCCGGCGCCCAAGCGGCCGTAGCTGCGGAAATGCCGGGAAGAACCGGTGCCGGGACCGAGGACGTTTCGGTCGTCGATCAGCGTTCCCTCCGCGACGTTGTAGCTGCCGCGGAAGAGGCCGGCGACGCCCAAGCTGTACTCGCTGCGCTGCCCGCCGTTGAAGAACATCCGGTGCACGGCCTTTTCGCTGAGGTCGTAGCCCGGGATGAGGCTCCTCTGCGTCAGCGCCACGGAATAGCCGGAGTCGCCGAAGGGCGTGGAGGAGATGGGCGTGATGTGCCCCAGGGGGTTCCAGAGATCCTGGCGCGTCATGTTGAAGGCCTCATTGGCGGCAAAGCGCATCTCGCCTAACGGGCCCATGGCCCCGGAGAAGGAATAGAGGCGGTTTTCGCGCGGCGCGCCTTGGGACTCCTCGTGCATGGTGGCCAGCGTCTGCGACATATTATGCTCGCGGTCCACGATCGTCTCGGAGATGGAGACGTTGCTCCAGCGGCTGGCGAAATCCCAATCCGGGACGAGGTTCCAGCGGCGCCGGGGCGCCTCGACCCGAACCGACGAGCGGCCGACGTTCCGGGATCCCGCATCCTCCCAGGACGGCAGGTCCAGTTTCGTTCTCAGACCAGATCGCACCGCTTGCACCGCTGCCTCCTGGCTGAAAGTCCCCGCAGTAACCTGGGCCTTCAAGCCCGGATAATGCTTCTCGAAATCCAGGCCGGCGCCGCCGTACTGCTCCGCCGCAGCCGCCAGCAGATCCCGGGCCGCATCGTTCTGGCCGGAACGCATGAGCGAAGAGATCCGCAGGGCCAAGGGTCTTGGGGCGTCCGTCCCGGCTGTCGCTGTCGCTGAACTGAGCGTCGTCTCGAACTGCTTTTTATACAGCTCGTACGCGGCACAGAAGTCCTTCTTGGACGCGGCTTGCTTGAGCTGGGCGATCAGGGGCTGCTCCGGCGCGTCTTTCAACTTTTTCTCATAAAAGGATACATATCCTTTCTTAATCATCTGACGGAGGATCTTGCCTCCCCACTTGGGCCCGAAATCCAGATGGAAGTCCTCGACCCAAGGATCGAAGAGCGTCTTGGCCTCGAACCAGTCCTTGGATCCCAGGATCCGGCGCGCCAGCTTCTTCTTGAATTTCTCGTCCGCGTTGAGCTTCTGGCGGAGCAGCTCGCCGGCCCGAGAGGACTGGCCCCCGGATTCAAGCTTCTCACGGGCGTGCGAGGACCTCCACAGCTGGGCCGCTTCCTGAAGGCGGCCCGCTTCGGTGAGATCCGTGATCCTGTCGGCAAGGAAATCCTCGGCTCCCGGGGCGATCTCATAGGCCAAAGCGGCGATGCGCCAACGGTTGCCCTCATGCGCCTGCTCGGGAGTGTTGGGATTCTCAGGCAAAGCCCGGGCCAAAGCCTTGAGCTCGTCGCGCTGGCGCACGTAATCGGCGTTGAGAGCCTGCGCGGCCCGCTGGTTCTCCAGAAGCTGCGCATAAAAATCTTCAAGCCGGGCCTCCCGCTCCTTTTTCGCCTTGCCCGGGAGATGATCCGAGAGCAACCGGCTGAGCAGCGGCAGTCCGGTGCGCGCCGCGTCGATGAGGAGCAGGACGTTCATCCATGGCATGGCCGGGGCCAGGACCAGGGCGAGCAGGGAAGTCCCGTAGAGGCGGAGCTCCGGCACGCTGGCGAATGCCTTTTGCGTCTCGACGAGGTCTTCGTAGACGCGCTGGCCGGCCTCGTTCAATGTGGCGTCGAGATTGAACTGCTTGAAGAGCGGATTGCCCCAGTAGAATTGGTCCTTGTTCACGGAGAATATCTCGGTCAGGGCGGCCCGAGAGGGAAGGACGACAGCGCCTCCCAGCAGCCGATGCAGCTCGGCTTCGACGCGCCGCACGAGGTAGACGGCGTCGGTGCGGACGGTCTGAGCCTTCTGCTGGGCGGCCGCATCTTGGCCCAAGGCCGCCTTCAAATCGGCCTCGGCGGCGTCGAGCTTGATGAGAGCATAGAGATAGTCGTTGGCGTACTGCAAAGCGGAGTTAGTCAGCTCGAAGAGGCTTTTGGCCTGCCGCAGCGAAGCCCCCAGACGCTGGACTTGAGCCGCCTCCTTCTGGCGGCCCAGATTCTCCAAGGTCACGACCAGGCTGGGAAAGACGCTGTCCAAGACCACCGCGCCGGCGCCCATACCCACGTCCACGTTGAGGGCCTGGCGGCTCTTGCGCACCCCGGCCTCGGCTTCATCCAGCCGCAAGTGCGCGATCTGAGCCAGGGGCGAGTTCTGCGCCGAGAGGCTCAGCAGATCCTGGAGCGTTGAGACGGCGGTGCCGCTGGAAACCGGCGCTTCGGCCTGAACCGGCGCTGAGTAGGAATTGACCTGGCGCGCCCGGCCATAGAGGGCGATCTCTTCAGCGCCCGGCATGCTGCCCGGCTGAGACATCTTGTCGGAATAGCGCGAGAGCGACGCCGCGGCTCTCTCGAAGTTGTAGGCCTTGTCGCGAGCCGCCTGCACGACGTTGAGCTCGGCCACACCTTGCTCCAATTTCGGGGCCTGGATGTCTTCTCTAGACCAAAGCAGTCGCAGCGCAGAGCTGACCGCCCAATTCAGATGCACGCCGAAGCTGGGCGCGCTCACGCCATGGCCCTCCTGCCAGCCGTTCTCCATGCCGCCGCGCAGATTGGGCAGGATGTCAAAAATGGACAGCTTCTTCAAAGCCTGCGCCAGCTGAAGCTGGCTGCCGGCCTCGCTGCTGGCCGCGAATTCCTTCTGCGACTCCAGCACCGCATCGCGCAGCTCGGCCCTCTGCGTGGCGGACTCGATGGCCAGGGAAGCCGGAAGACCATCGCGCGTCAGGTTGACGAAATCCTCGAGGACGTCGTGCTTGAGCGGGTCATCGTCCTTCTCGGCCATGATCGCCATCTTGAGAGCTTCCAGAGCGGCCTTGCGCTTGACCTGAGCCTCGATGATCCCGATAAGCGCGTCAACCCTTTGGGCCAGCCATTTCTTGGTGCGGGCATCGGTCATGAACCCGTCGCCGGCGGCCTTGGCAAGGGCCGTCAAGTAGCGCTCATCCTCAGGCGTCACGATCCCTGAAAAATCCTTTTCCCGCCCGATGCTCGAACGCATCGACTGCTGCAGGCGGTCTCGCTGCGCCGTCAGAGCGTCCTGGCGCTTGCTCTGGGCGTTCTGGACCGATTCAGAGAGGGCCCCGGCCTTCAGGGCCGTCTCGACCAGCCGCAGCTCCAGTTCCACGCCCAACGCTTCATAAAAAAGACCGGAGTAGCGGGAAAGGACCGCTTCGATCGCTTTTTGTGCGTCCTCGGTGGCATGCAGGTAGCGCGCGTTGGCCACCCCGACCTGATACCAATCGAACAGGCCGATATCCAGCCGGAGTCGGGATGCGATGCCCGCCTGGGTGTCCTTCTCCATCTCCACGAAGATCTTGCGCAGCGCCTGGATGAAGGCCGGAGTGCAATTCTTCTTGAATTCACGCGAGGCGTCGATGACATCTTTGCGGGCCAGCCCCAAGAGAGCCTTGCTTTCGCCGCCAGAAAAGCCCCAGGAAAGGACGTCATAGATGCCGATGCCGAAGTTTCCTGGGACGAACGGAGGCATCTCGCCGACGTCCTGAGCGACAGTCGGAGCCGAAGGGGGCGGAGGTGGAGGCGGCGGCGGAGCGCTGGGCGACTGTTTCTCCGCACCTGAAGGACTGGGAATGACGGCAACAGCGGGAGCAGCCGGTTCTTGCTTGGGCAGGGATTTTTTACGGCTGGGGCGCAGCTTGACGCCTCCGGCTCCAGTGTCCGCGCGGCGAGCCGGGCGGACGGCATCGCTGGGCGCGGCGCTGGCACGACCGCCGTCAAAAACCGAGCCCCACTTGTCCTCAGCGGCCGGCACGGCCACGACCCCGAGGGTCGGGATCTGGGAGCCAAGGGCACGGCGCTTATTCCTGGTTGGAGTGAAAGCAGCGGCCGTCGCCGAGGATGGCTGCGGCGCAGAGACCCACTTTCCATCGAAGGCCGGCACGGCCGCGATCTCCAAGGCCGGGATCTCGGCGCTCGCCATGGATGCGCAGAGAGCCGGCCCCGCAGAATCAAGAATCAGGGCAAAAACGATGGTCAGGGAGAGCCCTTTTCTCACTTGCTCCATAACTAAATTATAGCCCCGAACCTAAATTTTCCTCAGGGCCATTGGTCCCAAAATAGAGGGGCCAAAAGACCTAGATGAAGTAGGTCCTTTGTCCGATTTTTTAGGGCCATTGGGCCCAGGCATAAAAACAGCCTACCACTAATACTAGTGGGTGATGAGTGCGCCTACATTGAAGAAGGCGAGGACCTTCGCTCTCGTCTGGGCGGCTCTGCTCATCGGCGCGATCCTTGCGCCGGCTCGGGCAGCGCCGCGGCAGACAGCCGCGTCTCTGCCGGAGATCCACGGCAACGTGCGCATGCGGTTCTCGGACGATCGCATGGAGGGCTACGAGAGCCAACAGGCGGCATTCTTCCTGGGGATGAACGGCCGCAATGTCTTCTGGGACAAGCTCGGCTTCAATCTGGACCTCCGGGACCGCTGGAACAAGGACAGAACAGGCACGGACATTCAGAAAAAGAATTCGCTTACCGCGTATGAGGCCAATGCCACGATCAACGATCTGTTCGGCGTCCTCTCCCTGAAAGCGGGCCGCCAATACTATTACGCGGGCGACACTTCGGTCAATTTCGACGGCGGCGCCGCCGCCTTGAAAGCCGCGTCCTGGCTCTCGCTCTCCGCCTTCGGGGGACGCCCCGTGGCCACGCTCGGACAGAGCATCGCCGATGAAGTGCGCGGCGCGGGGGTGAAATTCGGCTCCGGCCGCAGGGCCTACCTGCAGCTCGACGCCATGCAAGCCTCCTATCACAGCACTTTTTCTCCGGATCGAGAGGTGCAGGGGACCGCATTCCTGCGGCTGGCCGCCAACGTGGACATCACGGGAAATCTCGCCTATCTCGACAACCTGCCCAAGAGCGCCTCTCTGCGGATGCTCTGCTATGTCCCGAACTGGGGGCTCACCCTCACGCCCAACTACTACAAGCACTTCTACGTGGGAGACCCGGCCTCCACCGACCTCTCGCCCTATCGCCAGACGATCGTCACCCCCGACCGCTTCGAACGCATGGGCCTCGGCTTTTCGCAGTATTTCAAAATAGGCCTGAATGTGAGCGGCGGAGGCAATCTCACCCTGCCTGGGAATCGCCAGGATTATTACGCCTCCATCTCCGCCCCGAACCTCTTCCACACCGGACTGGAAGCCGTGACTTCCGCCAACTACGGCCGCGACCTGACCCGCTACAATCATTCCTACACGGTTTCCGCCGGCTACAGCATCACCAAGTCCTGGAAAGTGACCGTCGGCAACAGCTACTCGCAGACCAGGGACACCTACTACGGCGGCATGAGCAACTCCGACAGCCTGGTCTATTTTGGAAGCATCCGGTGGTCCCTCCGAAAGAAGCTCGATATCACCTTCTCTCCCAGCTTCATGCCCAGCCGGAGCAACAACCCTTCCAGCACGCGCCTGGAACTCACCAACAACTGGCGCTTCTAGACGTCACTTCCGAGGCATGGACTGCGTCTTGAGCAGACCGCGCGCGCTCGCCTCGAGCGGGACATAGAAGCTGGTCCCGACATGACAGTTCGTGCAGGGATAGACTTCCGGATGGACGTCTCCGCTGTGGTAGGTATTGGGATGACAGCTCATGCACCAGCTCCCCAGGTTGGGCGCCGAGGCATGAGGAGCGGATTTATGGCAGGAGTAGCAAGTTTCCCCGCTCAGGGGAAAATGACAGCTCACACAGTGGCCATATGTCGGCCGGACAGCCCAGGCCGCGTTGTGGTCGGCAGGCTTGAGCGTCGTATGGCTGGGGTTGGCGGCATGGCAGACGTAGCAGGTCTGGCTGCTCAAGGGGTCGTGACAGTTGGAGCAGTGGTTGTTCGTGGGATTGCCCCAGCCGGCCATATGGTCAAAGGGCTGGACGCTGGTATGGCTGGGATTGGTTTTGTGGCAGACATAGCAGGACTCTCCGCTCAACGGGACATGGCAATTGTTGCAATGCTGATTGCCGCCGGCCACGTTGCCCCAGAGAGCATTGTGCGTCGTGGGCTTGGTGGAATGTCCGGCAAGCGCTGTGTGGCAGGTGTAGCAGATCTGACCGCTCAAAGGCTCGTGGCAGTTGTTGCAATGGCTGTAGCTCGGAGTGTCCCAACCGGGCACGTGGTCCACGGGCTGGACACTCGTGTGGCTGGGATTGGTCGTGTGGCAGACGTAGCAGGTCTGGCCGCTTAAAGGCAGATGACAATTGGAGCAATGCTGGTTGCCGCCGGGCACGTTGCCCCAGAGCGCCGTGTGCGTCGTGGGCTTGGTCGAGTGCCCGGGATTCGTTTTATGGCAGGTGTAGCAGGTTTGACTGCTCAAAGGCGTGTGGCAATTGTTGCAATGGTTGTAGGTGGGAGTGTCCCAACCGGCCGCATGATCGCCAGGCACAACGGAGGTGTGACTGGAGTTGGTCTGATGGCAGGTGTAGCAGGTCTGGCTGCTCAAGGGATCGTGGCAGTTGGAACAATGGTTGTTGGTGGGGTTGCCCCAGCCGGCGACGTGATTGGAGGGCTGGGCGCTGGTATGACTGGGATTGGTTTTGTGGCAGACATAGCAGCTCTGACTGCTCAAAGGCTCGTGGCAATTGTTGCAATGCTGATTGCCGCCCGGCACATTGCCCCAGAGAGGCGTGTGCGTCGTGGGCTTGGTCGAGTGCCCAGGATTCGTCGTATGGCAGGTGTAGCAGATCTGACCGCTCAAAGGCTCGTGGCAGTTGTTGCAGTGGTTGTAGGTGGGCGTGTCCCAGCCAGGCGTGTGGTCTACAGGCTGGACGCTCGTGTGGCTGGGGTTGCTTGTATGGCAGACCGAACAAGGCTCTCCGCTCAAAGGCAGGTGGCAATTGGAGCAATGCTGATTGCCGCCGGACACGTTGCCCCAGAGCGCCGTGTGCGTCGTGGGCTTGGTGGAATGCCCGGCAAGCGCCGTGTGGCAGGTATAGCAGATCTGACCGCTCAAAGGCAGATGGCAGTTGTTGCAATGGTTGTAGCTGGGGCTGGCCCAGCCAGTCGCATGGTCCACCGGCTTGACGCTGGTGTGACTGGGATTGGTTTTATGGCAGACGTAGCAAGGTTCGCCGCTTAAGGGCAGGTGGCAATTGGAGCAATGCTGATTGCCGCCGGACACGTTGCCCCAGACCGGCGTGTGCGTCGTGGGACGGGTCGAGTGCCCAGGGTTCGTTTTATGGCAGGTGTAGCAAGTTTGACTGCTCAAAGGCTCATGGCAGTTGTTGCAATGGTTGTAGCTGGGGCTGGCCCAGCCGGCCGCATGGTTGGAGGGCGTCACAGCCGCGTGGCTGGAGTTGTTCTTATGGCAGGTGTAGCAGGTCTGGCTGCTCAAGGGCTCATGGCAATTCGCGCAATGGCCGTAGCCGGGAGTTCCCCAACCGGCGACATGATCGACGGGCTGGGCGGTGGCATGGCTGGGGTTGCTCTTATGGCAGACAAAGCAGGGCTCGTTGCTCAAGGGCTCATGACAATTGGAGCAATGCTGATTGCCTCCCGGCACGTTGCCCCAGAGAGCCGTATGCGTGGTGGGCTTGGTCGAGTGCCCTGAGAGCGTTTTATGGCAGACATAGCACGGCTCGTTGCTCAACGGCTCGTGGCAGTTGTTGCAATGGTTGTAGCTGGGGCTGGCCCAGCCCACGACATGGGTGACGGGCTGCACGCTCGAGTGGCTGGGATTGCTTTTATGGCACACGGAGCAGGGCTCTCCGCTCAAAGGCTCGTGGCAATTGGAACAATGCTGGTTGCCTCCGGGCACATTGCCCCAAACAGATGTGTGGGTAGGCGGTTTTTTAGCGTGAGCGCCCAGCGCCTTATGGCAGGTGTAGCAGGTCTGACTGCTCAAAGGCTCATGGCAATTGGAGCAGTGATTCAAGGATGGAAGGCCCCAGCCGGCAGTATGGGTGACCGGCTTGACGGCGGCATGGCTGGGATTGGTTTTGTGGCAGACGTAGCACGGCTCGTTGCTCAGCGGCTCGTGGCAGTTGGAGCAATGCTGGTTGCCCCCGGACACATTGCCCCAGACGGCGTTGTGGCTGGCGGGCTTGGAGGCATGACCCTTCAGTGTTTTATGACAGAAGTAGCACATCTCGCCGCTGAGAGGCAGATGGCAGCTCGCGCAATGCCTGTTGGTCGGATTGCCCCAGCCGGGCGTGTGCGTCGATTGAGGCGCGGTATCGTGCGCCGCCACCTTGTGGCATTGCCAGCATTCGGTTTTCGACAAGGGGACGTGGCAATACGTGCAATGGCGGTTGTTGGGATTGCCCCACCAGACCTTGACCTTATGAGTGATCGGCAGATTCTGATGCCCCTGGACCTCCTTATGGCAGCGGAAGCAGGTGCTGGACTCCAGCGGGATATGGCAGTAGACGCAGTGCCTGTTGATCGGGGATTTCCAGCTCGCGACATGCGGCACGGGATATTCGTATTGCTGCGACTCAGGCTCGGCCCAGAGCGTTCCCGCGGACAACAGCAGAAGTCCCGCCAAAGCTGCACGGCCAAGCCCGCTGGTCATGACCTTGTATATATAGGTCCAAAAGTTGGTTTTGTCAAGACTTCTTGCGAGACTGATTGTAATATTTTGTATTTTATTCATACCATATTTGCCCAAGGAGATCCTATGAATAGATTCCAGGCGGCTGTTGGATTTTTTCTGGCATTGGCAACACCCGTGCAGGCGGCATCGTCCGTGACTATTTCAGGCACCGTGAAGGAGACCTTTGATTCCGGGGGATACACCTATGTGCAGGTGGCCACCCCAAGCGGCTCGGAGTGGGTGGCCGTGCCGCCGACCCAGCTGAGTGTGGGCCAGGCCGTGTCCGTCAAGCCCCAGATGGAGATGCGCGATTTCAAAAGCTCCACTTTGAAGCGGACTTTCGCGCATATTTATTTCGCCGAAAGCCTCGCGCCCCAGGCCCCAGCCCCGGCATCACCTCCGAAGAAGATCCTGCCGCCCACGCACCAAGGCTCCGGCTCCCATGCCCAGGCCCCCGTGGCCGGTCTGCGCGTGTCCAAGGCCGCGGCTGCCGATGCAGCGACCATCGCCGAACTCTATGCCCGCCGCGGCGAACTCGAAGGAAAGACGGTCTGCGTGCGCGCGCAGGTGACCAAGGTCTCCCCGCAGATCATGGACAGAAACTGGATCCATCTGCAGGACGGAACCGGAGATCCGCGCGACGGCTCCCACGATCTGACGGTCACCTCGAAGGCTCTGCCCGCGGTCAAGGACATCGTGACGATGCGCGGCGTGCTGCGCAAGGATAAGGACTTCGGCTCGGGGTACAGATACGCCGTCTTGATCGAGGAGGCCAAACTCCAGTGAATCGGCATTCCGCCCTCTTCTCGGTCCTCCTGCTGTTCTCCGCCGCGCGCGCCGCGGCGACGCCGGGCGAGTGCAACTCCTGCCACAAATCCATCGCCGCGCATAAATTCACGCATGGTCCCGTCGGGGTGGGGATGTGCTCGGTCTGTCATGCCAAGGAACAGAAGGGCGGCAAGCACCACACCTTCACTCTGAGCAAACCGGAGCCCGAACTCTGCCTCTCCTGCCATGACGCCATGCGCGCCAAGATCGAGAAAAGCAAGGTCGAGCATCCCGCGATCGCCGCGGGCGGCTGCACGGCCTGTCACAGCCCGCACGGCTCCGCGGACCGCTTCTTCCTGAAAGATGTTTCCATGGACAAGGTCTGCTCGGCCTGCCATGAGCCCCACACCCAGGGCGCCATCGTGCACCCTCCGGTCGGGAAATCCTGCGCCCTCTGCCATCAGCCCCACGGCTCGGACAACGACCATCTTCTCGCCAAGCCCGTGCCCGAGCTCTGCCTCGACTGCCACCAGCAGGTCCGGCCGCAATTCCTGGGCAAGCACATCCATCCTCCGGTCCAGAAGGGATGCCCGACATGCCACAACCCGCACAGCGCGCCGAAGAAATTCCTTCTGCAGGCTGAGGTCAAGGACTTGTGTTTCCAATGCCATGAGCCGATCGCCAAATTGATCAGGGAATCCAAACGCGTGCACCCGGCCATCCTGAAGGCCGGCTGTACGGGCTGCCATACCCCGCATACCTCCGACCAGAACAAGCTCCTCAAGCTGCCCATGAAGGAGCTCTGTACCGGCTGCCACAAGGAGAAGGCCGCCGAGCTCAAAAGCCAGTTCCTGCATGGGCCCGTCGCCCAGAATCAGTGCGAAGGCTGCCACAATCCCCATGCGGCCAATAATCCGCACATCCTGACGACTTACTTCCCGGAACCGTTCTACAATCCCTATCAGGACGGGCTCTACGCCTTATGCTTCAACTGCCATGAAAAAGACATCGCCCGGGACAAGAAGACCGTCCAGCTCACGAACTTCCGCAACGGCGAGACCAATCTGCATTACGTCCATGTGCATTCCGAGAAGGGGCGCAGCTGCAAGGCCTGCCACCAGGTGCACGCCAGCGACCAGGACAAGCACGTGCGCAACGATGTCCCCTTCGGCAACTGGATGCTGCCCATCAATTTCAAGAGGAATGAGAACGGGGGCACCTGCGTCGTGGGATGCCATAATCCCAAGGCCTACAACCGCAAGAAGGCCGTGCACAACCCATGAACTGGGGGAGGCTGGCCTTCCTGCTGTGGCCAGCCCTGGCGGTCTGCTCGCCCCTGGGAGACGCGCATCCTTTGCGCAACGTCCCCGAGGGCGCCGCCGCCCTGCCCTTCTCTCTCAAGGATTCCCAAGGCAAGGTCTACGGACTCGACGCTTTCCAGGGCAGGCCCCTGGTGATCTGCTATTTCCGACCGGGACAAGCGTTCTCCGAGAAAGTCCTGGGATGGCTCAGCTCCAGCCATGCCCAGTTCTCTAACCAGGGCGTCTCCTTTCTGGGAGTGTATTATCAGGCGCCCGACGAAGCGGCAATCCCGATGGCGCGCGTTCCATTCCCCATCCTGCAAGACCCGCAGCGCGAATTCTACGGCTCCTGGGGCCTCTTCATCCTGCCGACGACGATCGTCCTGGACCGCGAGCACCGCGTGCGCGCCACCTTCTCCAGCAGCCAGTCCGACTTCGAGAGATTCCCCCACGCCATCAACAAGATCCTCGGCATCAAGGAACAGCCAGTCCGGACCCTGGTCACCGCTTCCACGGCGACGGCGCTCAGCCCGCAGCTGCGCCTGGCCCAGGCGCTCTGGGACAAGAAGCAGCCTCAGGAAGCCTTGGCCCTGCTGGAGCCTTTGAACCGATCCCGGGAGGCTGACTGCGCGTCCGAGACTTTAGCGGCGACGGCGCTTTTGCACCTGGAGCGCGCCGCGCAGGCCAGGCCTCTTCTGGAAAAATGCCTCCAGGAGAATCCCGCGCATGTCGAGGCGGGATTGCTTCTGGGCCGCGCCTTGACCCTCTTGGGAGAATACCCGGCGGCCGAGAGCCGGCTGACCCAGGCCGCTGTGCTGACCCCGGACTCCCAACGCGCCCATTTTTATCTGGGCAACCTCTATGAGAAGATGGGGCGTCAGGATCGCGCCCTGGCCGAATATCGCAAGGCCCTGGAACACCTGCTCGCACCCTGAATTCTCTTCAGCTGGGAAGGATGGCCGGTTCGCTCAGAGCCCCGAGGCCCTGGACTTGGCTCAGGCGCGTCTCGATCTCGTCGAGCTCCTGGATCTGCTGGCGCTTCTGATCCGCCAGGCGGCTGCCTGAGCTGACCAGGGAATAGGTGTTCTGCTTTTCCGCCTCCAGAAGGATGTCCTCGGCCCGGATGTGATCCACGGCCGGGGCCCGGCCGGAGAAGACCGCGGACGCTTGCTCGGCGATCTCGTGGAAGGCGTCCCATTCGTTGAACAGACCGTCCAAAAGCACTCGGAGGACCAGGCCCACGCCGATGAGGCCGAAGGCCAGGCTGCTGATGAACCTCATGTAGAGTTCCATTTTCAGTTCCTCTTCCATCCCTATTGTAGCCGAAGGACCGGCCGGCATTCAGGGGCGAAGGGCCTAGACGGGCCTAGGTCTTTGGGCCTATAATAGGACCATGGGTCTTTTCAAACTCCAGTCCCCCTTCAAGCCCGCGGGCGACCAACCAGCCGCCATCGCCCAGCTTTCGCGCCGTCTGCGGGAGGGCTCGCGCCACCAGGTCCTCTTGGGCGTGACCGGTTCGGGCAAGACCTTCACCGCCGCCCATGTCATCAGCCAGCTACAGCGCCCGACCCTGGTCCTTTCGCCCAACAAGGTCCTGGCCGCCCAGCTCTACGCCGAGTTCAAGGCCCTCTTCCCGGAGAACGCGGTCGAATTCTTCATCTCCTACTACGACTACTACCAGCCCGAGGCCTACGTTCCCTCGACCGACACCTACATCGAGAAAGACTCGGCCATCAACGACCGCATCGACCGACTGCGGCTGAAGTGCACGAGCTCCCTCTTGTCGAGAAAAGACGTCATCGTCGTGGCCTCGGTCTCCTGCATCTACAACATCGGCTCTCCGGAAAACTTCCGCAGCTCCTCCATCCCCCTGGCAGTCGGCTACAAGACCTCGCGCGCCCGCTTCATAGAAGACTTAGTCCGTATTCACTATGAGCGCAACGAGACCGAATTCTCGCGCGGCAAGTTCCGCGTCAAGGGCTCGATCGTTGATGTTTTTCCCGCCTCCCAGGAAACGGCCCTGCGCGTGGAATTGGGCTCGGAGAAGGTCGAGTCCATCACGGAGTTCGATCCCTTGACCGGCAGCCGCATCCGCCAGAGGGATCGCGAATGGATCTACCCTGCCAAGCACTTCATCACGCCCGGGCCGCAGCTCGAGCAGGCCTTTGTCGCGATAGAAGAAGAACTCAAAGAGAGGCTCGAGTTCTTCCAGAAGAAAGGCCAGCTCCTGGAAGCGCAGCGCTTGAAGGAGCGCACGCGCTACGACCTCGAGATGCTCCGTCAAGCCGGTTTTTGCCGCGGCATCGAGAACTACTCGCGGCCTCTCACCGGCCGGCCCGCCGGAGAGCGTCCCTTCTGCCTCATCGACTACTTTCCCAAGGACTATCTGCTCCTCATCGACGAGTCGCATGTCTCGATCCCTCAGATCGGCGGCATGTACGAGGGCGACCGGTCCCGCAAGCAGACGCTGATCGATTTCGGCTTCCGCCTGCCCTCGGCCTTGGACAACCGGCCGCTCAAGTTCCCGGAGTTCGAAGCCTTGGCCCACCAGACGGTCTACATCTCGGCCACGCCGGGGCCCTATGAGCTCAAAAAATCCCGCGGCGAGGTCGTGGAGCAGGTCATCCGCCCGACCGGCCTGGTCGACCCGGAGGTCCTGGTCGTGCCGAGCGAAGGTCAGATCGAGGACCTCATCGCCCGCATCCAGACGCACACCGGCCGCAAGGAACGGACCCTGGTGACGACCTTGACCAAGCGCACGGCCGAGGATCTCACCGCCTTCCTCGCGCAAAAAGGTCTGCGGTCGCGCTATCTTCACTCGGACATCGAGTCCTTGGAGCGCATCGAGATATTAAAAGACCTGCGCGAGGGAAAATTCGATGTCTTAGTCGGCATCAACCTCTTGCGCGAGGGCCTGGACCTGCCTGAGGTCTCCTTGGTCGCGATCCTGGGAGCCGACCACGAGGGATTCCTGCGCTCGGAAACGACGCTGATCCAGATCGCCGGCCGCGCGGCGCGCAATGTGGGCAGTTCCGTCATCCTCTACGCGGACGTGCGCACGGGCTCGATCAATCGGGCGCTTTCAGAGATGGACCGCCGCCGAAAAAAACAGATCGAACACAACAAACTCCACCACATCACGCCGAAAACCATCGTCAAGGCCGTCTCCCGGCTCGAAGAGTTCGAGCTCGGGGCCAAGAGGACCGGCCTGGGAGTGCTGCGCCGCACGGAAACCCCACTCTCGGCCAAGGAGATCCCGGACCTCATCGTGGAGCTGGCCTCGCGCATGCGCGCGGCGGCGGACAACCTCGACTTCGAGACAGCCGCGGCTTTGCGCGACGAGTGGCTGGAGCTTCGCGAGATGGCGGTGCGGCCCAGAAAGTCGTCGCGGCATGGCTTGTTCCGCCCCAAATCAAGCCAATCGGCATGAAGCTGCCGAATGGCTTGCCAAACGGCAACTCTTCGAGTATAATAGATTCAAGGGAAATACCATGACAAGCTTCGCCAGACATTTTGATTTCAAGAAAAATCTAATAAAAAACAGCCTTTTTCTTTTTGGCCCAAGAGGGACCGGGAAAAGCTATTGGATCAAAAAAACGCTGGGCGGCATCCCCCTCTTCGACCTCCTTGATAGCGACGTCTATGACCGCCTCATGAGAAGGCCCAAACAACTCTCGGAGGAAATCACCCCAGGGGAGAAGTTCGCCATCATCGATGAGATTCAAAAAATCCCCAGGCTCCTCGATGAGGTCCACCGCTTGATCGAGGAACGCCACATCCACTTCCTGCTCACGGGCAGTTCGGCCAGAAAGCTGCGGCGCGGAGGTGCGAACATGCTGGGCGGCCGCGCGTGGGAGGCCTCGTTCTACCCGCTCACATCAGAGGAAATCCCCGGGTTCGACCTGCTCAAGTATGTCAACCGGGGCGGCCTTCCCAAGGTCTATCTCTCCAAATTTCCCGCAGAAGATCTGAAGGCTTACGTTCAGATCTACATCAAAGAGGAAGTCCAGGCCGAGGCGCTGACGAGGAACATCGAGAACTTCGTACGCTTCATGGACGTCCTGGCTTTGTCCAACGGCTCGGAGATCAACTACCAGAACCTCGCCAACGACGCGGGCGTACCTCCTCGGACCATCGAAAATTACATCTCCATCCTCAAAGACACGCTCATGGGTTTTGAGCTCTTCCCGTTCCTGGCGACGAAGACCAGGAAAGCCGTCACGCGCTCGAAATTCTATTTCTTCGACATCGGCGTCGTGAACCATATCACCCAGCGGACCCCCATCTCGGCCGGCAACCCCGCGTTCGGCGACGCCTTCGAGCATTTCATCGTCATGGAGATCAGGGCCTACCTCGGCCTGACGGGCAAGGACACCCCCCTTCATTTTTGGCGGACCAAGAACGGCTTCGAGGTGGACCTGGTCGTTGGGAACAAACTCGCCGTTGAGATCAAGGCGACGAAGCAGGTCAGTCCCAAGCACATCAAGGGACTTCATGCCCTCAAGGAGGAAGGCCTGGTTGAAAATTATGCCGTGGTCAGCCTCGACCCGGTCACGCGGAACATGGCCACGGGGATCAAGGCCATCTTCTGGCAGGATTTTCTGAAGATGCTATGGAAAGGCAACCTGGTTTAATCTCCACAAGAGAGGGCCGCGGCTCTGCGCGACGAGTGGCTGGAGCTTCGCAAGATGGCGGTGCGGCCCAAGACCCGGCTCAGCCGCCAGTAAAGGCAAAACCTCCATGGGCTTCACCCCGTTGAGAAGAAACCCACATTTCACCGTCACTCATTGATCGACTTGATGATAATCAGGACCTGACATGTACCAATAGAAAACCGGGTCTTCATTTTTTTGATTGAGCAGCAAACACCCGATTGCCTGCAATCTCGCAGTAATCTGAGCCTCTCCCGATTTCCTCTTGAGCTGGTCTTGAGAATCAAGCGCCGGCTTTTCCCCAGCCAGAACTGCCTCTTGCGCCGCCTTGTTTCGCTCCAACTCCAACGCATGCGTGGCAGTTTGCGCACCAGGCAATTCGTTTTTTGTTTCCACGAACATGAGTTTGGCTTCACCCAACACAGTGTCAGACACAAAGAACACGTTAGACGGCAGAGAACCCCCTCGAAAAATCACATGCCGTCTGCCCACATTGAGTCGGGCCTCTTCTGTCACAAGATCACACAACGCTTTGCTCTGCCGCTGCTGGGCCGCTCTCTCTTGAGCCGAATGTTTTGCGATCCTCTTTGTGTGAGTCTTGACGTTGGCTACCAGGCCCTTCGCTTCCCCGAAGGGGGCGGGCTGAGCATCCGCATTTATTCCTGCCGTTGTTAAGACTGCAACCAGCATGACCAAACTTTTCATCGTGGACCTCCCCGTGAATTTCAACTGATTAAATTTTAACGCACTCTCAAGTTTTTTCCCAGGGGCTTTCGACCCATTTCATGGGCAGTCTTTGGACCTAGCCCCCCCCCGAAAGTCCTAGACCGAGTAGGCCAAAAGGCCTACATCTCGATGAGGATTTTAAGGCAGTTCTACATGCGCGCAACAACGAACACCTTGCGCACGCCGTGCGTGCGCAATTCCCCGCTACTTTCTCGCTTTCTCCGATTCCACGAAGAGTATCCGGTTCTGATTTCCACAACACCCCTGGAGGATCAGAAGTGCCCCAGATTTCCGACGCGCTTCTTCGGAAATCTGCATCCGAAGAATTACAGCTGCCACAAAATCGACCAGAGAAAAGGTCACGCACTGCGTGACCTTTTAGGAAGAAAACAACATGCTACGATTCTCCACGCCCCGCGTGGAGAATCGTAAAAACCCAGTCCGCTTCGCGGCCTGATGTATTCCTCCCTTGATCAAGCCAATCGGCAGGCAGTTGCCGATTGGCTTGCTAAACAGCAACTATTTTCCCGTTGAACCGAATCCGCCGGAGGCTCTGCGCGATGAGGTGAGCCGCGAAACAGCTTTCACCTCCACCGTCAAGACAGGCGCCACGACCAGCTGAGCGATCCGCATCCCGGCAGTGACGGCGAAAGGCTTGTCGCCATGGTTGATCAGGATCACGCAGACCTCTCCGCGATAGCCCGCGTCGATGGTCCCCGGGGAGTTAAGAACTGTGATGGAGTGGCGCAACGCCAGCCCGCTTCGCGGCCGGACCTGAGCCTCGGTGTGGGGCGGCAGCTCGATCTTGAGGCCCGTTCGGACCAGGGCAGATTGGCGGGGAAGAAGAACCATCTCCTCCACAGCACACAAGTCCAACCCCGCATCGCCAGGATGGGCATACTTGGGAAGGACTGCGGCCTTATGTACTTTTTGAACTCTCAAACGAGGCGTATTTTCTAACATGGACTAAAGGGCGTCTTCTTTCTCCGCCGCGATGCGGCGGTTGGGCTTTCCTGCCGCGAGCCATTCGAGATAGGCGTGGATGAAGGGGTCGAGGTCTCCGTCCATGACAGCGTTGATCTGCGAGGTCTCCTGTCCGGTGCGCAGGTCCTTGACCATCTGATAAGGCATGAACACGTAGGAGCGGATCTGGTGGCCCCAGGCGATGTCGCCCATGCCGTCATAGTGCCGCTCCATGGCCGAGCGCTTCTTGTCCATCTCGATCTGGTAGAGCTTGGCCTTGAGCATCTTCATGGCCGTGATACGGTTCTGCAGCTGACTGCGCTCGATCTGGCAGCCCACGACCAGCCCCGTCGGGATGTGGGTCAAGCGGACCGCAGTCTCGACCTTATTGACGTTCTGCCCGCCGTGGCCGCCCGCGCGGAAGGTGTCAAGCTTGACGTCCGAGTCCGGGACCTGGATGTCGATCTCCTCCTCGATGTCCGCCAAGACATCCATCGAGGCAAACGAGGTGTGCCTCCGTTTGTTGGAGTCAAACGGCGAGATGCGCACCAGGCGATGCACCCCCATCTCACCTTTCAAGTAGCCGTAGGCGTGGTCCCCGCGCACGATCGCGGTGACGGACTTGACCCCGGCCTCCTCCCCCTTCAGGATGTCCGTGATGGCGAACTCCAAGCCGCGCGCCTCGGCCCAGCGGGTGTACATGCGCAAAAGCATCTCGTTCCAGTCGCAGGCCTCGGTGCCGCCCGCTCCCGCGTGCAGGCTGATGATGGCGTCGTCTCGGTCGAACTCTCCGGAGAGCTTCAGGCGCGTGTCCATATCCTGCAAAAGCCGCTCAGCCGCTCCCAGCCCCTTATTCACTTCCTTGAGTTCTCCCATGTCCTCGACCTCTTTGGCCAACTCGAGATGGGTCTTGAGGTCGTCGACAGACCGGCTGGATTTCTCATACTGGGTGAGGAGCTTCTTCAAGTCATTGAGCTCCTTGGACTTCTTTTTGGCTTTACTGGAATCTTGCCAGAAATCGGGCTTGGCGGCCTCGGACTCCCGCGACTCGATGTCGCGACGCAGCTTGGGCAGGTCGAGCATCTTGGCGATCTGGCCGAGGGCCGAGGATGCGGCCTCGAGCTTTTTGGCCGTCTCTTCGAATGCGAAGTCCACGACTCTATCGAGCGCCGCCGAGTTTGGATGTCACGAAACGGAATATCTTTTTAAAGTCGGCGCAAGCCTTTTGAGCGTCTTCGACATCCGGAAGGCCTTCGGGCAAAGCCCCGACAGGGGCATCCGGATACCGTGTAGGAATGTAAAACCGATCGAGGAGCAAACAGTTCCGCTTCCATTTCAAAAATGACCTGTCATAGGAGCCGCAATTCTCAAGTAATTCGGCCAAGGAATGAGTTTTGATCGTCCGATTCTCGAATTTTCTCAAAAAAGCTTTCAGGACTTTTTCAACGCCTTGTTGGCAATGGAAACAGGCCATGCCCCACGGTCCGTCCGGCATCAAACACTCGACTGCCTTGAGATCCTCCTGCGCAAAGGCGATCCAAGTCTCAGGGCCGTTGGTATAAGAGTTTGCCATGATTCTTGATCTCCTCCGTCCAGAAGTAATGGCCGCTATGCTCAAGCCGCTCGATTTCCTGGGGAGTATAGACGACGGCGTCCAGCCCCACCTTGGGATCGGCGCAGAGAAGGACGTCTCCGATGCGATCGAGGAACCTCTTGCGCGTGTCTTTGACGACCGCCAAATCGATGTCGCTCCAGGCAGAGACCTCTCCGCGAGCCAGCGAGCCGAAAAGGAAAATCTTTTCAGGCCGGTAGCGGCGCGTGATGTTGCGCACGATCCGGCTCAGTTCTCGCCGCAAAAGCCGGCCCCTGCGCTTGGACGCCAGAGAACGATTCATCGACATTCCTCTGGCGTCATTATACACAACTTCATCTCGCCGCTGGAGAAGCATCCCATCTACGCGCGCAGGTCCCGCGGCAGAAGGAAAAAAAACCGACTCCCCTGACCCTTCCCGCTTTCCAGGCCGATCTGGCCCCGGTGCAAGGCCACGATCTCCTTGGCGATGGAAAGCCCCAGTCCCGCTTCCGGATTTGCAAAAAACTTCGGATCGATGCCGGGGCCCGTGTCGGCGACCTCGACGCGCACGCCCGCCTCGCTCGTTATCAAAGAAAGCGTCACCCGCCCGCCGTCCGGGGTGTATTGGATCGCATTGTCCAGAAGATTGGTCAAGAGATGGGCGACCTTCTCCATCTCGCCCCAGATGAGGTCCGCAGCCGGCGGTATGCTGCCCACCAGCAGGATCTTCTTCTTGGAGGCCATGGGTTCGTGCCCCTTGAGCATCTGGCGGGCCAGGGCCGCCATGTCAAAGCGCGTTCTGACCGGCGCGGCGCGGCCCGCCTCCGTCGGAGACCGGCGCCTCTCCTGTTTCTTGAGCAGCTCGTGCTGGACGGCCAGCTCTTGTCTGGCCTTCCTGAGCTCTTGGCGCAGCCTCTCCAATTCGTCCATTCTGGATCCTCGCCCCCTATGGTATCAAAAATCCCCGGCCTCTCAGTGCTGGACCAACGCCCTTCGAATTAGTTAGATTATCCCGCAATCGATTCTCATAGCTGATAGGAGACCCCCATGGCCATCGTTGAGTTCGGCGAATTCAAAGGAAACAAGATGCTCATCCTCAAGCGCACCCCCGAGGATCATTATCCCTTCCAGTTCGGGGTGAGCAAGGCGAAGCTCGTCCTGGAGCACATCGAGGACATCCGCAAGTTCGTCGCTGAAAACCAGAAGGAATAGCGGCTTTCGCGTTCCCGCCTAGGGCTCGTCCTTCTCTCGGCGCATCCGAGGCTTGGACTCATAATCATTCGTACAGCCGAGCGTCTCCTCTAAGGACTGGTCGGAGCGTTCGTCTTTGTAGTCCTTGTCGAGGATCTCGACGAGTTTCTTCACATCGGGTGGATTGTGGAAGAAAATGCCGAATTCCCGGTTGGCGGATGTCGCGGTCACGGAACCGTTCACGGAGCCCAGCCAGGCATGGGTGTCGTCGATCACGATGGCCTTGGCATGCAGATAGCCCGGCTTGCCGCCCACATGCATCTGGGCGGTGAAGAAATGAAGACTGATCCGAGCATCCTCGAAGGCTTTAAACATGTTCTTGGCGTCTTTGGAGAGCGCCCTGGGGGGTCCAAAACTGCAGAGACTCGAGACAGTCGCATAAACCTTGACAGGGTTCTTCTTGCGGGCGGACACTTCTATAAGGGCCGCATTGATCTCCGGATCCTGGAGGTACTGATTCTCGATCCTGACGCTTCTCTTGGCCTGTTTGATGAAGCGCACCAACGGATCGAGAGAATAAGGACTGACGGTCAGCCTCTTAGAGCGCGCCAAAAGAGGCAGTAAGTCATAGTAGGCGCCGCTGAGGTCGCGCTCGAAAATCTCCGTCAGAACACCGACCTCCTCGGGATCCGAGATGACATAGCTGAAATCCCGGTTGCACTTCCCGGGATCCCGGGAGAGATTGCACAGACTCGTGCTGTTGAAGTTGCCCGTGCTCAGCAGCGCATGCCTTCCGTCTATGAGGATCAGTTTCCCGTGTTCAAAGCATCGGCCATAGCCTCCGCAGAGTTCGGCCTTTTTGAATGGAACGAATTTGCCGCCCGCAGAAGCGCGGACCTCGCGAACGAGGGCCTTTTGATCCTTGCAGTCGTCATCGTCGTCTTCGGAGATGTCCTTGAAGTAATGGCACTTCTCGCCGACGGGATTGGGCTCCTTGATGATGCGGACCCGGATAGGGCGCGGCTGATGGTGCAGGGCTTGCCTGATCAGCCTGCGGACATCCTGATCCGCCATCTCATAGATCTCGATGTCGATGGACTCATGGGCCATCTCCAAGACGCGGAAGACCGTCTTGTCCTGCGCGTTGTCATGAAAACCTTCCAGCCGGGAGGGATCCGTCTGGGCGCCGGCCCGCGTCGGCGCGCCCACCAGGACGGACACTGCCCAGATGAGCGGCAAGATGAGGCGGATGGGCTTGTCGATCATGGCCGAGAACCAGAGGGGGTGGGGGCAGGCCCCTCAGTCGAGCGGAACTTGACCGAGGCGTAGGGCTCGAACTGCAGCAGGGTGCCCCAGGTCTCGCGATCCGTCCCTGGATAGAATTGCCGGAGATCCTCGATCAAGGCGTTGATGAGCGCCTGTCGCTGGAGCTCCTCTCTCACATACTGCCCCTCGATGCGGTCCTCTTCCGCCGCGAACATCTGCTCAACACGGTTCCACAGCCCCGAGGGGACGCAGGTCTCGAGCTCGTCGAGCGACAGATAGCCGATCTGCTTGCGCTTGATCGAGGTCAAAGTCGTGGTGAAGAGATTCTTGCGGCCTGCCTTGGTCCCGACCTTGACGATGAACTTGTCGCCCGCCTTCCACTCGCCGTAGTCCGAGGCGTCCCCA
The DNA here is from genome assembly GCA_023249645.1 of Elusimicrobiota bacterium. Taxonomy (GTDB): domain Bacteria; phylum Elusimicrobiota; class Elusimicrobia; order UBA1565; family UBA9628; genus UBA9628. The sequence goes on from JAHFCF010000011.1 coordinate 55,812, forward strand.
TTGCCCACGCGGAAGGTCCCGCTCATGAGGCTCTTGAGATCGTCCTCGTAGATGGGCGAGAATCCCAGGGCACCCACGGGCTTGCGGTTGTCCGGCGACGCCTCGGACCCCAAGTCCTTCATGACCAATTCCGGGATGCTCCGGTTGTTGAGCCCGATCGTGAGAGGCTCTCCGCCTGAGAGCCGCAGGCGATAGAGCGCCGCGCGAATCTTGGCCGGTTTGACCCTGTTCAGGGCCTTCTGGAATTTCTGCACGTCTTGCGCCGAGCCCGTCCCGGCCACCTTGCCGCCGTGCATGGCGATCAGGGCATGGGGCAGAAGGTCCGGCAAGAAGCGCCCTGGGATTTTCTCCTGGTCCATCCCGACCACCGTCTGGATCAGGATGTCGGCGTAGTACCTCCTCCAAAGGGCCCACGGATCGGACTTCAAGTCCCCATAATCCGGCAGGGTGATCCGAGTCAGCGACTCTCCGCCCGGCAGAGCCAGGACGGCATCGAGCTCTCTTTGGAAATCAGCCAAGCCGGTCCCCTGAGCTTGGAGCTTTCTGGCCATGGAACGCAGGCCGAAGAGGCTCTTCAACTCCAGGTAACGGTTGAGCTCCGGATCGTCGGCCAGAAGCCGGCCCAGCATGTACCTCTGCGAGGGGGTGAGGGACTTGAAGATGTTGCCCGCCCTGCCGTTGGCCATCATCTCCTGGATGTTCCGCACCTGCCCCGTCGGCAGCAAGGACCCCAGATGCCCTACCAAGACCGGCCTCAGGCCGGGGACCAGCAGGGCCTCCTTGGCCAGATTGACGGTTTGAGCGACGTAAGCCATGCCCTCGGGAAGCAAAAGGTACGGCGACTCAGGGTAGGCGTAGACCATCTGACCCAGGAGGGACGCCCGATGGATTTTGGCCATCTCCGCCTCGGCCCAGAAGGCGCCGGCACTGTCCTGGACGAGGTCTGAGAGAATGCGGGGCCGCAGACCCTCGGGGACCCTCAGATAAAGCTTGGCGTAGAGGACCGCCTCGGCAAAGGACATGGGCCCGGCATCCGCGCGTCCTTGCTGGGAGATGAAGGCATTCATGTCGGCGGCAAGCTTGTTGGTCGGATAGTAAAGGGTGTCCGGCACGGCCGAGAGCTTGCCCGCCGCGGCCCTCAGGAGAACTTCCCGCCACGAACCGTTCCCGAGAGGGATCCTCTGCGCCACCAGGGCCTTCCGCAGGACCGGCAGGAGCGCATGCTCGACCCAGGAATCGTAGTCGCCGGGCTTGGAGGCCTGCAGGAGCGAGGAGAGGAGAGTCTCCTGCTGGGAGGTCGGGAGCATGAGCTGCCTGGAGTAGAGCGCCAAGAGCTTGGCACCCGCCTCGAAGGACCGGTCAACGGCCGGGTCGGCGCCGAGCAGCCTCACCTTCTCCATGTATCCCGCAAGAAGCTGTGGCTCCCGAACGTCCAAGACCTTCAAGGGCATCATCGCCGTTTCCCAGGCCGCCCGCTCGGCATCGGCGTTGACGATCGCGGGATTCTGATTCAGCACGGCCCTGGCCTGTCCCACGAGGACGCTGCCGGCAGGCAGGAGCGCGCGCCAGGGCGCGGCCTGTTCGGGGGGAGCCGCGGTGTAGACATTCTTGACCCGCGGCATTCGGACGAATTCGAGGACCGCGGAAGTGGCATTGCCGATGCTCTGGGCGCCTGACCCGGCGGCCCAGCCGGGGCCTTGCGTGGATTGTACCAGGAAGAAACCCAGGCCGATGGAGAGGGCGGCTGCCACGAGCTTATGATTCATGATGGGGCCGCGGCCCAGTCCCTTGATGAGCTTGATGAAGCCCCAAGCCGCGGGGAGGACCAGCAAACCCAGGGCGGCGAAGGCCGCCACATGCGCCAAAGGCGAGAGACCTATTCCAGAAAGCTTGACGACGGCCCAGAAGCCTTGGGCTGCGAAGAGCGAGAGGATCGAGCTGGCGAATGTTTTTTCCCAGCCCTGCGACACTTCCCTGGAATTCTTCATCGGCAAGGTCAAGAACAAGGGGAGCTTGTCGGAATCCACGGCCGCGGTTCCCGGCAGCCTGTATCCGTAGGCCCCCTGGCGGGCGGCCAGCGCATGCACGGCGCGGGTCAGCTTGATCTCTTGGGGGCTGGATTGCTTCCCGAAGGACGCGTAGATATGGCCGGCGACGCGGCGCGTGCCTTCCGCCTGGGCTTTGGGGATGACGAGCAGGACTTCCTTGCCTTCGAGAAGCTCCCGGGCTTCAGGGCTCATCAGGGGCACGGCCTTGCCGGCCTTCCCGGCGCCGATGAGGCGCACTTCGGTGCCGTCCATGAGCACGACCGTGCTGTCATCCTTGATCACGGTCACCGTCTCCCAGCGCGCCGAGAAATCTTTTTCTATTTCAGACGGCAGCACCGGCTGGCCTTGGGCAGGCTCCGGCTTGGTCCGATGGAGCGCATTGATGGGGCGGCCCATCAGCCGGTCCATCAAGATATCCCAGAGCATGGCTAATTCCACGAAGATCTGGACGGGCCCCATCAGCACCACGAAAAAGGCGATCTTCGCTGTCCTGAAGCGGCCGATCACCGCCTCATTGCCCATGTCGATGCCGAATCTCACCAGCTGAGGAGACAAAAAGAGCTTGTACGAGACGGCAAAGTGATAGATCAGCATCTGCCGCGTGGGAGAGAGATGGGCGAAGTACTCTTCGCGGATGGCGATACGGCCGTCTGGGAGGGTGCTGACGGGGAACCAGAAATCGGCTTTCTTGGGATCGAGATGCGACCGAGGGATCTTCTCAAGCTCGGGTATCAGGCCATAATACGTGCCCTGGCCTTTGGAAAGCCGATTCTGCAGCCGGTACATGATCCCCACATACCACAGGAAACGCGGACCGGAGACTATCGCGCCCAAGGCCAAACCAGCGAACACGGATCCCGCATAGATCAGGGACTTCAAAGACATCGCGGCCCGGACGACCATCAGGATCTTGGAGGATAACGGCAATGCGAAAAGCGCGCTTGGGAAAAAAGCAGCAGTGACCAGGATCAGTGAGAAGGCGGCAGTGATCGAGGCATGCACCATGAAAGCCGACCAAGAGGCGCTGCTGTAGAGAGTCGCGGCCTGAGCCGGAGCAGCGACAGGCTGCGCTGTCGTCGGCGCCTGGGCCGCGGAGAGCTCCGGCACGGGCTGGATCTCGAGAAGCCCCTGCACTTGCGCTGACTTAAGATCGAGCCGGCGCACGGCATGGCTGCGCAGGGCCAGCCAGCCGATCTCATTAGACCGGGCCATCCCCAGGCCCTGGCCATCCTTGCCCAGGATCTTTATCTTATCGGATGAGTACCACAGCGCCATCTCCGCTGCTCCGAACTTCAGCATGTGAGAGATCGCTTCCAGAGTCGCCGGACCTTGCGCCAGGATGACCGCAATCCCCCTGGCGGAGAGCACCTGGGCAGCGGCTTCCGCCTGCGGCTTCTGCTCGAGAGAGGAATATCCGACCAGGACCGGCTTCGATGCGCCGCCTTTAGGCGTTACATAGTCGCCCAGACTTTTGGCCAGGCGCATGGAATCTTCCAGGCTCATGGGGCCTGTCCAGGTGGAGTCCTGCCAGGGAAGCTGGGTGACGGCCGGCAGATCGTCAGAGCGAACGCCGCGCGCATACTGTTCGATGGCCGCGCTGATCTTCTCCGCCGGGACCTGGCTTGAGTCACGCGCCTCGCGCAGGGACTTTCCGTCCAAAACCGCCTGCAGCTGCCGCACGACCGAGGTCAGCACGGACTGTTGCGCCACCGTATCGAGTTCGAAGAGCATGCCGTTGAGGAAGATCTCGTAGCGGTCCACATCAGAGATGCTCCGAGATTTTTCCGATTGAGCCATGACCGCCAGCGTCCCGGGAGATTGCGGCAAGGCCGCTATCCTCACCCGGACCTCGACCGACCGGCCGCGCATATCCCGGCCGACCAGAGCGAAGCGGCCGGCATCGAGCCTTTCCGGATACCAAGACCACCATTCCCGGCGGGCCTTGAGGCGATTGAGCAGGGCATCGAGCTTGCTTTGGCCGTCTTGGACAGGCGCGCCTTGAACGACCAGTCTCTCGATCCAGGACAGGGCTTCCTGCGAGCTGATCTTATAAAGGAGTTTTCGGCCGAGTTCCTGAGGCCGCACGTCGCCGATGAGGACTCCGCCCAGGCCCGAGTCAGCGTAATCATGCGCGGAGACTGGACCCATGGCATGGCTGACGATGGCTCTGAGCTCTTGTTTGCGAAGAGCTTCGGAAGCCTGGTGATGCTGGATCCTCACTTGGGAGATCAGGCGGGGAGTCGTGACTTTATCCGCCTCCTTGATGCGCTCCAGGATCCCCGGGGCTGCGCCGAGCAGAGTCAAGTGGGAGAGATAGGCCAGGTCCCGGGCCTGGGGAGCGCTCGCGGCATCGTGGGAGAGCCGCTCAGAGTCATCCAGGAATTCCTTGGCCAAGGCCAGGAAGTTGGCCTCAGGCACGCGGCCGCCGATGTTGGATGAACGCATGGCAGCCAGGTCCCTGCCCCACAGGGTGGTTCCCGTGATGAGGAAGCGCGAAAGAAGCCTATTCCTCATCCCGTCCTTGAAATTGCGCTTGAGCCATGCTTCGCCGACCGAGACGACCTTCACGTCCTCGGCAGGCAGCCGGATGCCCTTGAGAGTCGAGGCATCCACGGCGCGGGGCCCGTCTTCGCCCGGCTCCACGACCAGCAGTTCGAGGGACTTGGGCGCCTGAACGAAGAGGTGGGGACCTCCCAGCACCAAGCTGATGGCATCCGGGAAGCGGTCCGGCCCCTGGATCAGAAGGCCAGCGAGACCCGCCAGGCGCTGCTGCGCTCGCTCCATATAGAAGGAAAGTTCCTTGCTCCGGGTCTCGTCGATCTCCTGGAGAGCGGCCACCTCGCGCTGCAGGCTGGCGATCGCTCCTTGGGTGCGTGGCGGGAGCTTGCGGAAGGTCTTGTTCCAGGCTTGCTTGAGCTTTTGGACTTCCAGAAACTCCGGGTTGGGCCTTCCATCCAGTCCGATGGAACTGACTTCGGGAAAGCCTGAGAATATCCCTTCCAGGAATTCATGGAGCTCCGACGCTTTCAAAGCAGTCTTGAGCATGGCCTGGAGGCGCTCGCGCAGCTTGTCGAGCTTCTCTTGCTGGCGGATGGCGCTGATGGTCTCGTAATGCCTCTCCAGACCCGCCAAGAGAGCCTGCTTTATTTCTTCTTTTTTGCCCTGCTTGCTGACGAGGAATCTCCGGCCGGCTTGTGAGTCGCTCAGGCGCCCCGCAGCCTTGGCTAGGACTTCGTTCTCAAAGTCTTGATGAAGCCCCGCCGGCATTTTTTGCCGGCCGATCGAGCTCAGGGCGGTCAGAGAGGCCGCGGAGCGCACAGGCTCATAAGCCGGGATCGGAGCCTTCTTCCACCATTGCGCCAGAGCCGCGGGGTTGAGCTTGTTGAAGCGCACCAGGTCCAACAGTCCATCCAAGGGCGTGCCGTTCTTAAAGGAAGCCCACAGTCGGTTGAGGACCACGGCGGGATGACGGTATTCGGTTTCGATGCTCAGGGCCCCATCCGGCAAGTTGCGCAGGACCATGGACTGCCCCGGCGGCACCGAGATGTCTCGCAGTCCGGAGAGGACGGTTCCAGCCAGGATCCTCAGCTTGCTGTTGGGAGGCACCAGGAAGCGGAATCGGCCATCCACGACGGTGACGTCGTTTCCGACGAAAACCTCTCCAGGCTCGTCCTTTTTCCCTTTCTTCGCCGGCAACGCTTCGATGTCGAGTTTCGCCAGGGTTCCCAGATTGAGCCGGCCGATCCTGACATTCTCTCCGGAGACGAAGAGCTGGCTGCCATCCGCCAGGTTGACGGAACCTAGACGCTTTTTAAGGAAAATGCCCCGGGGACCCGCAAAGGATTTGGCCAACCGGAGCTGGGTGGTGGGATCCACAAAACCCTCGTTGGCTTCCAAGGTCTTTCTGGCTGTTTGATAGGGCAGCAATTGATCGGCCGGGATGGGCGACACCTCGACTGCCGGGTCAGCTGACTGAGCCTTGATGACGAAGCTTGACCGGACTTGGGTTGCAGTGACATCAAGCGAGAACGGAATGTCCGGATCCGGCTTTCCCTTCTTATCGGTAGCAAGATCTTTATTCAACAAAAGCAAGGTCATATTCACCCATTTGCCGCTCTGATCCTGGGCATAGACATACGACAAAACCCTGCCGTGCACATCGAGCTCGGCGACCAAAGAATCCCCCTCCTTGATCTGAGGAAACACCAGGAGGACTTTTTTGCCTTTGACCATTTTGGTGTTGAATTCCTTGGCCCGGCGGTAGAGATCTCCCGTATGCTCATCAGAAGCATCCATACCTTTATAGCGAAGCCAGGTGCCTTCCGAGGTTTGTATGGTATCGCCATCGGAAACCTTGGTAATCTGCGCGAGGCGAGCGCGGTAGCGGCCTTGCAGCTCCGCAGGCAGAGGCACTCCCTCAGTCGGGGCTATATGGGTGGAAAGTCCCAGGTTTGGAACAAGGAGGAGACTGACGATGCCGCCCGCGAGTCCTGCGGTTGCCAGGACTGCGGAAACCACAGGAAACGAGGCCCACCAGAAGATGCTGGCCAAGCCGATGAGGAAGGGGGATGAGGACCTCAGATAACCGACGAGAGGTCCTGCTTTCGCGTTGAGTCGCTGCACCGGGCCCGTCAGTGCTTGAGCCTGCTCCGGGAAGGCGGCGCAGAAGAGATTCCACCAGACGACAAAGATCATGTGCGGATGCATGAAGAGGAATTTAAAAAAGAGCCAGCCGCGGGCATTGGCCCCTTGGCGGAAGCCGACATTGGATTCATCGAAGGTCTTGGTCCGGATCAAATACTGCGCTTGGAATTCGTAGATGAACGGCTGGAGCCATTCAGAAATATTACTGAAAGCCGGCTTGAGGACCGCCAGACGGCCATCTTTCAACACTCCGAGAGTCAGCCAACTGTTGGCCCCGAAGTTCGCCTGCCTGGGAAGCTCCGGCATCCTGGCGATCTCAGAGGACAATCCCTGGGAAGCTGCTGAAGTCGGGCCTGAAGAACGCATCGTGATCCACCGCACACCCATGTAGAGCGCAAATTCGAGGAAGAACATGACGGACATGAAAAAAACGACCGGGTTATTCCAGCTGGGCATGATCTTGCGCAGGGGATTAGGCCAGAGCCACACCACGGCGCCAAATCCGAGCCCTACGACGCGGGAGACCGCGGAATAGAGTCCACCAAGGCCCCTCAGGGACAAGGCCGTGCCCGGATTCATCAAGGAAAGCATGAGCATGAAAATGCCGATCCCCAGGGTCGCCGATGCAAAGAGGAAGGAGAGCCTCAGGGCCTGCGACGGTCCCAATTCCTTGAGGGATCCGCTGATGAAGGCTTTGCCTGACGCCAACAGAGCCTTGGTCTTTTCCGGGGATCCCTCGGCATAGAGCTCGATGTTTTCCTTGGTCCAGCGCAAGTAGAGCCAGTCTCCGGAATTCAGCGAGACCTGGAAACCATTATGGGATCTTTGGACGCTGAGTTCGGAGTCCGCCAATCGGAGAGACTTCGCCAGGAAAGCCTTGAACTCGCGCTCGGACTCGGGCTTCGAGAGCTTCTCAGCCATCTTGTCCGCGAAAGGCGTTGGCAGAGGCACCGTGGATTTCTGATAGTCAAGGGAAACGCCGAGTTCCTTGCGGATGTTCTCCAACAGCTGGCCGAGGCTCTGGCCTGTCGTGGCCACGATCTCGGCCGCCAGGAGCGCCTGGGAGAAAAGATCGTTGTACGGCGTCCAGGGAGAGAGCACGATCGTATCCGCCTCGGAGAGCCCCCAGACTGCTGGATCCACCTCTTCGACCGACAGCTGGGATTGCTTGGCCAGGCGGTCCAAAAGCCGGGTCTGCGTGAAGGCCCGGAATATCTTGCCCCCGTAGTTGCGGTGATGCACCAGGTACCAGGTGAAGAGGAGCGAGAGGTCGCTTGACTGCATCGCCTTGCCGTTGATGTCGAGGACATGGATGCGCGGATTGTCGCTTCCCAGGAACACGCCGAGCCGCTTTTCTCCGGCCGGAGCATCATGGATATAGCCGGCCATGCCTTCCACATCTCCGCCGATGTCCACGGCGCTGTTCGGCAGCCCCAGGGCATGCAGCAGTGCCGCAGTTTCAGAGGCCTGCGTGTCCACGATGAGCCGCACATCGGAAGAGGCGATCTTCTGCACATTGAAGCGTTCCTTCAGCGAGGCGAGATAGGCTTTGCGGATGTCCAGGCGGTATTCCACGAGGCCTTGAAGGCGGGCGGAGGACAAGGCCAGCCTCTTGTCGCGGCTGGCCGCGCTCGCGGCCGCGCGGATCTCGTTGAATTCCTCATCCGGGATGCGGCCCTTGTAGTGACCGAAACGGACCACGGTCTCGCGCGAGACCAAGAAGCCCAGCCTGTAGGCCCCCTCCCGGACCGCGTGATGGAATTCCGCCGGGATGGCCTCGCCCTCGGCGATGGCGACCTTGATGCCGTTGCCCGCGAAAACCTCCGCCATCTTCTCGACCACCGGCCGCATGGACGCGACGGTGCAGCCCAAGAGGATTGTCCCTCCCAGCCGCCTTTGAGGCGCGTTGAGATACTCGGAGACAGCCTGAGCCGTGCGCATCGCTTCGCCGAGGTGCGTCTGGGCATCCGGCAGGGTCTCGACGCGGATGCCGCTCTTGTAGCGGGCGACGGCGGCTTCGAGGACCTCATGGTCCTTTTTCGTGTCGCTGACCAGCTTCTGCTCCAGCTCGAAGGAGGCTTTGTCGCGGGCCGCGTCCAGAGGCATGCCTTCCATGGCCAGGCGCAGCTGGCGGATCAAGGAGCCGAGGACCACTTCCTGGACTTCCGGATCCATGCGGAAAACAGCGCCGTTGAGGAACATCTCATAGCTGTCGGTGTCGGGAGCGTTCTTATCCGGCGCGGACTCGACCAGAAGGCCCATGAGCTCGGGAGAGTCCTTCACCTCGCTGATGTTGACCTTGACCTTGACCTTGCGGCCGAAATTGGTGCGGCCGACCTCCACGGACTCCCCGTGGGACAAGGCTTCCGGCAGCCAGTCCCAATAGCGCGCCTTTCCTTTAAGACGGGCAAACGCCGCGGCAAGATCCTCGGAAGCGGTTTCGACCGGCTTGCCGGCTCTGACGGCCTGGGCGAGCCACGTCCGCGCTTGCATCGGGGACAGCGTGTAGATCGGACGGCCTTCAAAGCCGCTGCTGGCCGCGCCCAGAGCCACGGCGCCGAACTGCCCGGCCGAGTTCTGCTCGTGGCTCTTGTCAAAGAGGCGCGCGAGCGTCTTTTCGATCTCCTCGAACTCCGCCGCATCGCGCAGAGCCGTCAGGACCGAGCGCAGATTCTGGGCCTGGAGGGCCAAGGACTCCTGGTCCATGGGCCCGGATTTTTCAAGCGCCGCTTCCAAAGCCTTGAAAATAGCCGGGAGCTTCTCCGCCAAGGAGTGGCCGTGGATCTTCAGGCCCATGGCCAGGGCCATGGCCAGGGCCAAGCTCAAAGATGATCTCGCGCGCGCCCCATCCTGGGCCTTCAGCTGGGCTTCGGCGTCCTCGACCTGGCCGAGGGCCGAGGACCAGAGCTGCCGGTTGGGGAGCTTCCTGAAGAAGTAGGCCAGATTCGGGCCCCAGAGGCTCAAGCCCATGAGGGCGAAGCGGCCGACCACGACATGCCGGTCGACATCCAGAGAGGACTGGCGCAGCCACTTCTCACCGACCGCGTAGCCGCTGAGCTCGACGGCCGAGGCGCCCTTGAGCGCCGCGATCTTGCGCAGGACCTCGGACCGCAGGCGCTTGGGGGCTTCGCCGCCCGGAACGATCAAAAGCATGTCGAGGCTGCGCCCTTCCTTGGTCCAGAGGAAATCGCCGGCAACGCTCAAGCCCTTCATCTCAGGGAACCATTCGCGCATGGCTAAGGAGAGATGCGCCAGCGGCTCCACCCGATCCGAGAGTTCTCCGAGCTTTTCCTTTATAGAGTCCGCCTGCTGCAGGGAATGCTTGATCAGGTCCCGGAAGTCGGCCTTCTGCTGGCGCAGGGCCTGCATCTCCGGCGACCGGCCTTGGATGGGAGGCAGCCCCTTCAATTCCAAGCGGAATTCCTTGGCCTGGAACTTGAGTTCCTTGACCATCTCGGCCCAGGTCTCCATGAGGGGGTGCTTGGCGATGAGCTTGGCGATGACGCCTTCCTCTTGATGGAGGAGCGTCTGCTGGGACATCATCTCCGCGTTGACCTTATCGATGGCATCGGCCAGGGTCGTGCGAAGCTGCGGGAGCTTATCCAGGACCGGGATCTCCACGGCCTGCGCCGGCTGATGCCAAGACTGCCAGGCCTGGGCGATGACGCGGGGATCTCCGAGATCCCTGACCAAGGCCGAGATGTCGCGGCCCGATCTCAAGGCCATATCGATCCGGAAGGCCAGACCCTGGACCTGGGAATTGGTCTGGGCGTCTAAATGGCTGTCGATCTCTTCCTGCTTCTTAAGGAGCTGAACGGACAGCTCGTCAGCGGGGATGCCTTGGGCGCGGAGAGCCGCCAGACGGTTCAAAATCCTTTGCTGCTCAGCCGGATCGCTGGAAAGATATGCCGGAAGGATCGCGCTCGGCTTGATCCCCAAGTCCAGGAAATCAGCCGTCACGCCTTGGGTGATGGCGCGCACATAATGGAGGATGTTCGGAAAGAATTGCTGGACCTGGACCAGCGCGACATCCTGGACTTGGCGAGAAAGCGCCTCGGTCCAGGCCACGCCGGCCTTCTTGGCCGCGATCCTGGCGGCCAGCTCGATCATGTCGTTATGGAGGACCGCCTGAAGAGCTGCCTGGGTCATGTTCTGGACGGCGTTGAGAGCGATGTAGATGGTGGGCGTGTTATGGTCAGGGCCGAAGCCCACATGGGAGATCTGGAAATCCTCTCCGGAAGCGTAGCGCAGGGCGCGGGCCTGCGGCGATTCGATGAGAACGATGCGCAAAGGCGTTTGAGCGATCACGTCTTTGACCGTGACCGACCCGAGCTCCTTGATGCTGACTGATTGATCGGCAGCGGAAAGGGCCTGGACCGCCTGCTCGATGCGCTGCGCGATCAATGGGTCCGCGACAGGCTTGAGATCCGCTTGATCCGCCCCTCGTGCGAGGCTGGCGCGGCCAGAGCCGAAGGCTTCGTTGATCTTCCCATTGACATCGACGTGCGTTGCCTGCGTGTGAGTCGGCCCGACTCCGAACGCCGAGCCGGCGGCCAGGGCCGGCACGAGCTCCGCGGGAGCCTCGAAGAACTGGGCGGCGATCCTCTTGATCGCTTGCACCAGTCCGGGCTTGACGACCGGCGGCTGATCGATCGCCGGAGAACGGCGAGCCGCCCCGGGCATCGCCGCCGGAGAGGCCGAGGCGGCGGAGGTCGGCGTCGGCGCGGCCACGGCGCCGGCGACGAGTTGCGCCGGAAGGAGAGGCGCGACAGAGCCGCTGACCGCAGCGAATGCCGCGTCCGCGGCGGCTTGCGAGAGTGGACCGGGGGCGACGAGATCCGGCGCGCCGCTCAGCGGCAGGCTCTGCGGCGCAAGCCGGACTAGGCCGGCCTCAGGAGCGGCGACCCGCGCCGTCGAGTGGAAACTTTTTCCCGCCTGCGCGTAAGCTTCCAGACCGGGGGAGAGGACGACGAGAATGAATGCCAGCGCGCTGGCCACAAAGCTCTTGAAGAGTCTGGCCGCTTGCCGCGCGCTCATGAGTCAATTGTAACAGCAGCGCGCCTATTGTCCGAGGGTCAAAGGACCCAGAAAGAGGCCCCTATTTAGACCTATATCCTTATAGGCCCATGGACCCACCCCGACTAGGCTAAAAGACCTAGGCCGAAACCATCAGCACAAGCAGGACCACAAGGCACATCGTCCCGAACCAGTCTCCATGGCGGACGTAAAAGGAACGCTGCGGGAAGTGGTCCGCGGTCGGGACTGCCGCCTCCAGACGACCGCGCTCGTGCAGGTCCAGCTTGGCCGTGACAACGCCCCACGGATCGATCACGCCCGAGATGCCGTTGTTGGCGCAACGCACGATGGTGACGCGATCCTCCACGGCCCTGAAGACATTGGCTTGAAAATGCTGATAAGGTCCCCAGGTATCCTGCGTAGAATACCAGCCGTCATTGGTCAGGTTGAAAACGATCCGGGCTCCCCGCGCCGCGTCTGCACGAACCCATCTCGGGAACATGGCCTCATAGCAGATGCTGGCCGCCGCCGGGCCCCAGGGCGTTTGAAACAGCGGCTGAGCAGCCGCGCCCGCCGAGATCCCCCCCATCTCATTCAAGATCCCGATGAATCTGCCGAGGAATTTAAACGGCACGAACTCGCCGAAGGGAACGAGCTCTCTTTTGTGGTAGCCGACGATGTCGCGGCTGGAGGGCGTGACTAAGAAGGCGGCATTGTAAGTCGATCCATTTTCCCGCGAGACCGCGCCCACGACGTGTACCGCTCCCAGACGCTTGGCCCAGGCCGCGACCTCCGGGATGCCTCGCTCGGGCTCGACCAAGTAAGGCAGAGAAGACTCGGGCCAGACCACCAAGGCCGGCGTCTTCGAGCGCGGACGCGACAGAAGCTCTTCGAAATTATCGCGGATGCTCTGCACGAAGCGGGCGTCCCACTTCTGATACTGGTCCACGGCAGGCTGGAGGATCTCCACACGATTGGTAAATCCAGGAGGATTCAGGTGGCGCCGGGTCATTTCGAATACCCCGTAAGCCCAGGAAGCGACGACCAGGGCCAAGACCAGGGCGAAGTTCCGCGCCGTTTCCGACGATCCCTTCTCTGCGTCAGACTCAACCCAGGCGCGCTCCAGGACTGCGTTGGCAGCCACGATCAGAAATCCCAGAAAATGAGGCCCGGCGAAACTGCTGATTTGAATGAGCGCCAGGTATCGCCACTGCGTGTAGCCCAGAATGTCCACGCACAGCCGCGGAGTCCAACGTTCGCTGGCGAATGTCACGGCAGTCCAGAGCGCGGCCCAAGCCCAGGGACGCCAGGCAGATTTGCCATCGGCAAACTTCCGGCCCAAGATCCCGATGAGGCCCCAATTCAAGGCCAAGAAAAGGGTCAGAGCCCCCCACGCCAGAAGTCCCACGAAGACGGAGAGACCGGCGAACCGGCAGGTGTTGTAGATCCAATAAAGAGCCATCCCGTGATAACCGAAGCCGGCGGCCAGTCCGATGGCAGCTGCATCCCGCCAACCGTTGCAGCGCCGCCACAAGAAAAAAAGAGGCGCAAGAGAGATCCAGGCCAAAAAGCAGAGGCCCGGCTTAGGCAATGACAGGGCGGTCAATCCGCCGCAGAAAAGAGCGATCACGCCCCGTGGCATTTCTTGTACTTCTTGCCCGAGCCGCAGTAGCAGGGATCGTTGCGGCCGATCTTCTGGATGTCCCGGACTTCCGGCGCCGCGGGCTTTTGCAGGGGTGAGGATTTGGGCTGGGCCGCGCCCGGCCTGCCGGCGGCAACGGCCACCGGCTCCTCGCGCTGTTCCCGGACCGCCGGCGGCGGGGGCGGCAGCCGCGGAGCCTGGACTTTGAAGACATACTCCACGCTCTGCTCGCGGATCTTTCCCAGCATGGCCTCGAAAAGCGCGAAGGATTCCTTCTGGTACTCGATCTTGGGGTCCTTCTGTCCATAGGCGCGCAGGCCGATGGACTTCTTGAGATGATCGAGGTCGTAAAGGTGCCCCTTCCAGGCCTTGTCGATCATCTGCAGGAGGATCATCTTCTCGATCTCGTGGAAATCAAAGCCCTCGAAATCCTTCTCGCGCCGGCCATAGAGTTCCAGCGCAGCGGCGAGGATCTCGGAGCGCAGAAGCTCGCGGTCCAGGCTCGAAGCCTTGGCCGGGATCTGCCACTCCAGGCCGAAGGCGCGCTCCAAATAGGTCTTCAAACCGACCAGATCCCAGGACTCGGGATAGGAATCAGGCGGCGCGACGCGGGCCAGGGTATCCTCGACATCCTCACGGATCATCATCTTGACCTGCTCGACGACATTGGCGTCATCCAGGATCTGGTTGCGCAGCTTGTAGATGACCTCGCGCTGCTTGTTCATCACGTCGTCGTAGTCCTTGAGCTGTTTGCGGATGTCGAAATTGTGCGTCTCCACTCGCCTCTGCGCGCCCTCGATCTGGCGGGAGACCAGCGAGGATTCGATGACCTCGCCCTCCTTCATGCCGAGCTTCTCCATGAGGCCGGAGAGCCTGTCCGAGCCGAACAGGCGCATGAGCTCGTCGTCCAAGGCCAGATAGAAGCGGGAAGAGCCGGGGTCGCCCTGACGGCCGCAGCGGCCCCGCAGCTGGTTGTCGATGCGGCGCGCCTCGTGGCGCTCGGTGCCCAGCACATGCAGCCCGCCAACGGCCTTGACCAACTCGTATTCCTGAGCATCCTGAGGATTGCCGCCCAAGAGGATGTCCGTGCCGCGGCCGGCCATGTTGGTGGCAATCGTGACCGCGCCCTTCTTGCCGGCTTGGGAGATGATCTGGGCCTCCATCTCATGGTACTTGGCGTTCAAGACCTGGTGCGGGATGCCGATGGGCCGCAGCATGGCCGAGAGCTTCTCTGACTTCTCGATGGAGCGCGTGCCCACCAGGACCGGTCGGCCCTTCTTCCACAGCTCGGAGATCTCGGCCACGATGGCGGCGTACTTCTCGCGCTCCGTGCGATAGATGAAATCGGAATCATCCTTGCGGACCATGGGGTTGTGCGTGGGCACCTCGCAGACCTTGACCCCGTAGATTTCCTGGAACTCGTCCGCCTCGGTCATGGCCGTGCCGGTCATGCCGCCCATCTTGCGGTAGAGCTTGAAGAAATTCTGGAAGGTGATGGTCGCCAGCGTCTGGTTCTCTTCGCGCGGCGGGAGCATCTCCTTGGCCTCGACCGCTTGGTGCAGGCCGTCGGACCAGCGCCGGCCCGGCATGAGGCGGCCGGTGAACTCATCCACGATGATGACCTCGGGCCGGCCATCCTCGCCCGGCTTGATCACGTACTCCACGTCGCGCTTGTAGAGATAGTGCGCGCGCAGGGCCTGGGTCATGTGATGGACCCACTCCCCCTCCAGATCGTCGTAGAGGTTGGGGATGTTGAGCATCTTCTCGGCCTTGCGGATGCCGTCCTCGGTCAGGACGGCGGTGTGGTTCTTCTCATCCACGACCGCGTCGTAGCCCTTCTGCAGGTCGGCGCCGGAGTACTTGGCCTGGATCTCCTCTTCCTCGGTGATCATGCGCGTCTTAAAAAGCGGGATGATGCGGTTGACGATGGCGTAGCGGTCGGTGGAACGCTCGGCCGCGCCCGAGATGATCAGCGGCGTGCGCGCCTCGTCGACCAAGATCGAGTCCACCTCGTCGATGATGGCGAAATTCAGGGGCTGCAGGACCCGGTCTTCGCGGCGCACAACCATGTTGTCGCGCAGATAGTCGAAGCCCACTTCGTTGTTGGTGACGTAGGTGACGTCCGAACGGTAAGCCGCCTGCCGATCCGCATTGGGCATGTCATGCTGCACGCGGCCGACCGTCAAGCCCAAAAAGCGATAGACCGGCCCCATCCATTCGGAGTCGCGCTTGGCCAGGTAGTCGTTGACCGTGACCACATGCACCCCGCGGCAGGTCAAGGCGTTGAGATACACCGCGGCCGTGGCGACCAGGGTCTTTCCCTCGCCGGTCTTCATCTCGGCGATGCCGCCCTCGTTGAGGATCATGCCGCCCAGAAGCTGGACGTCGTAGTGGCGCAGGCCGATGGCCCGGCGGGAAGCCTCACGGACCAGGGCGAAGGCCTCGGGCAGGAGCTCTTCCAAAGCCGTTTTTTCAGCGTCGGCAAAGGCTTTTTTCTCTTCCTCGGTCGTCCCCGGCTCGACGTCCTTGAGCCGGTCCTTGAAACGTCCCTTGAGCTCGACGGTCTTCTCGGGGAAAGCGGAATCCGGCAGGGCCTGGGCCTCGGCGTCGAGCGCGTTGGTCTGCGCCAGAGGCATCACATAGCGCTTGAGCCATCTCTCGCTCGATGTCCCGAAGATGGCCTCGAAGGTTTTCTTGATCATCAGTTCATGGAGAGGCCGATGAGGAATTTCTCGGAGGTCTCCAGATAGTTCTTCAGATTCTCCATGGCCTGCTTCCAGGCCCGGGCCTGCCAGAGCCGCGCCTCTTCCCAGAGGGCGCCGTTGCCCCAGCCGGTATGCACGAAGCGCACCAGGGTCTTGGATCCCTGAGCTTCCAGGCGCACGAAGACCTTGGTCGCGTCGCCCATGACGGCGGAGTAGGGCTCCGGGCCCTTCCAATTGAAGGACAGCTCGGCGTTGGGCACGAGATGCCCGATGCGGCAGCCCGCCGTGCTGTTGATGGCGGGGTTGCGGAGATCCCAGAAAAGCTCGTAGGCGCCGCCCATGGAGGGCTCGATGCGCGCGCGGCGCGCCAGCCACTGCTCGATCAATTCGGGCCTGATCCAGGCCTCGAAGACCTTGTCGATGGAGCGGGCGATGATGATCTGAAGGTCGATGTCGCGGGCGTGCATAAGATTCTCTTTATTGTATCAATTACTTATTCTCTGTCGGAGAATTGCCCGACTCCGGAAGCCTGAAGCCTATCTGCTTGGGGGGCTCTTTCGGCGGAGTCATGATTTCGCGGATGGTATCAAAAATTTCCTGGATCTGTTCGTCGTGGTCAGTTACTTTATGCTCGATCTTCTCGAGTTTCGCGAGCGCCAAGGCCAGGTCCTTATGGGTGTTGGCCAGCTGGCGTAGACGATTGAAAATACGAACGATCTGAATGCCGGCAGCAACGGCAACAGGACTATTAAGGACAAACGCCGCCGCGAGGGCGCCATGCTCGGTAAAAACGTAAGGCAAATAACGCCGACCGCCGCGGCCCGGCTTTGAGATTGCATTTTGCAATCTCAAAGATTCGGCTTCCCCCTTGGTCATTTGAAACACAAAATCTCCAGGGAAACGCTCATGATTCCGACGCACCTGCTGATTGAGTCGAATCGTGGAAACCCCATAAATACGAGCCAAGTCGGAATCCACCATCACGCGGTGGCCACGAATCAAATAGATTTGCTGCTCGATATGCTCTGAGGGGATGAGGGCTTTCATTGATTCCCCCGCCAGAGAACGTCCCCACCGACGCGCACAAAAACCTTGTCCACGGGCCGGGCGATGTGGATCTGCAGGTCGATGTCTCTGGCGTGCATGGGATTGGCCTTATTGTATCAATTTGGCGTTTTGTTTGCGTGAAACGCACGCTGATTCCCGCATTCATGATGGATGCTGGCACGAAGGTTCCTGGAAACCTACGCAGACGCTTGGCGTCACTGGAAAGTGCGCAAGACGAAACGGGTGTTGGGACAAGTGGTTCTTTTTGGTATTCCGAGCGAAGTCCTGTCGGCCATTCCGCCGTAGGGAGACCACGGCGATGGGTTGACGACGGGAGCATGACGATCTCGCCGGCCTCCCCCGTTACGGCCCCGCACGTGCGTGGGGTAGAGGTCTTATTTTCTGACTTTACGCGGCTTCAGAATGATAGCCTGGGGAAGTTCTGGCTTTGTCTGGCCAAAATTCTCCACGCAGTTGTCAAAATCATACTGCCCAGAACAGTGCGCCTTGGCTTCAGAAGTATGAGCCATGCAGGAATCAAAGTCTCGAGCCTGGAAGCAGTATGCCTGGACTTCGGAAGCTCGAAAAGTCTGACCTTGAAGCTCGGGACGATCGGTGATCTTCACGATCTCAACCATGAATGAATTATCTCTACCGCTCAGATCTTGGACCGTCAGAACCTTTTTTTGACCCTCACGAGCAGGTATGGTCGTTACCTGACCGTTATGGAAGTCATCACCCACGACACCGTTAGCATCTATATTGCTCATCCCCAACTCGAGACCAATTGATGGAACCACCGCCCGACCTCGGCGACTATACTTTTGCACCAACTTGATAACAAAGAACTTGGGACCGCTAATAAAGTATGCCTCTTCCCTACTTACGGTTTCAGACCCCCCTATGAACAAAAGAGGGCTCATGAGGATTGTCCGGCTTATTTCAGCATCCCTACCCAGAGACGTGATGATCTTGAGCTCGACGTAAGACGGAGTGAGCGGATAGTCTTCCGTCCCCTGAGTACCGTCCACGGATTTTCCCTCGAGATGCCGCTTGGTCAGCGTGAGCTTCGGGAATTTCGGCAGCGGACCGGAAGGGTCGTCATTCGCTTTCGCAGCGTCATGCAAGGAATGCTGTTCTTCGATCGACAAAACCGGCATGGATTTGCGGCTTTGATGTCTATAATTCAAGACCAGGATGGCCAGAACGGAAAGCACTATGGCGCTGATTAGTTTTTTCATCTCGGCATCACGTAAAAGCAGTGTACCCCCCCACCACTAACCCTGTCAAGACCCAATTTTTATCAGGCCCAGTCGAGATGCAAAGCTTGTCTCGGATTTTTCCATATCGGCCTACCGATATTTTATCGGTATACCGAAGTCAGCGCTTTCGCACCGCGGAGTACGCGTAGTAAAGCGGAAGGAAAATCAACTTCTGATCGGGCAGTTCGGCATAAGGCCGCGAAGAGAAGACATAGCCCCCGGCCATGGCGGGGTACTCAGCCAGAAGCATATGAAGACTGCGCAGACGGCCGGCCGCCCCGCTTTTGACTTCGATGCCGTAGATCTTTCCTCCAACCGCGGTCAGGAAGTCCACCTCGGCATGGCTCCCGGGGACTTCGCGCGACCAGAAGTACGGATCAGAACCTTGCGCCGCCCTCAGCTCTTGGCCCACAAACTGCTCAGCGGCCGCTCCTCGGCGAACATCCAACAAGTCGCCGCGCCGCAGTTCATGTTCGATGCCTCCTCCACACAGATGCCGCCAAAGGCCTATATCCAGAAGCAAGGCCTTGAAGCGGCGAGTGGAAGCTGAAGCTCCCAGGGGAAGCCCTGAAGGATTTGCAGAGAGGACCTTGGTCAGCAGCCGCGCTTTGCGCAGGAGATCAAATGCCCGCCGGCTGGTCGTGTGCGCGTGGCCTTCGGCCAGCCGCGTATAGAAGACCTGGCCTCCCAGGCCGCGCGCCTCGGATGATGAGGGGCTTGCGGCGCGTCGAATCTTTCCATTCAAGAAAAGATGATTCTATTAGTCTTTTCATCGTATCGCTCAAATATGGGTCATATTATAATAGGGTCGCTCAAAAATAAATGCATATTTTTTCAATGAATTATCCAACAACGGGCCCCCCTCAATGCGGCGACGAAATCCTCGGTCTTGATGCCAGTTGCGATCCTCCATTTTTTCGCCAAGGGAGAGAGTGCCTCAATGACTTCATTGAGCCCCTCCGGGCTGGCGATCTCCGGGTCAAGGACGTCGTAAAGCGGAGTCTGCGCCGGGTGTGGGTTGGTCGAGCTGAAGGATCGGATGATGAGCGCGGCCCGGCGATACTTCAAACGCCATTCGCGAGGGAGCGTTGGGGATGATTCGATTTCGATCGCATGAAGAGTGTTCTCGATGGCCCAACCGAAACGGTTCTCCAAGCCGAGCTGGGCGAATTCATTGCGCAGTCGAGTCAGGTTGATCTGCCCGGCATGAGCGACGAGGACCGGAGCCACTGCCGCGACCTGCCTGGCCGAATCGGCTGAGACAAGCGCCTCTCGTATCGCGGCGATCGCATTCTTAAGACGCTCGGTGGGAAGGATCTCTGCGCTTTGCGCCAAATGACCGGCGCCCTCCCTGGCCCCCGGAGAGATGTACTCGAGAGGGACATTGAATTGCTTGAGCATGGCAAGCAACTGCTCGGCTGAAAAAGATTGATGGCCGTGTTCAAGCTCGGACAAGTGCCCCTGGGAGATTCCAAGCAGGGCAGCAAGACGCACTTGCGTCCAGCGGCGCTCCTTGCGCAACTCCTGGATGCGGGATCCAATCGATACTGCGGTAGTCTTGTTTTTCATATTTCTATAGAAATAAATTTATTTCTATAGAAATATTATAGATGATAAATCATTATTTTTCAAGACAAATTCATTGCATAGGCAAGATGCTTTATGCCGGCAGATATTGAGCGCGTTCAAGCTTGGGGCGAAGATGGAGCGCCCTAAAAACACGGAACATGCTGTTCCATTCCGGATTGCCCCGCTTGGAAAGCATCCGGTGGAGACTCTCCCGCTGAAGAGAAGCGTCCTTGGCCACGCGAGTCATTCCATAAGCCCTGGCCACGGTCGCCAGGGCGGTCAGCATCAATTCAGGATCGTTTTCTTCAAAAGCCACCTGGATGCAGGAATTAAGATAGGCAACCGCGCGATTGGGATGCTTTTTAAACTCTTGGATCTGCTCGTCTTCATGAGAAACATAGGGAGCACGGTTTTTCATTGTCGCCTCCAATAATCATCGGCATACGCACACGCTTTGCGAATATCCGCCTGCTGAGATCCCTTGTCCCCTCCGCACAGCAGCACGACCACTGTATGGCCATCGCGAAGATAGTACACCCGATAGCCAGGGCCGAAATCCATTTTAAGTTCACAGACGCCATGCCCCACAGACCTCGAATTCCCGAAATGCCCGGATTTCATCCGGTCCACATAAGCCGACACTCGTCCGGCGGCCATGGCGTCCAAATGCTCGATCCATTGAGAAAATGGAACGCTCCCGTCAGCCGTGCGATAACGCCGGAGCTCCATCAGAGCTCCATGGCTAGTGTAACATATAAGTCACACATTGTCAAGGCCCAGTTTTGACCAATTCCTCGATGTACGCGACCGCGGCCTGGACTTTCTTCAAGTCCGGATGACGCAAAAAGTAGGCGTAATCGCCCATGGCGGCGCTGTAGACCTTGGGGTAGGGCATGTGGGACACAAGCATGGGCGCCAAGGCGCTCAGCACATCCTCATGCGAGTGCCGGTAATGGAACTTCTCGCGCCGGCCCACATGGGCCGTGTTGTATTTGCGCTCGTAGTCGAAGTGGCTCTCCCCGCACACCACGGAGCGCGCCCACAGAGCGTAGAGGTCGATGTCGCAGACCCAGTTCATCAGGTCCAGGGAATGCCCCCCCGGAGGCCGGACGTTGATCTCCAAGGCATAGGTCTCCCCATCGGGTCCGACCAGGAATTCCGTGTGGAAGAACCGTTCGCGGATGCGGAAGGCGTGCACGCTGCGGGTGCCGAAATCCTCGATCTTGGGATCGATGTCGCGGCTGTAGATGAAATGGGTGGCCAGCTTCTGGGTCACGATCTCCATGATGCCGGTGTTGACCCGGTGGGAAGCGCAGAAGACGATGCCCCCCTCCCGGTCGGTCAAGCCGTCGAAAGTGACGATCTCGCCGGTGAAGAATTTCTCGATGAAATAGCCCTTGGGCAGATACTCCAGGACCCCGGTCAGCTGCTCCGCCTTGTCCACGCGAAAGACGCTCTCAGCCCCCACGCCCGTGTCCGGCTTGAAGATGACGGGAAACCCATGGCGCGCGACGAAGGCCCGGACCTGCTCGGCCGAAGTCACTGATTCGCCGGGCAGCACGGGCACGCCGGCCTGCCTGAAGATCTCTTTCATGCCGGACTTGCGGCGGTTGAACGAGAGGTCGGACGGCTTCTGCCCGAAGACGTTGAAATCCTCGCGCAACTGGGCCTCCAGACCCAGCCAGTGCTCGGTGTGGGAATCCAGGCGGTCGATCTTGCCGTGCTTATATATAAGGAAGGCCATGGCGCGATAAAGCCCCTCATAGTCGCCCATGTTGGGAAGGTGGAAATACTCGGTCAGCGCCGCCTGGAGGTTGCCGCTCAGATGGTCGTAAGGCGCGTCCCCGATGGCCAGGACATTGGCACCGGCTTCCCTGAGAGCCGTCGAAAAATGCTCGAAATTTGAAGGGAAATTCGGCGAGATCATCAGGACGTTCATAGAACGCTCCCCAGGAAATACGGCAGCTGCTTCCTCCACCAGGGCCAATCGTGCGCCACGTCCTGCCCCCAAACGTCGAGCCAATGAGGCACGCCCAAGCCGTTGAGGATCTCGGAGAGGCGCCGGGTCTCGGGCAGACAGACTTCCTCCCAAGAACCCTGACCCACACAGAGGATGATCAGGCTCTTTCTAAAAAGGTCCAGATAATACGGATCGCTCAGATGGGGCAGGTAGCGCAAGGGATCATTGAAATAGACATGGTCGTCGCAATAATCACCGAGAGACTTGAAGCTGCCCAGGCTGTAGACCCCGCTCAAGCCGATGAGGATGTCGCAGAGGTCCGGATGGCGGAAGAAGAAATTGGCCGCGTGAAAGGCGCCCGCGCTCACGCCCATGGCGATCATGTCGCGTGAAGACTTAGTCCCCGACTCCTGGCGCACGAAAGGGATGACCTCTTGGACGACGCAGGACTCCCACGTCTCGTGGCGCTGCCCGCGCTCGGAGATCGGGATGGACTCGTTGAGCCAGCTCTCGTTGTCCCGGCCGTCGATCGCGAAGATCCGCAGGCGGCCTTCCTCCAAAAAAGGCCGGCAGGCCTCGACCATGCCGAAATTCTCAAAATCGAAGAAGCGGCCGCCCAGGGAAGGGAAGACGACCAGCGGCTTGCCGCCGTGGCCGTAGGCCTTGAGCTCGAAATCCTGCCCCAGCCGCGGGCTGTACCACTTGTGATAGGTGTCGATGGGAGCCTCTACGAACACCCCAAGGAATTGCCGCAGTTAAGGCACTTGTAGCAAGTCCCGGAGCGGACCGTCACATGGCCGCACTGGTCGCAGAAAGGCGCGTCCGAGTTGGCGACGGGCTCAGGTGCTGGCTCAGGCTTCTTGTCCTTGGCCTTCTCCTTGGTCTCAGTCGGAGGCACATGGACCAGATCCGTGCGGTTAAGATACTCCAGACCCAGAAGGCGGAACACGAAATCCATCACCGAGGTCGCGGACTTGATGTGCGGATGGCGCACGATGCCCGCCGGCTCGAAGCGCGTGAAAGTCAACCTCTGCACCAGGTCTTCAAGCGGCACCCCGTACTGCAGGCCCAAGGAGACCGCGATGCAGAAGCAGTTCAAGATCTCCTGCATGGGCGAGCCGGCCTTCTGGAAGTCGATGAAGATCTCGCCCAAGCGCCCGTCCGGGTACTCACCGGTACGCACATAGATCTTCTGGCCGTTGATCACGGCCTCGTGGGTGTGGCCGGAGCGCTTGAGCGGCAGGTAGCGCCGCTCCAGTATCGCCGTGGCCATCTCCACCTCGCCGGCGCTGTCCTTTCCCTGGGCGACCGAAAGCGGCTGGGAGAGCTTGCATCCGTCGCGATAGATGCTGATGGCTTTTAGGCCCAGCTTCCAGCTGTCGACATAGATGCTCTCGATATCCTGGACCGTGGTATCATGGGGCAGATTGACGGTCTTGGAGATGGCGCCGGAAAGGAAGGGCTGTGCTGCGGCCATCATGCGGACATGGCCCATGGGCGCGATGGCCCGGCCCCCCTCGCGGGCCGCGCTGGCGCAATCGAAGATCGGCACATGCTCGGCCTTGAGCTCGGGCGCGCCATCGGCGCTCCCGGTGCTGAGGACATGGTCGATGATCGCGCGCCGCTTCTGCGGGGCGTAGCCGAGATTGGTCAGGGCGCGCTCCAAGCCTTGGTTGACGATCTTAAGGCTGCCGCCGCCGGCCAACTTTTTAAACTTGACCAGGGCGAAGTCCGGCTCGATGCCCGTGGTATCGCAGTCCATCAAAAGCCCGATCGTGCCGGTGGGTGCCAGCACCGTGGCCTGCGCGTTGCGGTAGCCCCAGCGCTGGCCAGCGGCCACAGCCGATTTCCAAGAATCTCGGGCGGCTGCAAGCAATCCCTCTGGGCAGCCGGGTTCCAGACTGTCGAGGGCTTTTTGGTGCAGACCCATGACATCGAGCATGCAGTCGCGATTCTCCGCGAAGCCCTCGAAAGGCCCGCGGCAGGAGGCGATCTCCGCTGACACGCTGTACGCTTCGGCTGTCATCAAAGCCGTGATCGCCCCGCACCAGCTGCGCGCGCCAGGAGAGTCGTAGGGCAGTCCCAAGGTCATGAGCAGGGTCCCCAGGTTGGCGTAGCCCAGGCCCAGGGGACGGTAGCGGTGGGAGTTCTGGGCGATGCGCTCCGTGGGGTAGCTGGAGAAATCGATCAGGGCCTCCTGTGCCAGGAACATGACCCGCACGGCATGGCGGAAGGATCCCACGTCGAAGCTGTTGTCCGCGTTCAAGAACTTGAGCAGGTTCAAGGAGGACAGGTTGCAGGCCGTGTCATCGAGGAACATGAACTCGGAACAGGGATTCGAGGCGCGGATGCGGTCGGTCTTGGCGCAGGTGTGGAACCGGTTGATGTTGGAATCAAACTGCACTCCCGGGTCCGCGCAGGACCAGGCTGCCTGCGCGATGGTCTTCATCAGCTTGGAGGCCTCGTGCTTCTCAAAGGGCTTGCCCGTAGAGCGCATGGTCGTCTCCCAGGTCCCGCCCGAGAGAACGGCCTTCATGAAATCGTCGCTCAAGCGCACGGAATTATTCGAGTTCTGTCCGCTCACCGTGCGGTAAGCCTCGCCGTTGAAATCCGAAGCATAGCCCGCGGCGACCATGACCGCGACCTTCTTCTCCTCGCGCTGCTTCCACTGGATGAAGTCCAGGATTTCGGGATGGTCCATGTCGAGGCAGACCATCTTGGCCGCGCGGCGGGTGATACCTCCGGACTTGATGGCGCCGGCACCCTTGTCGAAGACTTCCAAAAAGAACATGAGCCCCGAGGGACTGCCGCCCGTGGAGAGCTTCTCGTAGCGGCTGCGGATCTTCGAGAAATTCGAGCCCGAGCCTGAACCGTACTTGAATATGCGCGCCTCGCTTTTTAAGAGGTCGAAGATGGCAGGCAGGCTGTCCTCGGCGGACTGGATGAAGCAGGCCGAACATTGCGGATGCCTGAAGGCGTCCGCGCAGGCTTCGACGCGGTCGGTCTTGGGGTCAAAACGCCAGTTGCCCCCCTGCCCCTGGAGGCCGTACTCGTGCCAGAGACCGCAGTTGAGCCAGACCGGGGTGTTGAAGGCCGCCTTCTGCTGGACCAGGAGATGGGCGAGCTCGTCGCCAAAACTCTTGGCATCCGCCGAGGATGCCAGGAGTTTTTGGTCCTGCACGGTCTTGGTGAGAGTCCGCACGATCCGGCCGATGATCTGGCGTGCGCTGGTCTCGCGCTGCAGGCCGTCCGCTGAGGTCGGCCGGGAGTACTTGGAGGCCAAAATATCAGTGGCGAGCTGGCTCCAGGCCTCGGGCACCTCGACTCCCTGCATCTCGAAGACGACGCTGCCGTCCGAGTTCTTGATCAGGGATTCGCGCTGGGCGTAGCGGACCTCGGCCAAGGGGTCGGCGCCTGGCTCGGTGAAGTGGCGTGCGATCTTAAGCCCGCGCGCGCGGCGCGGGAGGGTCGTTCTCGGCATACGGCCTCCTGCAGAAAAAGTGTGTATGGCGGAGAGATTATACCTGTTTTCGAACCTTTGCGGACTTGGGCCGTAATATAGGTGACGCCGACAAAACTTCAGGAGGATAAAAAAATGTTCATCAACGCAGTCGCTTCAATCGTACTGGCCTTCCTCGGACAGGCCTCGGCCCAGCCGGCACAGCCCGTAGCCCAGCCCGCGGCTCAAACCGCACCCACGGCCGCCCCCATGGACAAGGCCACCCGCAAAGCCGCCCTCAAGGACCTTGAAGCCAAGGAAAAGGCGGAGATCGCAGCGGTCAAGACTGACAAGACCCTGACCAAGGCCCAGAAACACGAAAAGATCAAGGCCATCAGGCAGGATCATCAAGCCAAGCACAAGGCCATCAAGGGAAAATAAGCCTTCCAGGCTTCGGACATCCCATAGGACGCCCCGGCTTCCGAGTCGGGGCGTTCTTTTCTGGCCTCACGACTGCATCTCCGCGCTCCATTCCGTACAGCAGCAATAAGGTAAAATACGTCAACAAGCCATGCTAGTATTCATGGACGAGTCGGGCGATCCAGGGCTGAAGATTGCGCAAGGCTCGTCCGCCTACTTCGTGGTGGCCTTGGTGGTCTTCGATGATGAGGAAGAGGCCAAAGCCGTTGACCAGCGCCTCGGTCTGCTTCGGCGGGAGCTGCATCTTCATCCTGCTTTTGAGTTTAAATTCAACAAATGCCGGCCGGAACATCGAAAGGCATTGCTCGGCGCGGTGGCACCCTATGATTTCTTTTACTACGGCATCGTCATCAACAAGGCAGGGCTTTATGGCGAGGGATTCAAATTCAAGGATTCCTTTTACAAATACGCAGCCCAATTGGTATTTCTGAATTCCCGCGAACATCTAGAAAATGCGGTGGTCTGCATTGATGGCACCGGGAACCGGGACTTCCGTCAGCAAACCAGCACCTATCTTAAGCGAAGAATCAACCTTGAAAAGCGGCACATCGAGCGTGTAATTTTCTTAAATTCCGCCAAAAGCAGCTTGATTCAGGTGGCGGACATGGTCGCAGGAGCAATCAATAGAAGTTATGGCGAGAAGGCGGACGCGCAAGAGTACATCAAGCTGATCCGCCCCAGGGAGGCTCAAGTACAGGTCTGGCCAAAATAAGAACCCGAATCCTAGCCCTCGCGGGCACGCGCACCACAGGGTGACAGTTCGGATTCGGGTCTAAGATAAGTATAACAGATATTGGACATGAATTCCAGGGAACAAATAAACGACGACGAGCTGGTCTCCCAGATCCTCTCCGGCGACCAAGACGCGTACGCGGAGATCCTGCGCCACCACCATGCCTGGGTCATCGGACTGTGCCGCTCGACCTTGGGCGATGAGACTCTCGCCGAGGACGCCGCGCAGGAGATATTCCTTAAAGCGTACCGCTCCCTGGCCCGATTCAAGAAAAACTCGTCTTTCTCCACCTGGCTCTACCGCATCGCCTCCAACCATTGCCTGGACCTGCTGCGCCGCCGCACCCGACAGAAAACCCAATCCCTCGATGAGCTCATGGAGCGGGAGGAAGACAGCTTCCATCGCCTCCTGACCTCCCCCCCAGACCAGGCACGCTCTGAGGAAGCTGCCGACCTGGTCCGAAAGACCCTGGACTGCCTTTCCCCTGATTACAGGCTCATCTTGACCCTGCGGGAAACGCAGGGCCTCTCCTATCAAGAACTGACCGAGACCCTGAATTGCTCACTGGACGCGGTCAAGGCCCGCCTGCAGCGCGCGCGCGCCGATTTTAAGGAAACTCTGCGACACTTTTCAGGCCGCGTGAGCGTCTAACCCATGACTGCCATGGAAAACGAGCCAAAAGATCCAGAGTGGGAGAAACTCTCCCGAATCTTCCTGCAGCCGACCCAGCCGCCGTCCGCCGCGCAGACCGAGGCCTTCGTCTGCCGGGTCATGGCGCGCTTGGAGCCGCAGACCCCTGTTGGCAACGCGCTGCGATGGCTGACCCCGGCCTTGGGCTTCGCTTTGGCCGTGTCCATGGTCCTGGCCCTGCGGCCGGCTCCGAACGCCAACGACCTCTCGTCGATCCTTTCGCAGTCCAACGATCCCGTATCGGTGCTGGCCCTGGAGGAATAATGAACCTGCAATACAAACAGATCGTCCCCGCCTTGCTGATCGGCTGTCTCTTGGGACTCTGGGCAGGATTCTTCCTGCCCCGGATCAGCGGACATTGGCATCACAGCGGGCTGGACACCGAACGGCTCCTGAATAAATTCACCAAGGAGCTCCAGCTCGACGCCAACCAAAAAGACGCGGCCAAGGAGATCCTCGAATCCTACAGCGCCCGCATCAAGACCTTCCATGAGGAGATCCGCGCCTCGATGCACTCCGACATCTCCCACCTGCTCTCAGCGGAACAGCAGCAGAAATTCGATGACCTCATGAAGCGCTGGGAGGCCCGCCACAAAAAATGACCATACTGCTCAGCTGGATATTCCTCGCCGGTCAAGCCTCCGCCGTCGTGATGGGCCCCCTGCCGCCCGCGCCCAAGCCCGTGCAGACCCTCACGTGGGAGGACTGTGTGGCCTTGGCCGCGATCAAAAGCCCCACCCTGGTCTCATCGAACTACGCCCTCGAAGCGAGCCGCGCCAGCTACCTGGCCAGCTTCAATGGGCTTTTGCCGACCCTCACGCTTTCCAACGGCTACGCCTCGGCAAATACCGCATCCAAGCCAGCCTACACCGCCCAGGGCGTGGCCAGCATGAATATCTTCAACATGGGCCAGGTCGCGGCCATCAAGTCGGCCTCAGCCGGCTACTCCCAGGCCGAGGCGAACCTGCGCCAGACCTCGGCCAGCCTGCGTTTCAGCCTGCGCCAGGCCTTTGCCCAGGCCTACTTCGCCGAAAAGAACATCGAGGTCGCCAAGAAGATCCTGGAGATCCAGACAAAAAACGCCGAGGAAGTCGCCCTCAAATATCAGTCCGGCAAGGAATACAAGGGCAACATGATGGACGCCCAGGCCAAGGTCCTTCAGTCCCAGGCGGGGCTGGACCAGGTCTTGCGCAGCCTGAGGACCTCCCGACGCAGCCTCGACCAACAGTTGGGCTTGGATGAGTTCTCAGAAACCGCGGTGACCGGGACCGTGGTCGCGCAAACGCCTCCTGACTTTCCCAACCGCATGGAAGATTTCCTGGCCTTCCGGCCGGATGTCGCCGTACAGGAAGCTGTGGTCAAGACCCAGAGAGCGGCGGTCAACTCCGCTGAAAGCCCCCTCTGGCCCAGCCTCGTCGCCAATTACGCGCGCAACCGCGGCGGCTTCACTGAATTCCCGAACACGACCTACGGCTGGACCGCGGGAGCGACCTTGAGCTACCCCCTGTTCGGAGGCGGCCTGACATCGGCGTACTACAACTCCAAATCCGCCAAACGCGGCCTGGACAAGACCGAGCAGGACCTGCGCACGGTGCGCGACGCGGCCATCGTGGACTTGGAATCCACATGGGCGGCCTACGCCAACACCATGGACCAGCTCCAGTTCCAGGAGGCCGCTCTCGCCTCGGCGCGCCAGAGAAACAACGAGGCCGAGATCCGCTACGCCAGCGGGCTTCTGAGCTTCGACAACTGGGAGGTCATCGTGGGAGAGTGGGTCAACGCCGAGCAGTCCGCCATCCAGGCTCGGCTCTCCGCCGTCATCGCTCAGGCGGCGTGGGAAAAATCTCTAGGAAAGGCTTTGGGGGAATAGAATGAAGAAGATCCTGATCATCGTATCGGCTTTGATCGTCCTGGGCGGAGGATGGTGGGTCTGGAAGAAGAAGTTCTCCAAACCCGCCCGTCCCGATGCCGTCGCCGTCAAGGCCGCCGAGGGAGCCATCGAACAGACCGTGGAGGCCACCGGCTCGGTCTCGCCCTACCACCGCGTCGAGATCAAGCCGGCCATCGGGGGCCGCATCGAGAAGCTTTTGGTCGACGAGGGCGACAAGGTCGCCGCCGGCCAGATCATCGCCTGGATGAGCTCGACCGACCGCGCCGCCATCCTCGACGCGGCCCGGGCGCAGGGTCCCGCGGAACTCAAGAAATGGAACGACACCTACAAGCCGACTCCCATCGTGGCGCCGTTGCCCGGGGTCATCATCCTGCGCAACGTCGTGGAAGGCCAGATGGTGGACACGAGCGTGGTCATCTGCGCCATGTCGGACATACTCATCGTCGTCGCCCAAGTCGACGAGTCGGACATCGGCCGCATCAAACTCGGCATGCCCGGCCGCATCGTCCTGGACTCTTATCCCGACGTCAAGGACCAGGCCAAGGTCTTCGACATCCTTTACGAAGGAAAGAACGTCTCCAACGTCATCCAATACCAAGTCAAGCTCAAGCTCGACAAGGTGCCCCTCTATTACCGCTCCCAGATGACGGCCAACATCAGCTTCATCCTCCAGCGCAAGGAGAACGCTCTACTGGTTCCGGCTGGCGCCGTGCGCGAGAAAGACGGCGTCAAACAAGTCTTGACGCCCAGCCCCGAGCCCGGCGGCAAGGACGTCTGGCGCGAGGTCAAGACCGGCATCGAGAACGACGTCTCGGTTGAGATCGTCGATGGCCTCTCCGCCGGGGATCAGGTCCTCATCCGCCAGGCCAAGTATGTGCCCCAGGCGGCGGCGCAATCGAGCCCCTTGGCCATGGGCGGCCGCCCGAGCGGCCCCTCGGGCCAGGCGCCCAAGGGCGGTGGAGGCCGCTGATGGCCGTCATCGAGCTCAAGAACATCACCCGTTGCTATCAGGTCGGCGGAGACGAGCTCAAGGTCCTTAAAGGAATCACCCTCACGATCGAGGAGGGCGAATTCGTCGCCATCATGGGCCCCTCGGGCTCGGGCAAATCCACCCTCATGCAGATCATGGGGCTCTTGGATCGGCCCACGGCGGGCGAGTATCGCCTCCTGGGCCTCGACGTCTCCCGCCTCTCCGACGACCAGGGCGCCATTCTTCGCTCGCAGACCATCGGCTTCATCTTCCAGATGTTCAATCTCCTGGCCCGCACCTCGGCTTTGGACAACGTGGTCCTGCCCATGATCTATTCAGGAGCCGCCAACCGGCAGGAGCGCGCCCTGGATGTCTTGAAGGAAGTCGGACTGGCCGACCGCATCCATCACCGCCCCAACGAACTCTCCGGCGGCCAGCAGCAGCGCGTCGCCGTGGCGCGCTCCTTGGTCAACCATCCCAAGATCATCTTCGCCGACGAACCGACCGGCAACCTTGCCTCGGACCAGGCCGAGGAGATCTTGAACCAACTCAAGCTCTTGAATCGCGGCGGCATCACCATCATCATGGTCACCCACGAGCCCGACATCGCGGCCCATGCCAAGCGCGTCATCCGCATCAAGGACGGCCAGATCGTGGCTGACGAAAAAAACGATGCTTCCGCGGACGGAAGAGGCATCGCCGTACAGACCGCAGTCCGCCAAAGATCCGAATTGAAAGTCAATCTCACCCATCCCGAATTGAGCCTGGCGGAATTCAAGGAGTTCTCCGCCTCAGCCCTGCGCGCCTTGGGCGCCAACAAGGTGCGCTCCGCCCTCTCCATGCTCGGCATCCTCATCGGCGTGGGCGCGGTCATCGCCATGCTGGCCGTTGGCAAGGGCGCCCAGAAGGCGATCGAGCAGCGCATCGCCAGCCTCGGTTCGAATCTCGTCGTGCTCTTTCCGGGTTCGACCTCCATGGGCGGGGTGCACGGCGGCGCGGGGAGCTACAGCCGCTTCACTCTGGAAGACGTCAAGGCGATCTCTAAGATCAGCCATGTCTCCCGCGCGGAAGGCAATGTACAGGGTTCGGGGCAGGTGGTCTACAAGGACAAGAACTGGAGCACCCAGGTCACCGGCGCCACGCCTCTCTACGCCCCCATGCACTCCGCCCAACCTTACTATGGCCGATTCTTCACTGATGACGAAAACCTGCATCTGGACCGCGTCGTCCTCATCGGGCAGAGCCTCATCAACAACCTCTACGCCAAGAATGAGAACCCCGTGGGCACCACGGTCAAGATCAACCATATCAACTTCCAGGTCATCGGGATCCTGCCGATCAAGGGATCGACGGGATTCCGGGACCAGGACGACTTGACCATCATCCCTCTGCGCACGGCCATGAAGCGGGTCCTGGGCAAGGTCTACGTCGACAACATCTACACAGAAGCGGACGCGCCGGAATCCATCAATCAAGTCATGGCCGACGTGCAGCGCCTGATGCGCCGGCGCCACCACCTACCCGATTACAAGGACGACGACTTCACCCTGCGCAACATGGCCGACATCCAGGCGACCCTGGCCGGCACCACCCAGACCTTCACCCTGCTTCTCGGCATCGTGGCGACGATCTCGCTTTTGGTGGGCGGCATCGGCATCATGAACATCATGCTCGTCTCAGTGAGCGAACGCACGCGCGAGATCGGCCTGCGCAAGGCCGTGGGCGCGGCGCGCCGCGCCATCCTCTCGCAATTCCTCATCGAGTCGGCCGTACTCTCGACCATGGGCGGCGTCATCGGAATACTCCTCGGCATCACGGTGTCATTAGGCCTTTCCACCTTCGCAGGCTGGGCCGCGGTCGTGACCCCTCAATCGGTCATGCTGGCCTTCCTCTTCTCCGTGAGCGTGGGCGTCATCTTCGGATTCTGGCCCGCGCGCAAGGCCTCGCTACTCTCCCCCATCGAAGCCTTGCGCTACGAGTAGGGGTCAGGCTTTCTCGTATTTTCTGTATTTACGAGGTCTGCTCGGTGAGGAAGTTCTGGATTCCCATCTGGGAGATCTGGTCCCGGCGCTCCTCGATCTGGTCGATGTGCCGATCCTCGTCCTTGAGGATGCTCTCGAGCATCTCCCGCGTGGCGTTGTCCTTGACCGCCACGGCCTGGGCGATGGCCGCGTTGTAGGACTTGATGGCTCCGAACTCCAGGGCGTGGTCGTTGGCGAACTGCTGGGGCACCTCGGCCCCGATCTTGATCCCGTGCAGGTTACTCACGATGGGCCTTCCCTCCAGGAAAAGGATGCGGGCGATGAGCCGCTCGGCGTGCTTCATCTCGTCGATGGCGCGCTTCTTGAAATGGTCATGGAGCTTACCGTAGCCCCAGTTCTCGCAGATCTCGGCATGGACCATGTACTGGTTGGTGGCCGAGAGCTCGTCGGACAGCAGGGAATTGAGCGTGTCGATCAGTTTCGCGTCGCCTTTCATGGGGAATCTCCTCCTGGATAGTCTAAGGTCTTTATTGTACTTTGGAAAGAGAACGCAGGTCAATGCGCCAGCGGAGCGTGGTGCCGCCCGCGCTGGAAGAAGAGGGTCACGGGAACGCATATCACGCCCAAAAAGATCAGGAAGCGGAACACATCCATGAAGGACAGCAGCATCGCCTGGCGCAGGACCGTGCCGTAGATGACGCCATAGGCAGCCTGGGCCGAGGATGGGACGCCCAGGTTCGCCAAAGTCGAACTCAGAGCCTCCCAGCGGGCCTGAAAGATCCCGCTGGTCGAGGTCAGGTGCGAAACCAAGGTCACCTGATGGACCTGCGCCCGCCGAAGATTCATCGTGACCAAGGACGCGATCCCCACGCTGCCTCCGATGTTGCGCAGGAGCGCAAAGATGCTCGTGGCCTTGTACATGTCTTCCTGGCGCAGGGTGGCCATGGTCAGGGTGGTCAAGGGCACGAAGATGAAGCCCATGCAGAAGCCGTTGCACACCAAAATCCAGGAGATGCTGCTCGAAGCGATATCCAGGTTCAAGCGGCTTAAGAACCAGAAGGTCGCGGCAATGCCGGCAAAGCCGCAGATGAGCAGCAGCCGGTTGTCCACCTTCTGGGACAGACGACCCACAACGATCATGGAAAGCATGGATCCCAGACCGCGCGGAGTCATGGCCAGCCCGCACTGATAGGCCGTGTAACCCATGAGGTTCTGCATGAACATGGGCAGAAGCGCGGTCGTCCCATAGAGGATCGAGCCCAAAAAACCAACGAGCGTCGTTCCCAAAGCCAGATTGCGATTCTTCAAGAGACGGAGATTGACCACGGGATCCTTCTCAAAAAGCTCCCAGATCACAAAAAGCACGAGGAAGAACGCCGAGCCCGCCGCCCCCCAGAGGATCCACCGAGAACTGAACCAGTCGAGCTCCTGGCCCTTGTCCAGGATGATCTGCAGAAGCCCCACCCCGAGCGCCATGAAGCCGAATCCCACATAATCCATGGCCGCGCCCTTGGCGCGCTTGAGATACGGCGGCTCTTCGAGGAACATCTCCTGCATGAAGAGCCCCAAGAGGCCGATGGGGACATTGATATAGAAGATCCAGCGCCAGGAGAAGTTGTCCGTCAGCCAGCCGCCCAGCGTCGGGCCGATGATGGGAGCGACCACGATGCCCATGCCGTAAGCCGCCATGCCCTTGCCCCGCTCGTGCGGCGGAAAAGTCTCCAAGAGGACCGCCTGGGCCAAGGGCTGCAGCCCCCCGCCTCCCAGACCTTGCAGGATGCGCGCGATGATCAGCTGCGGCAGGCTCTGCGCCAGGCCGCACAGCACGGAGGCGACGACGAAAAGAGCAACGGAGAATGCGAGATATTTCTTCCTCCCGAAAACGCTGCTCAGCCAGCCCGAGGCGCACAGGATGATGGCGTTGGAAACGAGGTAGCTGGTCAAGACCCAGGTCGCTTCATCCATCGTGACCGAAAGATTTCCCGCGATATGCGGCAGGGCTACATTGGCGATGGTCGTGTCCAGGACCTCCATGAAAGTCGCCAGCAGCACCGAGATGGTGATGAGCCACGGATGGCGGCTGGGCCGCCAGTCAGCCTGCGCAGCGACATCCATGGCGCGGTCCTAGCGCAGATCCACCACAGGCACGACCGACATGCCGGGTGAGAGCGGCGGGAGGGCCTCGGGAGGGTCGTTGAAGACGATCTTGACCGGCACGCGCTGGACGACCTTGACGTAATTGCCCGTGGCGTTCTCCGGCGGCAGGAGGCTGAAGCGCGCGCCCGTGCCGGCCTGGATGCTGTCCACATGGCCCATGAATCTGCGGCCCGGGTAGGAGTCGACCCCGATCGAGACCACCTGGCCCGGCCGCATACGGGCAAGCTGGGTCTCCTTGAAGTTGGCCGTTACCCAGACCTGCTCGGGAACAAGAGACATGAGCGGCTGGCCCACGCGGACGTAGGAACGCAGCTCGACGGATTTTCGGGTCACCTTGCCCGCGATGGGCGCCTTGAGACTCGTGTAGGAAAGATTGAGCTCGGCCATGGCAAGGACCTTGTGGGCAAGCTCCACCTTGGCGCGCGTCGCCTCGGCAGCGGCTACGGCATGGTCATATTCCTGGCGCGAGATGCGATCCTTGCCGAAGAGCTGCTTGGCGCTGGCTGCGTCGCCCGCCGCCTTGCGCGCCTCGGCCTCGGCCACAGCGACCTCCGCTCGGGCCTGCCCCAGCTTGACCTCGTAGTCCACGGGGTCGATGTCCACCAAGGGCTCTCCCTCCTTGACGGTCTGGTTGTCATCGACATAGACCTTGAACGCTTGCCCCTCGATCTTGGTCGAGATCTGGATGATGTGGGTATCGATGAAGGCGTCGTCCGTATCCTCATGATTGCGCCAATAAAACCAGTAGCTCACGGCAAAGACCATCGCAGCCAGCCCGATGCAGGAAGCGGCGATGATCAGCGGCCGACGGCGGCTGGACGACATCTCCATCGGATCCATGATCCCTCCTTAAAACCTAAAATCCCTCATCCGGCCCAGAGACAAGGCCAGATTGACCCGCGCCGTCTGGTAAAGGGCCATGGCCCTGATCCGGTCGCTGCGGGCATGAGACAGCGCGGCCTGGGCGTTCAAAAGTTCCAAGTTGTCGGCCACACCGGCCGTGAAGCGGTCTCGGCCCATGGCCAGTTCATCCTCAGCCAAACGCTCGACCTCGAGCGAGGTCTTCACGCGCTCCACCGCATCGACGAGATCGATCAAGGCCAGGCGCACATCCTCCTCCACTTGAGAGCGCCAATCCTTCAGCTTGGCCTCTATGGCGGCGCGTCGGCCGTCCGCCTCGCGCACCCTCCCCGAGATGGCGCCGCCGGTGAAAAAAGGCACTTGCAGGGCCGCCCCAGCCGAACCCGTAGTCCGCGCTTGAGAATTGGCGGCAGGACCGCTCAGACCCGCGTCGCCGGTCAGAACCACCGAAGGAAGCCTCGCCGCCTGCTCGCTGCGCCATTGAGATTGGGCCGCGGAGAGTCTTTCAGAGGCGATGCGCAATTCCCAACGCTCCTGAGACGCGGCTTGGATGGCGGCCTCGACCGGCGGCGGTTCCAAAGGCGCGAAAGCGGGCTCATCCTTCAAGGCGACCCCGCGATCCAAGGACAATCCAGTGACACGCTGCAGACGCACCTCGGATTGAGCAGCGATGTTGCGCGCCTCTAGGAGCGCGAGTTTCCTTTCCGCCTCTCTCGTCTTGGCCCGGGCCACATCGATGCCGGCCGCGACCCCCGCCCCCTTCTCGTCCTGGGCTAGACGACGCAGGTCCGTGGCCAGCGCCAGATCTGCCTCAGCCGAGGCGATGGCCCGACGCGCGCGGAAAAGCTCCACATAGGAGAGGGTGGCGGCGGCCGCGACCTGCTCCCCCGCCAATCTTTCCTCCATGGCGCTGGCGCGGTCGTCGGCGCCCGAGGACTTCAAGCGCAGGATGGAAGGCAGATCGAAGACCTCCAGCACCAGATGCACGCGCGCCTCGAAGTCGTTCCAAGGACCGACCAATTCGGGGGATTGAAATCCGATCAGGGCCCGCAGGTCCGCGCGAAACGTCCTCGTCTCGCTGAGCTGGCCGGTCAGGTGCGGCAGGAGAGCCGAAGCGGACTGCAGGACCCGTCCGCGCGCCGATTCGGTCATGGCCTTGGCCAAAAGCACCGAGAGATTGTTGCGCACGGCCAGGGCGACGCACTCATCCAGGGTCAGGGGGATCGGCGGCGCCGGCGCTGGAGGAGCGGCAGCGCACACCCCCCCCAAGAGGAGGATCAGCGCCCCACAACGGATCTTGCTCGGACTCATGATCGGGAGAACTCCTCCAATCCGCCGGAGACCGCCTCCAGGAGCCTGACCAAGTCCCGGCGATCGGTCTCGGAAAGCTTGGCCATGAGCCTGGAAGTCCGGCGCAGACGCTCCGGCAGGAGTTCGGCCAGGAATCTTTCCCCGCGCCGGGTCAGTTTGACGCGCACGGCCCGCCGATCCTTGGGACAGCGCTCCCGAAGGATCTGGCCGTCGCGTTGAAGCCCATCCAAGAGTCCCGTGATCGTTGCCGGCGTGACCCGCACGGCCTGGGCCAATCGGCCGGCAGCCAGGACTTTCTCCGGCGCGCTCTCGAGCTCCATCAGGATCCGGAAGCGGCCCTGGGAGGTCCGGCGCCGCGACATCTGCACCTCGACAGCCGCCATGATCTCTCCGGTCACGCCCAAAAGCGCCAAGAAGCACTCTTGGGCGCTCAGATCCAATTGAGGATACTTGACCGCCAGGGACCGCAGAGACTCGCGCCCGGGGAAGTTTCTCAGGAGGAAGGAGGGTTTCATATATTTAGGTACCATATTATGTGGTACCTAATGAAAAAAGTCAAGACCCAAAATGATAGAATCCGATCATGTCCGTGGATTGGCGCTTCGTCCTGACCGGGGCTAAAAGGGTCTTCGACTCGAGGCCCATGTACGCCCAGATGATGGTGACGGACGACTGCAACCTGCGCTGCGCCTATTGCGACGAATACACGGCCAAGGCCCCCCTCCCCGATCTGGCGGAGCTCAAAAGCCGCGTGGACCTTCTCGATCACCTGGGCGTGCAGGTCTATGATTTCCTGGGAGGAGAGCCGCTCCTGCATCCCGGCATCGCCGAGCTCATCCGGCACGCCAAGGCCAAGCGCCGGGGCTCGAACCTGGCCACCATCATCACCAACGGCTTTCTGCTCACGGACAAGATCGTCCAGGATCTCAACGAAGCCGGCCTCGATTTCATGCAGGTCTCGGTGGATTCCATCGAGCCGACCGCGCTCTCTCAAAAAGCGCTCAAGACCATCCTGCCGCGCCTCAAGATGCTGGCCAAGACCGCGCGCTTCCAGGTGGAGGTCCAGACCGTGCTCAATGAAGCGACCCGGGATTCCTATCAGCAGTTCCGCGAGCTTTTGAAGGGCCTGCCTTTCGCCTTCGGCTTCTCCATCATGCACGGTCGGGGTGGCCGCATCGCCATCCAAGGCCCCGAGTATCTGGATCTCCTGGAACGCTACGGAGTCTTCGAAGGCGTCAATTTCTACGGCCAGCACCTCAAAGAGATGCTCAACGGCGATTTCTCCAGGCCTTGGAAATGCCTGGCGGGATCGAAGTTCCTCTATGTCAACGGCCGGGGAGAAACGCAGTGGTGCGGCCAGCAGCGGGAATGTCGGCGCGCCCTCAAGGACATCGACCTGACCTGGCTGCGCTCGAATGCCCGGCACAAACCCTGCGAGCCCGGCTGCGCCTTGGGCTGCGTGCGCCTGATCTCCGCCACGCTGGGAGAGCCGCTCAAGAGCATGGGGGCCAGCATCTCCTTGGCCCTGGGCCTCGGCCAGAAGCCCGCCGAACGCCGAAATCCTTAGGGTTTTTTTCATATAATCCTTCTAGAATCCAACGACGGAGCCATCATGACAGAAACATTCCTCACCAGAGCCGGCTATGAAAAACTGCGTCAGGACATCGAAGAGCTGAAAAAACAAAAGGTCCAGCTCTCCAAGGACATCGCCGAGGCGCGCGAAAAGGGCGACCTGAGCGAGAACGCCGAATACCACAGCGCCAAAGACAAGATGGCCGAGGTCCTCGGCCGCATCAACATCCTCCAGGACAAGCTGCAGGGCGCGACCCTCATCGACGATTTGAAAGCCCCCAAGGGCATTGTCGCCATCGGCTGCCGAGTCACCATCAAGGATGAGGATGGCGACGAGACGGACTACACCCTGGTCGGGGAAGAGGAATCGGATCCCGCCCAAGGCCGCATCTCGGTCTATTCCCCTCTGGCCCAAGGCCTGCTCCATAAGAAATCCGGCGAAAAGGTCTCCATCGATCTTGCCGCCGGGCCGCGCGCCTTCACCATCGTCAAGATCGGCCCGCCCTGACCATGCTTAAGCGTTTTTCCCTTCTCTGCGCGGCCATCTTCCTGTGTGCCGCGGCCTTCGGGCAAGATGACCCTGACATGGAATATACGCCCCAGAGAAATTTCCCCAAAGAGATCAAGGTCGTCAAGGATGAGACCCCGCTAGCTTTGCGGCTCATCCTGCAGCCCATCAAGAACGGCATGTTCGTGCGCATCCCCGTCGTTGACGCAGACCCGAATCGCGGGCTCACCTACGGCGTCATGCCCATCTGGGTCCTCCGCGAGAAAAACAGCGACCGCATCCAGAGCATCTATGCCCCGTCTTTGACTTACAACCACCATTTCGGAATCAACCCCACCTTGCGCTATTACGCCTATCCGGAAACGGACGCGACCTTCTCAGCACGCGCCTCCGCGGGGAAATACGAACATGAGGTCTTCGCGCAATACGAAGACCTGACCCCCCTTGACACGAACATCCCTATCTTCATCCGGTCCCAGTGGAACGTGGACGCCGGCCAGCGCTTTTTCGGCATCGGCCCCAATACGCCACAAAGCAGGGAGAGCAACTACAAAGAAGACTACACCCAAAATCAGCTCTCCGCCGGCCTGCCGCTCTTGGCCGACAGCAAGTGGCATGCGCACCTGGCGGACCGCCTGACCTCCGCCGCGGTGACTGATGGCCCCCTGCCGCGCCTGGCCAGCTTCAGCCAAAGCTTCCCCGGATTGGCCTCCAACGGACACATGCAAGCCAACGAAGTGCGGCTCAGCCTAGACTATGACAGCCGGGACCATAACGTGACCACGAAGCGCGGGGCGTTCCTGGAGACTTCCATGGACTATTCGATCCGGGGCGCGGCCAGCTCCTATGACTTCAACCGCTACGCCCTGGATGGCCGAGCCTTCTATCCCTGGCCCATCTCGGAAGACTTCGTGACCACGGCCCAGGTCAAGTTCGAGCAGCTCTACGGCAACGCGCCCTTCTGGCTGATGCCCAGCCTCGGCGGCAAGTACAGCCTGCGCGCCTACGGCGACGGCCGCTATGTCGACCGCGGCATGGCCGTGGCCAACATCGAGCAGCGCTTCACCGTCTACAAGGCCAAGATGGCCGGCGTCACAACCGAGCTTGAAGTCGCGCCCTTCATGGGACTGGGCACAGTCTTCAACACGCCGGAACAGATGTCCGCGCGCTACGGCCGTCCCGTGTTCGGCGGCGCCGTGCGCGCCGTGGCCCGGCCGCAGGTGGTGGGCTCCGTGGACGTCGGCATGGGCCAGCAAGGCGTGGCCGTCTTTACCGACATCAATTATTCGTTCTGATGGGGTCAGGTCTTGACTTTTGACTGAGCTCAGTCAAAAGTCAAGACCTGACCCTATCCGTACTATCCGTACTATCCGTATTTATACTTGACGCCCATACCGCCCAGGGGCCAGTCGCAAATGATGTTGTCGAAGGGGCAGAGCATCCGGCAGGCGCCGCACTCGATGCAGTTCTCGTAGTTGACCACGATCTTTTGGTGATCAGCTTCCCACTCATAGACCTTGGCCGGGCAGACGCTCACGCAGGGCTTGTCCTGGCATTTGACCACGCAAGGCGCGGTCCCGGTCGCGTCGCGCAGGCTGATATGGGTCTCCGGAGACTTCTTCCACTCCAAAGTCCCCAGCTTGGCCTCGACCGTCATCTCCG
The DNA here is from genome assembly GCA_023249645.1 of Elusimicrobiota bacterium. Lineage (GTDB taxonomy): Bacteria > Elusimicrobiota > Elusimicrobia > UBA1565 > UBA9628 > UBA9628. The sequence continues at coordinate 95,961 of JAHFCF010000011.1, forward strand.
GCTTGGTCTCAGGACTCATAGCGCCGCCTTGCGCAAAGGCCAGAGGTCCTTGGCTATTTGGATGAATCCCCGCCGGCGAAGCAGCCGGAAGGCATCCTTGAGGTGCTCCCGTTTGGGCCGGCCGTCCACGGAGAAGCGCAGATGCGCCAGGTCGCAGGCCAGTTGTGGATAAAACTCGAGGAAACCCGGGTTGGAGGAGATGGAGTGCTCCAGATCTTTGGTCTCCTCCATGTCGGGCAGGATATAGCTGGACTTGAGTTTCTCGGCATAGAGGGAGAGCGTCTTGGCCGAAAAATCGCCCTGCACCTTGGCCTGCGCCACGGTCTCTCCCGCGAGCTTGCCGGCGGTCATGGCGAGGTTGGAACCCTCGCGAAAGGCCGCGTTGCTCATCTGGGCCGCATCACCCGCCACTAGAAAACCATCCGCGAAGAGCGGCGGCATGGATTTCAGCCCTCCCTCTGGGATCAGGTGCGAGGAATATTCCAAGGTCTTGGCGCCGGCGATCAAACGACTGATTGCAGGATGCTTCTTGACCAGTTCCAGATGGTCTGAGGGACGGATGCCCTTGGCCTGATAATCGCTCAATCGGCAGCCCACCCCCAAGGAGACCGACTCCTTATTGGTGTAAAGGAAGGCGTATCCCAGCATGCCCAAGGTCACGGATCCGAAGATCTCCAGGGTCGAGCCCTCCCCAGGCTCCAGCCCGAACCGCTCTTCGATGACCGAAGAGTCGAGCGCCAGGACCTCCTTGGCTCCCAAAGCCACTTCCGTAGGCTTCCATTCGTCGATGAAGCCCGCCTTCTGCGCCAGAAAAGAGTTGACCCCGTCGCACGCGACCACGACCGAAGCCTCCAAGGTGTCTCCATCAGCCGTCTTGACTCCGATGATGCGGCCCTCCTTGCGGATGAGCTCGCGCACCGTCACGCCGCAGAAAAGCTCGACGCCGGCCGCCTCGGCCTGGGCCGCGTACCATTGGTCGAAGCGCGCGCGGATGATGGTGTAGGCGTTGGGCACGCCTTCGAGGAATTTGCGCGACTTGTAGCCGAAGGTGACCCAGGAATTCTCGGTCGCGATGCAGGTCTTCTGCTCCACGACCGGACGCTCGAGAGGCGCGCCTCCCTCCTTCCAGAAATTCGGGATGATCTCATGGAGCATGCGCGAATACAGGACGGCTCCCTGGACATTCTTGGCCCCCGGATATTCCCCGCGCTCGAGGAGAGCGACCTTGAGGCCCTGGCGGGCCATGATCAGGGCGGCCGAGACCCCGGCGGGTCCGGCCCCGACCACGATCGCGTCGTAGGACGATTCGGACATGCCGTCCACTCCTCAGACTTTATTCTGGAGGGCTACGCGGATCTTTTCCAGAAGCTCTTTGGGATCGAAGGGCTTGGACAAGAACGCCGCCACCTGAGGAGCCTTCGAAAAGAGCGCCTTGGCCGGCTCCAGAGCCGTGATCACGATGACAGGCAGACCCTGGGTCGCGGGCTCCTCGGCGAGCCTTTTCTGCAGGGACCAACCGTCCACCCCCGGAAGCATGACGTCGAGGACGATCAGGTCCGGTTTGAAGGCGCAGATGTCCTCCCAAGCCTTGCGACCATCGCCGCAACAGGCCACCTCGAAGCCTTCCTTCTCCAAGGAAGCCTTGATAACCGTGGTAATATCCGGCTCGTCGTCCACCAGCATGATTTTCTGGGCCATGGCATTCTCCTGAGGCGTCGGGATGATTCTATAAAATTGATAGAATCGCGCCAATGGATTTGCGACGCAAGCAATTCACCGCCCGGGTCTGGTCCAAGCTGGTCCTCTGGGATAAGGCCGAAGGGTTGTTAAAAAAGGGCGACCGCATCCTGGCCGCTGTGTCAGGAGGGCCGGACTCGGTCTGCCTGGCGCATTTCCTCGCTGTCCTGTCCCGGCGCAAAAAGCTCAGCGTCAGCCTCCTTCACGTGCACCACGGCCTGCGCGGCAAGTCAGCGGACCGCGATGCGGCCTTCGTCCAACGCCTGGGCAATGATCTGGGCCTGCCTGTCCGCGTGGTCCAGGTCAAGGTCACGGCTTTGGCCCAAGCCCAGAAGCGGAGCCTTGAGGACGCGGCCCGACGCCTGCGCTATCAGGCCCTTATAAAGGAAGCAAGGCGGCTGCGCTGCAACAAAGTCGCGACCGGCCACCACTTGGACGACCAGGCGGAGACCGTGCTCCTCCATCTGCT
>JAHFCF010000029.1 GCA_023249645.1 Elusimicrobiota bacterium
GCATTCGCATAGACCGGCTCAAAGGCCTCGGGCCAGGAGGCGGACCAGCCCATGTTCTGCCTCCAAAGGCGGTCCTGGTCGACGGTCCTGGCCCCGGCGATGGTGAGGAGCTTGACCGGAAGAGAGACGACATGCGTGATGCCTTGGCGCAGGCACTGGTAGCGGTACTCCTCCGTGTCGTCGGCCAAGATCCCGGGCAGACCCCGGCGGCTGGTGTAGAGGTAGATCGTCGGCGATTTGCCCAGGATCAGACCGTTCTCGGGGACATGCCTCTGGATCCACTCGAAGGTCTCTCTCGGCAGCCCCTGCGAGAGAGGCCTCTGGCTGGACCAGGCTTGCGCCAACAAGCGGCCATCCTGCAGGCCATAGGCGCAGACCAGGACCAAGAGGACCGGCGCGAATAAGGATCGCCAGGAGGAGATCCCCTCCAGCAGGAAGACCAGACTGAACGCCACGAGGGGAAGGAAATACCTCGTGTCCTGGATCGGCCAGAGAGCCTGTACGAAAAAACAACCCGCGACAAAGATCGCCATGGCGGACAGAAGCGGCCGGCGCTCGGGAGCGCGCCACAAGGACAAAAATCCGCGCGCCAACAAGCAGGCCGCACCCGCGATGAGCGCCCAGCTGGCCCAGAATCCCCAACCCTCGCGCGACAGGCGCAGGCCCGTCAACGCCGGACCGAAGAACAGATAGGCCGTGTAATGCCACTGGAAAAGGAGCATGGACGGCCCGGAGGCCAAAAGCGGCAATCCCTCCGACCAGAATCTCGCGTAGCGACTCATCTCATGGGCCGCGTGATGATTGTGCCAAAGGAACGCTCCCCAAAGCGCCCCGGCCGGGAGCAGCGCGCTCAGGGCTCCTCGCCAGCCTCGCGAGCCGACCAAGACCCAGCCCGCGGCAGGCAGAAGCAGGATCGCGATCGGCCGCAGGAGAGCCGCCCAGCCCAGCAGCAGGCCGAAGGCCCAGAGCGGCCAGCCTGTTCCGCCGCCCGCTTGCCGCAGGACCCGCATGATCCAGAGCGCGGAGAACATGAGACAGACATCCGCCATCACGGCGCTGGAGAGGCCCGCCACCACAGGATTGAAGAGGAAGAGGCCCAAGACGACGATCCGCGCGCTGTCCTTGAGCCAGCCTTCCAGGAGTTTCCACAAAAGGACGCCGGAAAGAAGGGTCAGGACGAGTGCAACGAGCTTCAACCACTCCCAATGCGGCGCCACGATCCAGACGAAGGGCACCAGCAGACAGGGGAAGCCCGGCAAGAGCGCGGTCTGCGGCGGCTGACCAGGCTCCCACAGGGAATCGTAGCGGCCCTGCAGAAGCGAGCGCGCTAAAAGGACGAACTCGGCGTCATCGTTGAAATATCCGACGTGAAAACGCGGCAGAAGCAAGGCATAGAGGACGCCGGCAGCGGCCAACAGGCAGACAACCAGATTCCTGGTCTTCAATAGGCCTTGGCCATGACCACGCGCCGGGCGGACGGCTTGCCGGTCAAGAGGCACTGGCCCGCGCCCTGCGCCTGGGGCGGGATGTCCTCGGGCAAGGGGATGCAGCGGATCGAGGTTTCGAAGCGCTTGGCCATCTCGTCTTCGTCCTTAGCGTCGCCCGCCCAATGCACCCAGGCGAAGCCTCCCCCCTCTTCCTTATAGAACTTCTCGAAGTCCGCGAGGTTGTCGATGACGCGCGTGCGGCTGGCGCGGAAAGCCCGCGCCTTCTCGAGAAGCTCTTTTTGCATCTGGTCCAAGAGAGGCTTGATGCCGGCGATGGCCTCGGCTCGTGGCACGAAACTCTTGGCCCTCTTGCGGCGCTGGATGTCCGTCTCTCCAGGGATCGCCGGAAGGAAGCGCTTGACCAGGCACAGGGAGCCCTTCTCCAAGTCCTTGGGCCCGACCTCGATGCGCAGGGGCACGCCCTTGCCCTCCCACTCATAGTACTTGGCGCCCGGCGAGAGGCCCTCCCGTTCATCCAGCTTGACCGAAAGCCCCTGGGCCTTCAGTTCAGCATGGACCGCTCGGGCCTCTTCCAAGACCTTCGATTTCTCTTCATCAGTCTTATAGATCGGCACGAGCACGACATGGATGGGCGCGAGCTTGGGCGGCAGCACCAGCCCCGTATCGTCGCTGTGCGCCATGATGAGAGCGCCGATGAGCCGCGTGGACACGCCCCAGCTCGTGGCATAGACGTATTCCAGCTTGCCCTCGGCATTGAGGAATTGCACGCCGGAAGACTTGGCGAAGTTCTGTCCCAGATAGTGGCTCGTGCCCATCTGCAGGGCCTTGCCATCCTGCATCATGCCTTCGATGCAAAGCGTGTCCAGCGCCCCGGCGAAGCGCTCGCCCTCGGTCTTGGAGCCTTTCAAGACCGGGATGGCCAGGATGTTCTCGGCCACGTCCGCGTAAACATCAAGCATGCGCCGCGTCTCTTCGATCGCTTCTTTTTCCGTGGCATGGGCCGTGTGGCCCTCCTGCCAGAGGAACTCCGCCGTGCGCAGGAAAAGCCGGGTGCGCATCTCCCAGCGCACGATGTTGGCCCATTGGTTGATGAGGATCGGCAGATCGCGGTAGCTCTGGATCCAGCCCTTGAACTGTTCCCAGATGATGGTCTCGCTCGTGGGACGTACCACGAGGGGTTCCTCGAGTTTGGAGTCAGGATCCACCACAACCTGACCATTCACAGACTTAAGCCGGTGGTGCGTGACCACGGCGCACTCCTTGGCGAAGCCCGCCGCATGGGACTCCTCCTTGGCCAGAAGGGAGAGCGGGATGAAGAGCGGGAAGTAGGCGTTCTCGTGGCCCGTGGCTTTGAAGCGATCATCGAGCTCGCGCTGGAGCTTCTCCCAGATGGCGTAGCCATGGGGACGGATCACCATGCAGCCGCGCACGGCCGAGTGCTCGGCCAGCTGGGCGCGCCGCACGACATCCAAGTACCACTGGCCGTAGTCTTGGGCGCGGGTGGCGATGCCTTCTTCGCTGTTAGGCTTCTGCGGTGTGGGTTGGCTCATGGTTCCTCGGGAATGGGATTTAAGGCAAGACGGATTGTATAAAATCTGACGACATCAGACCCCGAACCACTTCAACCACTTTGCAATCCCTCTAAAATCCCGCGCCAGGTGATCGGGCTTGGCCTGCTTCAAGGACTCCCAAGTCGCGAAGCCCGTTCCCACGGCAATTGTCTGAAATCCCGCTTTGCGGCCGGCGCTGACATCATGCGGCGTGTCACCGATGACAAAAACATCTTGGGGAGACACGCGCTCACCCGCCAGACGCTCGGCCCGGCACACAGCCTTCTTAAGGATAGCAGGACGGTGGAAGCTGTCGCAACCGAATCCCCCAAAGCGAAAATACTCATTGAACCCCGAAGGGCCCAGCTTGATGTGCGCGCCTTTCTTCAAATTTCCCGTGCCCAGCCCAAGAAGCACTCCGGGGGTTCTCTTTAAGCGCTTTAAAAGCGGACGGATCCCAACAGGGAGAATGTACGTTCCATCGCGCTGAGCCCGGCGGACGTAGCGCGGCAAAAGGCGCAGATATTCCCGGCGGAGTCGTGCCATCGCAATCGGGGAGGGCCTGCGCCCCGTGGCAACCTGATAGGCGGCGGAAAAATTCCACAGGTCCGTGCGGCCGGCCAAAGAAAACTCGCCGCAGACATCGTCCTTGCCGTAGAGCCGCTTGGCCGCATGGTTCAAGGCCTTGCGCCCCGCGCCTCCGGCCAAGATCAGGGTGCCGTCGATATCGAAGAGGAGGACCTTCACGGAGCGCCCTACTCGGCCAGGACGTTGATGAGGTAGTTGACGGTGACGTCGTCGAGCATGAGCAAAAGCGTGCAATCCGTGGTGAGCGTGGGCGCGGCCAGGTGGATGTAGGCGCTGAAAATATTGCCCGCGGGCTTGAATTCGCCGAAAGCCTGCTGGATGATGTCCGCGCGCGCGCCGCGCGACGGCTTGGGCGCCGAAAGCACGACCGGCGTGCCGCAGCGGTCCGCCAGAACCGAGGCGACCGCGTTGATGACGATGTTGGAGATCTCCGCGACCGCGAGCTCCTGCATGGAGGGACTCGCCTTGAAATCCGGTCGCCCCTTGCCCAGGAAGGCGTGGGTGATGATGGCCGCGCTGCGCGAGGTGAAGAGCGCCAGGAACATCGCGCCGGGTGATTGGCAGGACGCCCCGTAGAAATACTGGCTGGGAGCCTTGAGCTCCGCGAAATCATCCGGCTTGGCATAGGCCTTGAGCGAGGTGGTGCGCATGTCCCAATCCGCCCGGGACATGGCGGCGAGCTTGGTGGCGCACTGGTCCACGCCCTGCTCGATGATGCGCAGGATGAGCTTCTGATTCTCAGCGTTGATCAGCATGGAGGAACATTATACCTCATCCTGCTGAGAATGGAGCACGGCCCCGTTCTTCATGGTCCAGGCGATGGGCGATGCTCCCAAATAGTAGGGAAGCTCCCGATAGTCTTCGGCCTCGCAGCAGATAAGATCCGCCTGGTAGCCTGGTTCCAGAACTCCGTGGGTCTTTCCCAAGCCCAAGGCCCAGGCCCCGTTGACCGTAGCCGCGACTAGGGCTTCCTCCGGCGTCATCTTCATCTGGGTGCAGGCCATCGAAACGATCTGGCGCATGTCCCAGCACGGACAGGTGCCGGGGTTGAAATCCGTGGCCAGGGCAACGGCCGCGCCCGCGTCGATCAAGGCGCGCGCCGGGGGATAGGGCTTGGCCAGAAAATGATTGGAGCCCGGCAAGAGGCAGGCCACGGTGTCGGACCCGGCCAAAAGCCGGATGTCGGCCTCGTCCACCTCATCGAGATGGTCGGCCGAAACAGCGCCGGCTTGAACGGCCAGCTTGGCGCCGCCGCTGCGCGAGAGCTGCTCCGCATGGATCTTGAGCCCCAGGCCCGCCTTGGCGCCTGCCGCGAACACGCGCCGGGTCTCCTCCACGCTGAAATAACCCTTCTCGCAGAAAACGTCGATGAAGCAAGCCAACCCCTCCGCGGCCACGGCCGGGAGCATCTCCGAGACCACTTCGCGCAGATAGCCGTCCCGGTCATGCTTGAACTCGGAGGGAAGCGCATGAGCGCCCAAAAAGGTGGCGACCAACTCCAAAGGCCCGGCAGCCGCCTTGATGACCCGGAGCATCTTGAGCTCGGAATCGAAGTCCAAGCCATAGCCGGACTTGGCCTCCAGGGTGGTCGTGCCGCATGCCAAAAACTTCTTGGACCGCACAGCCAGTCCTTCAGCCAACTCTTCGGTTCTGGCCGCGCGCACGCTGGAAACCGTGGAGAGTATCCCCCCGCCGTCGGCCGCGATCTGGGAGTAGCTCTTGCCCTTCAGGCGCGCCTCGAAATCCCCCAGGCGCGGATGGACGAAGACCGGATGGCTATGGCTGTCGACGAAACCCGGCATGACGACATGCCCGCCCGCGTCGATGCGGCGGGCCGAGCCAGCACCCTCGTGGGCCAGCACCTCCTCGCGGGGCCCCGCAGCCAAGATCTTGCCATCTTCCACGAGCACGGCGCCGTCTTTCACCAGGCCTACGGATCGCATGTCTGCGCCCTTTCGTGGCCCCGAAGGACCCGCCATGGTTAGAAGCTGTCCGGCGTTGATGATGAGAGAGCGCATCAGCGGAAGTTCTTGAACTGGAGCTCGACGCCGAAATTGCCCTGGCGCAAAAGGGCCATGGCGGCCTGGAGCTCGTCCTTGGATTTGCCAGCCACACGCAGCTGCGGGCCCTGGATGGAAGCGTTGACCTTGAGCTTGGCCGCCTTGATGGCAGCGGCCATCTCCTTGGCCTTCTCCGTGGGCACGCCGTCCTGGATGACGACCTCCAGGCGCGCGGTCTGGCCCAAGGCCTGCTCGATGGTCCCCTTGGTGAGGTTCTTGAGCGGCAGTCCCCGCTTGGCCATGCGCATGTAAAGGATGTCGACGACATTGTCGATCTTCATCGAATCCGAAGCCCTGACCACAAGCTTCTTGGCCTTGGCGTCGAGTTCGATGGAGGCATTGGCGTTCTTGAAGTCGAAGCGGTTGGCGATCTCCTTCATCGCCACCTGGATGGATTCGGACACCAGATTCAGGTCCACCTCGCTGACCGCGTCAAAAGAAAAGTCTTGTGCCATGAGACCCCCTAAGGCCTATTTTATACATTTGCCGGCAAATGTTCGTCTTCGTCAGGACACCGGGATCTTGATTTTATATTTTTTCGCTGTTGAAATCGCTTCGGGATATCCGGCATCCGCATGTCGAACGACGCCGATGCCCGGATCATTGGTCAAGACCCGCTCCAGGCGATCGGCCATCATCTTCGTTCCGTCCGCGACCGTGACCTGGCCCGCGTGAAGAGAATAGCCCATGCCCACGCCCCCGCCATGATGAAAACTGACCCAAGAAGCACCTGAGGCGGTATTGAGCAGGGCATTAAGGATGGGCCAGTCAGCGACAGCATCCGAGCCGTCCTTCATGGCCTCGGTCTCCCGATAGGGGCTGGCGACCGAGCCGCAGTCCAAGTGGTCACGGCCGATCACGATGGGAGCCTTCAACTTGCCTTTGGCCACCATGTGATTGATGCGCAGCCCCATCTCCGCCCTCTCGCCAAGACCCAGCCAACAGATGCGCGCAGGCAGCCCTTGGAAAGCCACGCGCTCTCCTGCCATCTTGATCCAGCGGGCCAGGGCTTTGTCCTTGGGAAAAAGCTCCAACACGGCCTGATCCGTAGCGCGGATGTCCGCCGAATCGCCGGAAAGGGCTGCCCAGCGGAAAGGCCCCTTGCCCTCGCAGAACAAGGGCCGGATGAAGGCAGGCACGAAACCCGGGATATCGTAGGCGTCCTTGACCCCGGCCTGAAAAGCCATAGTCCGGATGTTGTTGCCGTAGTCGAAGGTCACGGCGCCTTGCCTCTTCAATGCCAGCATCCCGTGCACGTGGACTGCCATGGACTCCATCGCTCGACGGACATACTCCTGGGGATCCTTGATCCTCAACTGAGCGGATTCTTCCAGGCTCAACCCCTGAGGAATGTAGCCTGTCAGCGGATCATGTGCCGAGGTCTGGTCCGTGAGGATGTCCACGGCCACGCGCCGCCGCGCCAGCTCCGGGATGATGTCCGCGGCATTGGCCAAAAGCCCGACGGAAAGAGCTTGTCCTTTTTCTTTTGCAGATAAGACCTTCTTTAAAGCCGCATCCAAGTCCGTCTCCATGCAGTCAAGGTATCGCGTCTTCAAACGCATCTGGATGCGCCGTGGGTCCACCTCGACGGCCAGAAACGCCGCCTCGTTCATGGTCGCGGCCAATGGCTGGGCCCCGCCCATGCCGCCCAAGCCTGCTGTCACGACCAGCCTGCCTTTGAGGCTCCCTCCAAAATACTTTCGCGCCGCCTCGGCAAAAGTCTCGTAGGTCCCTTGGAGGATGCCCTGCGTGCCGATGTAGATCCAGGATCCGGCCGTCATCTGGCCGTACATCATGAGGCCCTTCTTCTCCAGCTCGTTGAAGACCTCCCAGTTGGCCCAGCGGCCGACCAGATTCGAGTTGGCGATCAAGACCCGCGGCGCGTAGTCATGCGTGCGAAAAACAGCCACGGGTTTTCCGGACTGGACCAGAAGCGTCTCGTCGTCCTTGAGAGCCTTGAGGGCCCGGACGATCGCATGAAAGCATTCCCAGTTGCGCGCGGCTTTGCCCCTGCCGCCGTAGACCACGAGGTCTTCAGGCCGCTCCGCCACCTCGGGATCCAGATTGTTCATGAGCATGCGCAAAGCCGCTTCCTGCTGCCAGCCTTGGCAGGACAGGCGCCGGCCGCGCGGCGCGCGGATCGCCTTCACGAGACGATCCCTTCGAAGTATCCGTCCAGGATCATGTCCCGCGCCTTCTCTAGGCGGGGACTGAGGATCTCGTCGCCCTTGGTCCGCGCGATCTGGGCGCGCAAGAGCTTCAAACCCTTCACCACGCCGGCGCCGGGCTTGAGAGGCCAGTGGCACTCCACCCCCTGGGCCGCACACAGGAGCTCGACGCCCACGATGGTCGCGGCATTGGCGACGACCTGCCTGAGCTTCAAGGCAGCACCCATCCCCATGCTGACGAAATCCTCCTTATTGCCCGAGGTCGGCACCGAGTCCGCCGAGGCCGGATGCGCCAGGACCTTATTCTCCGAGGCCAAGGCGGCGGCCGTGACCTGCGCGATCATCCAGCCGGATTCGAGGCCCGGATTCTTCGCTAGAAAAGGCTTCAAGCGCGGGGCAGTGCCTGAGACGAGCTGGGCGATGCGCCGCTCGGACATGTTGGCCAAGGCGGTCAGCGCGATGGCCGAGAGATCCCAAGCGAAGGAGAGAGCCATGCCGTGGAAGTTCCCCCCCGACAGGACCCGGCCATCCACAACCAGCGGATTGTCCGTGACGCTCATGAGCTCGACCTCGAGCACGCGGGCGGCATGCTCGAGAGACTCGCGCACGGCGCCATGCACCTGCGGCAGACAGCGCAGGCTGTAGGGATCCTGCACGCGCGTGTCGCTCCGGCGGTGCGAGGTGCGCAGCACGCTGCCTTGCAGGAGATGGCGCAACTCGCGCGCGCAGGCGATCTGCCCGGGATGAGGTTTGAGCTCCTGGATGGCGGCATCGAAAGGCACGGGCGTGCCGGTCATGGCCTCCAGGCTCATGGCGCCGGCCAGCTGGGCGGCTTGGAGGACCCGGAAAGCCTGGACCAGCGCCAGGCCGCCGACGGACTGCATGGCCTGCGTGCCGTTGACCAGGGCGAGCCCCTCCTTCACCTCGAGCTCCAGCACTTTGATCTTCAAACGCCGCAAGAGTTCCTTAGCCGGGATCCTCCGGCCGCGCCAGAGGGCCTCTCCCTCGCCGATCAAGAGAAGAGCCATGTGCGCCTGGGGAGCCAGGTCGCCGCTGGCGCCCACGGAGCCCCGGCTGGGGATGACGGGCGCGACTCCGGCGTTCAAAAGACGCGCCATGGTCTCGGCCACGATGGGCCGCGCGCCGGAGAAGCCGCGCGCCAGTTCATTGGCGCGCAAAAAGACGATGCCCCGCGCCTCGGCCTGCGAGAGGAGCTCTCCCACCCCGCAGGCATGGCTCAGGACCAGGTTGCGCTGCAGCCGGGCCAACGCGTCAGGACCGATGCGGCGCGAGGACAGCTCGCCGAAACCGGTGTTGACGCCGTAGATCGTCCCTTCGGCTCGGCAGGCTCGCAAAAGGGTCTGCCGGCAGGCCTGCATGCGCGCGCACGCGGCCGATGGAAGACGGACCGGCGCCTGGGATCCGGCCACAGCCGCCAAGTCGCAGAGCCGGATGCGTCCGCCCAGGATGAAGGGGACTGTTTTCTTTTTCATATTTTAAAACCCCATGAATAATAGACGCCGCGAGCCAACACCCCGCACGCAACGCCCATAACCGCGCTGCAGCCGAAGCTGAACCACGAAAAATCCAGGAGCCGGCGCAGCAGGAGCATCCCCGCCAGCCACACGGGCGCGGCGATCATCCAGCCGTTCTGCGGCAGGAGGAAGCACAGTCCCAAGACCAACCGCTCCGCCATGCCCAGATATTTCTCGTCGAATATCGGGAAGGACCGGCCGTAGATGTCCTTCTCCAGGAAATAGCCAGCCACAGCGGAGAAGTGCGTCGCCAAGACCAGCAGGCACATCAGGACTGGCCATTTCTGAGGCATCAAGAATGAGGCAGCACCCTCCATCCTGATGGGAGCCACGGCAAAGATGAGGGCCCAGTGGATGACCTGGTCCCAGACAAAATAGAGGAAGTTGTCCGGGGTCTTGTAGTGGAAGATGGTCAGCACCCGCCATTCATCTTCTATAAAATGGACGACAAAGAGCAGAAGGATGCAGGCCCAACCCGGCAAAGCCAGCGCGCCCAGGCGGATCCAGGGCTCGCTCAGCGCCCCATAGGCCAAGAGGGCATAGCAGACCGGGTGGATCGCGCAGTGGACCAACATGCCCCACAGGCTGGAGCGTTTCCAGCGGTTGATGAAGTTGGTCTGAAAAGTGAAGTCCGCCAGCAGATGCCCGAGGAGGAGCTTCCAGAAGATTCCCATGGTCCTATTTGGCGGCCAGCCGGATCACCCCGTCCCAGGACTCGGCGGGAGGGGCATCGCTGTAAGCCCGGGCGGCCTTGAGATAGAATCTCGACGGCCCATCCTCGGGGAAGATCCGGAGAACCTCCTCGAAAAGTCGGACAGCGTCAGCGTAGCGCCTCTGCTCATGCTGAGTCAGGCCCTCATGGTAGAGAGACAGGGCTTTCTCCCAGGCAGGACCCATCTCTCCCTTTTTACCCAGAAGCTCGAAGACGCGGATCGGAATGGCCTTGCCAATCACCAGCACCCGGCCCAAGAGACGGCCTTCCACCGCATGCTTGGCCCCCTCAAAAACCGATTCGCTGGCCATGATCCGCGAGCCGAAGAACTTGTTGGCGCCTTCCAGACGCGCGCCGAGGTTGACCTCGTCGCCGATGACCGTGTAGGCCAGCTTCTTCTCGGAGCCGGTCAGCCCCACGGTCATGGCCCCGGCGTTGAGCCCGATGCGGATCGCCGGGCCCGAGGCAGCGCCCTCCTGCAAATGTCTATTGAGCTCCGACATCAGGGCCTGGCATTCCACGGCTGCCAGGCAGGCATTGAGGCGATGGTCCGGGTCGTCCAGGGGAGCGTTCCAGAAGGCCATGATGCAGTCGCCGATGTACTTGTCCACCGTGCCCTTGCGATCCTGAATGACGCGGCTCAAGGCCGTCAGATATTTATTAAGGAACTGGATCAGGGCTTCCGGAGGCATCTTCTCTGAGATGGAGGTGAAGTTCGCGATGTCCAGGAAGAAGACCGTCATCTCCCGCTTGTCTCCGCCCAATTTCAGGAGGCTGGGATCCGCCACCAGCTTCTCGACGACCTCCGGCGAGACGAACTGGCCGAAGGTCTGCTTGATGAACCTCTTCTCCGCGCCCTCGGTCAGGGCCCGGCGCGCGGTCAGGACCATGGAGGAGAGCAAGAGGGCCGCGACCGGGGCGACGAAATCCGTCCGCACTCCCCGGCAGAAATTCCAATAGACGAAAGCCCCCCATGACAGCAGCACGGCGACCACCGCGACACTGTTGAGAGCCGCGGAAAAGCGCCTGAAAAAGAAGGGAAGCCATATCATGAACAGGATGACCACGAGGATAGCGATGGGCAGGACCACGCGCAGGAAATCTTCATGAAGGACGTTGTCGATGATGTTGGCGTGGTAATCCACGCCAGGAGACGTCGGGTCGAAGGGATTGGGATAATGGTCGTAGTAGCCCAGCGTGGTCGAGCCCACAATGACGATGGCTCCCTTCAAGGCCCTCTTCTGCGCCTGAGTCAGGCGGCCCTCCAGGATATCCACGACGGAGAGCCGCCGATACGGCGAATCAACGGTTGTCTGGGCCAAGAGGTGGGCATCCCTTTGAGGATCGGAGAGCTCGTGCCGCTGCCAAGTCACAGGCCTGCGAACGTTGAGAAGAAGCAGTCGCGGCACGGGATTAGCCCAAACCGTCTGGATCTCGCTTAGCGATCGGTCTTGGTAGCTGGCCACAATGGCGGCATCCAAGGATGGCGCCATCAAAGAAGGATCCTGCGGGTCCGCAAAGCGTTTGTCGAACAGAAGAGCCCGGCGCAGATGCCCATCCGGATCAGTCACCCCTTGGACATTGGGATAACCCAGATGCTGCGCCGCTTTCTTCAAGGCCGGGACTGGCTCGTTGACCACACCCACCGCGCCGGTCTCTATATCATCATGCATGACAAAAAGGTGGATGACCCGGCCGAAGCGCCTTGTGGCGGCAGCCAGCTCGCCGTCGCCCTCGCGCGGATCGAAGAACATGACGTCAAAAGCCGCAGTCTTGACACCCAGGCCTTTTAGCTTATCTAAGAGCTGGGCCTGGATCAGGCGTGGGACAGGGAAGCCGTATTTCTGCCCGGCGTCCTCATCCAGGGCCGCGATGATGATCCGGGGGTCTCCGGTGGGAAGCCGGGGTCCCCTGAATTGGAACAACAGATCTGTCCAGACATCCTCCATGTGGGAGAATATCCCGTTCGATGGGAGCGCCAGCAGGCGGGGCCAGTACAGAAGGAAGAAGATGACCGTAAAAATAAGACAGAAATTGCGCGGAAAATTATCTTGGCGGGCTTCTGAGGGGTTTTCTTTCGCCATACCTGGGAAACTGGATTCTAGCAAAAGAAAAAGGCCCGGCCTTACCAGTCATCTTACCCCTCTATCCCGAAGATGGCTGCTTAAGGCCGGGCGTCGTCACCGCCAACATTGAGTATAACAGGATGGCGCAGTTTGTCAAGACCCAGAGACTTGACGTGTCAAGAGGTCTGATCGGAGCCGAAGAACCGCTCCCACCAGGAAAGCCTCTTCTCGGTGATCGGACCCCGCCGGGCGCGCACCCGGGATGACGCTGCGATGGGCGCGTCTCCGCAGACCCCGGCGGAGAAACGCACGCGCAGCAGCAGCCGGCCTTCTCCCGCAGCCTCCACGGCCTCCACGAGCGCCATGATGGGGACAGGGCCCTTCTCGGAATAGCCGCCGAAGAGTTTGGAGAGGTATTGGGCGATATCGCGCGGATCGACGATGCGCAGAGCGACCAGGTCGCCGGCATGCAGCTCGCCGGCCTCCATCCCGTCAGGGGCCTCTTCGAGCGCCGCCTTCAAGACCAGGAGCTCCGCCGGCCGCGGCGCGTCGGGGCCTGGCCGGTCTCCCTCCGCGGCGGACGCGGGGCGCAAAGAGTGGAACTGTCCCATGTCCACGATATCCTTCTTGATCCTCAATTCCAGGCCCGAAGAGCGCAGAAGACGCTTGAGCACCTCGCAGAGCTCCGCCTCGACCGCGTCGGCACCCGAAGTCTGCGCGTCAAAGATCCCCGTCCCGGACGCGGAGCGCAGGTGGCCCAAGATGGCCTGCTCGATCTCCAGGCTCTCCGTCGGCAGGCTCCCCTCGGAGAGCCGGCAGCCGTAGAGGAACTTCTCGAACTCGAACCAATCCTTTTCCAGGCTGACCGCGCAGACCGCCGGATTGTAGGAGAGCACCGCGCGCACGCGCAGGACCGTGCGCGATTTCGCGTTGAGGATGACGAGCAGAAGCCCGAAAAGGTGTCCGTCGGGATGCCGGAGCTTGCCCTTGAGGATGACGATGTTCTTGAGCAGCCGCGGGATGGCCTTGACCGCCTCCTCGACCACATAGCTGCACATCTCCAGGGCCAATTCCGCCTCAGCCCTGTCGCAGCCCGTCTCCTCCACGAGCAGAGCGACCTTATCGAGCATCCGAGCCGCCCCCTTGGGGATGCGCGCGCCGATAGACCGCCTTGAGCTTCTCCAAGGACATGTGCGTGTAGAGCTGGGTGGAGGCCAGGCTCTTGTGGCCAAGCATCTCCTGGACCGATCGCAGGTCGCAGCCGGCGTTCAAGAGATGAGTGGCGAAGCTGTGGCGGAAGGCATGGGGCGAGACCGGCTTGAGCCAGCCGGCGCGCTTGATCCATCCCTTGAGGAGGAACGCCACCCCGGCATCCGTCAGGCGCCGACCTTGGGCATTGACGAAAAGAGGATCACCGGGCCGCGAGGCGGAGGCCCCCCGCTGGCGCAGAGAATCCCGCAGGCACGAGAGCGCCGTCTTGCCCACGGGCACCAGCCTCTCCCGGCTGCCCTTGCCGAAGACCCGGGCGAACCCGGAGATGAAATCGATATCGCCGACGTTGAGAGAGGAAAGCTCGGCGCGGCGCAGACCGCTGGAATAGAGGAGTTCCAGGATGGCACGGTCCCTCTCTTTGAAAGGCGATTTCGGCGAGGCGCCGCGCGCCAGAAGACCCGCCATCTCGGACTCGGTGAGGAATTTGGGCAGTCGAAGCGTTTTGCGAGGCAGGGGCAGGGCGGCGAAAGGATCCTGGACCATCACTCCCTCCTGCCTCAGGAAGCGGAGGAAAGCGCGCAGGGCGGATATGCGGCGCAGGACCGTATTGCGGCTCAAATTCTCTCCCTGCAGAATGGTCAGATAGGAACGGACATGCGCCCGGGAGATCTCCGCGGGATCCGAGACGGGGAGTTTCTTGGCGAACTGCTCCAGATCGGAACCGTAAGCGCGCAGAGTATGGGGGGAACAATTGCGTAAGGCTCGCAGATGCATGAGGAACTTCTGCACCCAAGTCTTCAAGGCGCAGGAGGGCGCGCGGCCTCAGCCGCGGCGCGCAGCCTTTCCCCCTCATCCTTGGCCACGGGCTTGATGTTGCGGCATTTAGGGAAGCCCGAGCAGGCCAAGAAATATCCCCTCTTGCCCAGGCGCAGCCACATGAAGCTGCCGCACTTGCGGCAGGGGATGTCCGTGACCAGGGGACGGGACCCCTCGATCTTGCGGCCCTCCGCATCCAAGGAATAGGTGTTCTTGCAGACCGGATAACCGGAACAGGCCAGGAAACGGCCCCGCCGGCCCGTGCGGATGACCATGGACTTGCCGCACAGTTCGCACTTCTCGCCCGTCTCTTCCGGGACGATCTTGTTGCCGTCGGCTCCCAGAGGGATCTTTCCCTTGCAGCGGGGGAATCCGGAACAGGAGAGGTATTTGCCGAAGCGGCTTTCCCGGATCAGCATGGGGCGCTGGCAGAGGGGACAGATCTCGTCGGATTTTTTGGGTTCGACGCGGGAGACCTCCATCTGGCGCGAAGCCGCGTCCAGGGCCTTGCGGAACGGCTTGTAGAAATCGCCCACCACCTTGGTCCAGCCGTCCCGGCCCTCGGCGATCTTGTCGAGGCGCTCCTCGACCTCGGCCGTGTAGCTCAGACTCACCACGTCGGGAAAATGCGCCTTGAGCTTCTCCGTGACCAGCATCCCCAGGTCCGTGGGAGTCAGACGCCGGTCCTTGATCCCGCGCCGCACATAGCCGCGTTCCACGATGGTCTTGATCGTGGGGGCATAGGTGGAGGGCCGGCCGATGCCGTGCCTCTCCATGGCCTTGATCAGGCTCGCCTCGTTGTAGTAAGGCGGAGGAGTGCTCTGGTGAGGCTCGATCTTGAATCCGACGAATCGCAGCTCGTCGCCCTCATCGATCGCCGGCAGACGGGCGGCGGCTTGCTCCTCGTCCTCGTCCTCCTCCGGGAGTTCTCCTTCCGCCAGGACGCCCTGCTGAGCCTTGAGGAACCCGTCGAATTTCAAGACGCGGCCGCCCGCGCGGAAAACAGCCGGCCCGCTCTCGATGTCGGCGGCCAAGGTGTCATAGACGGCCTCCGACATCTGGCTGGCCACGAAACGCTTCCAGATCAGATCGTACAGACGGAGTTGATCCGGATTGAGGAAGGACTTCATCTGGTCGGGAAGACGATGCACGCTGGTCGGCCGGATGGCTTCGTGCGCCTCCTGGGCCCCCAAGGCCTTGGTCTGATAGGCGGGCGCCTGGGCCGGCACATAGTCCGGACCGAACTTCTCGCGCACGAAAAGGGCCGCTTCCTGCGCCGCGACCTTGGAGATGAAGAAGGAATCCGTCCTCATGTAGGTGATCAGACCCACCGATTCTCCTCCTCCCAGGTCCACTCCTTCATAGAGGCTCTGGGCCACACGCATGGTCCTCTCGGCCGCGAAGCCGAGCCTCTGGGAGGCCGCCTGCTGCAGAGTGCTCGTCGCAAAAGGCGCGGTCGCGCGGCGGCGGAGCTCCTTTCTCTCGACATGGGCGACCTTGAAGGCCGCGCCCTTAAGAGCGCTTTCCACCTCGCCGACAGCCTCTCGGGTCCGGAGATTGGTGAGCTTGACGCGGTAGGGTTCGGCGAAGAGCTCCGTGGTCTGCGTGGACTCGACCTTGTCCCCCTTCCAAAGCGAAAGCCTCGCCTCGAAAGGCGGCGGGGAGCCCGCCTTCTCCAGGATGGCCGCCGCGGTCCAGAAATCCTCGGGCTTGAAGGCCTGGATCTCGCGCTCGCGTTCCGTGATGAGCCGGACCGCCACGGACTGCACCCGGCCCGCGGAAAGCCCGCTCTGGATCTTGGCCCAGAGAAGGGGCGAGAGCATGTAACCCACCAGCCTGTCGATGACGCGTCGGGCCTGCTGGGCGTCGACCAGATGCCGGTCGAGGGCCCGGGGCGATCCCAAAGCCTCGGCGATGGCCGATGGCGTGATCTCATGGAAGGTGATGCGCCGGACCTTTTCCGGCTTCAAGCCCAGCAGGGAGACCAGATGCCAGGCGATGGATTCTCCCTCCCGGTCATGGTCGGTCGCGAGATACACATAGGGCGACTTCTCGGCCAGGGCGGTCAAGTCCGGCAAGAGCTTCTTGGCCCGGGGCAGCACGACGTATTGGGGCGCGAAGTCGTCGTCCACGTCGACGCCGATGCGCTTGACGGGCAGGTCTCGCACATGGCCGAATGAGCTGCGCACGACATGCGCGCCCTTGAGGAAGCGCGAGATCGTCCTCTCCTTGGCCGGAGACTCCACGATCACGAGGCAGGGCTTGTCGGCGGTCTTTTTAGTTGCCTTTTTTGGCATAGCGTTGTCCTGGCACGGCTTGAACAAGATCCTCAAGCTCCATCTCGATGAGCGCTTGAGACAGCTGGGGCACGTCAAGCCCCGATCCGCATCCCAGTTCCTCCAGGGAGCGCGTTTCAGAGCCCAGCAATTCTAGGATTTTTTTATGCGCAGCGGAAATCGGGACCGCCTCGGCGCGCGTCTGACAGCCGGGTGGAAGGTCCGGCCAGACATCCGCCATGGAGCGGATGAGTTGGGCGCCTTGCGTGATGAGCCGGAAGGGAGCGTCGCTCAGGGGAGAATCCGCCGGGCCCGGCACGGCGAAGACCTGCCGCCCCTGCTCGCAGGCCAGGCGCGCGGTGATGAGCGAGCCGGACTTATCCAGGCCCTCGACCACCACGGTCCCCCAGGAGAGACCCGCCACGATGCGGTTGCGGCGCGGGAAATTCCCGGGCAGCGGCTGCGTATCGAGAGGAAACTCGCTCAAAAGACAGCCTCCGGCGGACACGATCTCATGGGCCAAGCCCGCGTTCTCCGGCGGATAGATCGTCTTCAGGCCGCTGCCCAGAACCGCCCAGGTCGTGCCCGAAGCTTCCAAAGCGGCCCGGTGCGCCTCGGTGTCGATGCCGCGCGCCAGGCCGCTGACGATGACCATGCGAGAGCACGCTTCTTGGGCCAGCCGGCGCGCCATGCGGCGGCCGTAAGGAGTGGGCCGCCGCGTGCCGACGATGGCCAGGCCATCGCGGCTCGCATCCAAGGTGCCCCAGACATAAAGGACCAGCGGCGCGTCCACGATGGATCGCAGACTGCCGGGATAATCCGGCTCATCGAAGGCCAGCACGCGCAAGCCCAGGTCCAAAGCTTCTTCCTGCTCGCGCTGCGCGTCAAAAGCAGCCACTCTCTCGGCAGCTTCCTGATTCAAGCCGGCTTCCACAAGCTCAGGGACCCCGGCTTTCATCACCTTCTCAAAACCCAGCCGGTCGGCCAGGCTGCGCAGATGATCGGGCCTCACGCCGCAAGCATTGAGCCTCATCCACGCCAGCAATCCGGGGCTCATAGCAGTTCCTCGGAGAACGGCTTGGGCGGCAGACGGAAGACCGGTCGTTGCTCCGGCGCCGGCTGAGGAGCAAAGACGGTCCCTCCCACGCGGCCCTGGATCTCGCGCAAAAGCTCAGGATCGTCGCAAAGCGCGCTCCACTCGGAGGGGATGCGGCCGGCGGACACCATGAGTTCGACGGGGTCCAGACCCAGGACCTGCGCGATGCGACGCAGCACGGCCTCCTCGGAAGGCGGGCTGCGCTTGCCCGTGAGGACCTTGGAGAAAAAAGAAGGATCCAGCCCGATCTCGCGGCAAAGCCCGCGCAAGGTCAGGCCGCGCTCGAGCATGCCGGCCTCCACGCGCGCGGCAAAGGGATCTTGTGTCATGGTCTGGGCTCCAAGGATAGTATATTTCATCGCAATCGCTCCAAACAGCGGTACTGCATCGCCTCGGTCAGGTGGCGGACCTCCACTTTCTCCGCCCCCGCCAGATCCGCGATCGTGCGCGCGACCCGCAAGATCCGGTCCAGACTCCGAGCTGAGAAAGAGAACTTGCGCGCCGCGTGCTCCAAGGTCTGAAGGCCCGAGGCGTCCACGCCGCACAGGCGCCGGAGGTCTTTGGCCGGCATGAAGGCATTGACAGCGAAGTCCGCGTGCGCGAAGCGCTCCTTCTGTCGAAGCCGCGCCGCCTGCACCCGCGCGCGGATCTGCGAGGAACCCTCCTCCAGAGAAGACGCCGCGCTCCAAGCCTCGAAAGGCACGGGGGAGACCTCCACCTGCACATCGATGCGGTCCAACAGCGGGCCCGAAAGGCGGGAGACATACCTGTCCACGGCGGGCGGCGTGCACACGCAAGACCGCGTGGGATGCCCCAGCCAGCCGCACGGGCAGGGGTTGGTCGCCGCCACCAGACAGAATCGCGAGGGATACTCCACGGTCTCCTTGGCGCGCGCCACCACGACCACGCCGTCTTCCAGTGGCTGGCGCAAGGACTCCAAGGCCGGCCGGTTGAACTCGGCCAATTCATCCAGGAAAAGGACCCCGCCGTGCGCCAGGGCCACCTCTCCCGGCCTGGCGAACGGCCCTCCGCCGATGAGCGCCGCCTGGGAGGCTGAATGGTGCGGAGCGCGGAAGGGACGGCGGGTCATGAGGCCCACGAGCGGCTTCTCCCGGCACGCCGAATGGATGCGCGTCACCTCCAGAGCCTCTCCGGGAGCGAGGTCCGGCAGGATCGTGGGCATGCGCTTGGCCAGCATGGACTTGCCCGAGCCGGGCGGCCCGATGAGGAGCACATGGTGTCCTCCGGCGGCCACGATCTCCAGGGCCCTCTTAGCCACGGGTTGACCGCGGACCTCCGAGAAATCCACGCTGGCCCCGCATTCTAAAGCCGCTCCTCCTGAGGGGAGGACGCGATCCAAACCCGATCCCGCCAGAGACTCCACCACCTCGCGCAGACTGGCCGCGCCGTAAGCGCACAGGCCCGCGGACGCCGCCTCGGAGGCGTTCTCTTTGGGGACCACGATGCCAGAGACGCCGCAAACCTCGGCAGCGGCCGCCATGGCCAAGGCTCCGCGCACCGAACGCAGGGTCCCATCCAAGGCCAGCTCTCCCGCAAAGGCCAGGCGCCTGGACCAATCCCCGGGCGGAAGCTGCCCCGAGGCCGCAAGCACCGCCACGGCGATGGGCAAGTCGAAATGCGAGCCCTGCTTCCTTGTCTGAGCCGGGGCCAGGTTGACCGTGATGCGGCGGTGGGGGAACTTGAACCCCGAGTTGCGCACCGCCGCGCACACGCGGTCGCGCGATTCACGAACCGCGCCATCCGGCAGGCCCACGGTGGTGAAGCCCGGCAGACCGTTGGCCAAGTCGAGCTCCACCATGACGGGATAACCCTCGGCCCCGCGCACGCCGCAGGAGAAGATGCGGGAGAGCATCAGAGCTCTCCTTTCGCTGATTTTTCTTCGTCTGGTCTCATGGCAAGCCCCCTTTCCTCACACTCCATACGATTGAGGGCGAAAAAAGTTCCCGCCAGAGCTAAGAAACCTCGGCCTTTTTGCGTAGTCACATAGCGCTGACGGGGGTTGTTGGGAAAACTCGGATCCGTCATGGCAAGTCCGCCATCCTTGAGCAACGGCCTGAGATGCTGGGCCATAAAACTCTTCCGATCTCTCAAACGCATGACATCCAGCATCTCTTTGATCGTACGCGGTTCCAAGCAGAATTCAAGCAGCCTGAGCCGATCGACCGCTTGGGGAATGTTGGATGGGTACTTGGGGGGTACCTGGGGGATAGTTGGGGGGTATGTCGAAAATCTCGACGAGCTACTTGGGGGGTGGTGGGGGGTTACTTGGGGGGGCCTTGGAGAATGCTTGGGGGGCTCCGGCAGTCCGGATGCGGCGCACTCATCGAAAATCATCCTAGTTCCGCCACCCCAAGCCTCAATCAGCCCTGCATAATAGAAGATCTCCGCGATCTGCCTATTGCGAGGCATGGATGCATGTTGCTTACGCAACGCTTGGATGGATAGCGTGGGAGGCAGGCCACCGTCATTCCAAACTATAAGCTCATTGTCGTAGATGCGCACCTCCGTATCTCGCGGACTCATGTACTCTCTATGGCACACAGCATTGATCACTGCCTCGCGCAGAGCCTTCAGTGGATACTCCCAGACCACATCCCTCTGCGGTCGGCCCGTCATCTCAAAACGGGTGTCCAACTTCTCCCGGAAGTAGGCGATGGCTTCCTCCACCTGATGGAATAATGTCCCCTCGATTCGTCGGTCATCCACGATGAGCGTCTCCCCCCGGAAACGGCCGATCTTGAGCTTGGCCTGGCTATAGAATCTCTGGGGATTTACCCCAAACAGCAAAATCGCCGCCCGCGTAGGCTTGCCCCCGATCATAAGTTCCAGCTTTTCCAACAGCTCACGGGGAGATGCCCCAACGGGGATGGAGCGCCGTTTAGCGCGCCTGGCCGCTTCCATAAAGACTCGGACCTTGGGCATGGAGATATCAGCCAGGGTGGCGCGCTCCTCTGCAACCGCGTCCCATGTCACGCCGGCATTCGCTAGGACCAAACGAGACATCTCCTCGACGCTCATCTGGCGGGTCGTCGAACCGGAGCGCATGAAAGCTCGGCCGTGGCACATGACCGGCTTGATACGACTCTCCTCAACTTGGATACAAACCATTGTCTTGCCCTGGACCATGATCGTCTCCAAAGATGGATGAAGCCCGCGGCTCCCTTGGCAGATCTGATTGGACCAGTCTCTGAGGACATTCTGAGCCGCCGGCACGCCTTTGACTGCCCCATCGTCGTCTACACCGATCAGCACCACGCCTCCGGCGGTATTGGCGAAGGCACAGAGGGTCTCAATGGCTTCACGACCGAAGGATCGCTTGAACTCGACAGTCTCGGATTCGCCCTTACGGATCAGACGCGTGAGCTCTGGTCTTTGGCCCATGGCAGTCCCCCTTTCCTCCCACTCCATACGATCGAGGGCGAAAAAAGTTCCCGCCAAAATAAAAAATACGAATAAAAATGCTTATTTTAAAATGATTTTTTATAAAACAGAGCGACAGGCAACCAGGGCGCTTATTTGCGCCCGCCGCACGCCACCTCGATGACGCGTGCATCCGTGTCCACGGCATGCACCTCGAGGATATGGTCCGGCAAGCGCAGGAGAAGCGCGCCCATGTCCTCGACCGTGAGCCCGTCGGTGAAGACCTGCAGACGCGTCAAGCCCGGAGAGAGCTCGAGCACGGCCGCTCCGGTCACTCGGGGCAGCTGGCGCACGGCAAAGATGAATCGACGCACGACGGCGAGGTTCTCCAGGCCCAAGACTTCCAGCGACATCTCGGAACTCCGTGGGAAGCTCTTGGCCAGGGCGTCGGCCAGCTTCTCCGCGGCCTGCTGCCCGACGTCCTCAAGCGCCTTGGATGCGGCTTCCTGCGAGGAGAGGTCCTCGGCATCAGCCTCCTCCTCGAGGGAGGCGATGGATCCTCCTGTCGCCACCGCATGGACGCCGGCGGAAAGCCGGGCGTGGGAGATCCGGTAGCTGGCCGATGAGTCATTGGGCGCGGCAGTCGCTGAGACGACTCCAAAAACCATGACGTCGGCGCCCGTGACCCGAGCCGCGGCCAAAGCCTCTTCCTCGGAACCGGTCTTCTGGCGGCGCTCGTTGAGATGGTCGCTCAAATCCTGGACCTCGTAGCCCCTCGCCGTCAGCTGCCGCCGCAGGACGTCCGAGGCCCGGCCGACATCCTTGCCGGCTCCCGGTCCGGTCTCTTTGAAGGAAACCAAGATCTTGGGAGAACCGAAGATCCCGCCGGGCTTGATCAAAGCCAGGTCATTGAGGTCCTTGAGGAGCTTCCCGGCCAGGATCAGCACTCGCAGCTTGGTTTTCTCGGCCACCGAGGGCAAGACTTTGCGCCGTCCCACATAAGCCTGGGCGTGCGAGAGAATCTTCTCATCCATGAGCCGGCTGGAAGTTGCGCGAGTAGAGGAGGAGACGAAAAGATCCAACAGCCCCG